>DAOPZW010000006.1:0-40604 GCA_035353595.1 Elusimicrobiales bacterium | reverse complement strand
TTTCCTGGCCGCCACGCGGCCCGAAGCGGCGGGCGCCGCGGTCAACGTGATAGACAGCGAAATAACCGGCGCCGACGAGTTTTACCGCATCCTGGCGCGCGTATATCTGCCCGGCAGGGAATTTAAAAGCATAACCCTGCCTTTCTGGACCGGGCAGCTGCTGGGCCAGCTGATAACGTGGCTCTCCGATCTGCTGAACCTGAAGCGGCCTTTCATGGACCCGTCGCTTTACGCCCTTTACTCCGCCAACTGTAACCTGGATTTCGACAATGCCCGGCTGCTGGCCCTGTTCAAAGCCGGCGGCCGCAGCCTGGTCACGCGCGCCGAAGGGATAGCTGAATTGCGCTGAAGGCGGCGCCGCGGCCCGGCGTTAAAAGCGCCGCCGGCCCCGGCGGTATTTGCCGGGGGAGGCGTCATAGGTTTAGTTCGGGCTTTCCCCGCCGCGCGGTTCGCGCGGACCGGGCCGCCGTTACCAGTCCGTCGGTTTATAATCCTTCAGGAATTTACCCCAGACATGCTCCCCGGTATTGAAACCTGAGATGATCGGGTCCACTATGCGCGCCGCTCCGTCGACGATGTCCAGCGGCGGATGGAAGCGGTGCTCGGCCGTTTTGCGCGCGGCGATCTGCGCGGGGTCTTCGTCCGTAACCCAGCCGGTGTCCACGGCGTTCATGTGGATGCCGGCGGTCTGGTAGTCCGCGGCCGAGGTGCGCGTCATCATGTTGAGCGCGGCTTTGGCCATGTTCGTGTGCGGATGGCGCGTGGTCTTGAACTTCCGGTAAAACTGTCCCTCCACCGCCGAAACATTGACGATGTGCTTGTCGCGTTCCGGCGTGCGGAGCAGCAGGGGCTTGAGGCGGGCGTTCAGGATGAACGGCGCCACGGCGTTGACCAGCTGCACTTCCAGCAGTTCCACGGCCGGTACTTCCGCCATTAGCAGGCGCCAGGAATTGCGTTCGCGCAGGTCCACCTGCTGCAGGTCCTGGTCGAGCTTCCCTTCGGGAAACAGACCCTTTTGGGCTGCAAGTTCCTCCGGCAGCAGCGCCGCCTGCGACAGCGCAGCCGCGTGCGTCAGCCCGGCGGCGCTGGAAATACCCGGCAGCAGCGCCGCGGAGAGGGTTCCGCCGGCGGCAGGCGCGCCTTCGGGCAGCATGTGGTAGCCGCGCAGGCCTTCGTAGGCGCCCAGCAGCCTGCGCGCGTGCTCCGGCATGTCGCGCAGCGGCCCGTGCTCCCGGTCCATCATGTGCCGGTAAAAATCCGGGGGGCGCCGCACGGTCTGGCAGGCGTTGTTGATTATGAAATCCAGGCGCGGCCGGGTGTCGAGCAGGTGCCGGCAGAACGCTTCCACGCTGGGCGTGTGGCGCAGGTCCAGCCCGAAAATGCTCAAGCGGTGGCCCCAGTCCTTGAAATCGGGTTCGGCCGCGTAGCGCAGGGCCGAGTCGCGCGGGAAGCGGGTGCTTACGATAAGCTCGGCCCCGGCGCGCAGCAGCTTGATGCCCGCCTGGTAGCCGATCTTCACGCGCCCGCCGGTAAGCAGGGCCACGCGCCCGCGCAGGTCCGCCGTTTCCGTGCGCTTGCGAAAGTTCAGCTCGGCGCACGGCGGGCAAAGCTGGTCGTAGAAATGGTGCAGCCGCGTGTAATTCTTTTTGCAGATGTAACAGTTCTGTTCCTCGTGCGGCTCCGGCGGTTGCGGGGCGTCCCCGGGTTCCTGCCACGCAAGGGCCGGAGGCGGGAGCTGGTTGGGGGTGGTGAAAACGGTCTGCCGGCGCAATTTGCGGATGCCGGTCTGGCTGAGCGCGCTTTCGGCGCGCGCCGTCCTGGCCGTCTTGCGCAGGCGCTGCGCTTCCTTCACCTGCTGCCGGCGCGCGCGCGCGTCGGGCCGGGAGACCTGGCCTGCGGCCGAAAGCAGGCGCCTGCGCTCGGGCTCCGGAAGCCCTGCGAGCAGGCCGCGGTCGCCGGCTACGGCTTCCAATAATTCCACGGCGGCACGCAGCCGCTCCGCCAGGGTGGACAGGTTCAATTTTGGATCGTTCATTGCTTAAGGTCCGGCTCTCGAAGGCAGGGCTTTTTCCCGGGGCTATTGCCGGAGCCGGCCTCTAGCGGCTTTTGGTCGTTTTCTTCGCCTTAGCGGCTTTCCAGACTTTCTTGAAATCTTCCGGCATGGGGGACTCGAGGTCCATCTTTTTCCCGGTGACCGGGTGCTTGAAAACCAGGCGCGTCGAATGCAGCAGCATGCGTTCGGCCGGGCGCCCGCCGTAAAGCTTGTCCCCGATTATGGAATGGCCGAGGTATTCCATGTGTATCCTTATCTGGTTGGTGCGGCCGGTTCTGGGGTGGATCTCCAGCAGGGCGCAGTCCGGGCCCTTTTCCTTCACCTTGTACTCCGTGACCGCGTCGCGGCCGAATTCCCAGACCTTAATTTTTTTGAACCCGGTGGCGCGCCCGATAGGCGCGTCTATGATCCCGGCCCTGTCCTCCGGGATCCCGGCTACGCCTCCCAGGTAGGTCTTCTCAATGAGGCGGTCCCTGAACCCCGCGCTGAGGGCGTCCTGGGCTTCGGGGGTTTTTGCCAGGACCATCAGCCCGCTGGTGTCGCGGTCGAGGCGGTGCACGAGGCCCAGCCTGCTGACCCCGGTCTTGGCCATGCCGGGCCGGGCCGTGAACAGCATGGAGATGACAGTTGGCTCAACGAGGAGGGCTGCCTGGGGATTAACTTCCCAGTTCGCCGAATTGGGATGCACCGGCAGTCCCGCCGGTTTTTCTATGGCCAGCAGGTCTTTGTCCTCGAAGAGGACCAGCTTCTCGAAGCCGCCGTGCAGCCCGCCCGTCTCGGGGGCGCGGATCTCCACGGTGTCGCCGGTGTTGAGCTGGTAGGAGGGCTTCTTCATTTCTCCGTTGACCGTGACCAGCCCTTCCAGCACCAGGGAGCGGGCGAAGGGGCGGGAAAAGTTCTCCCCTGTGCCCGTGACGAATACGTCCAGCCTGCACGGAGAGCCTTCGTAAGCGATCTTATTTGTTTTCATGATTTGCCTTTATTTTGAACAGGTAGACCGCCGCCGTCGCCGCTATGGCCGCCGATAATAACTGGCCCGGGGACAGCCCCAGCGCCGAAAAACCACGGTCATCCCCGCGGAGGAATTCCAGCGCGCCGCGCAGCGCCGCGTACAGCAGGGCGTAGGCGCCGATCACCGTGCCGGGGGCCAGGCGCCGCTGCAGCGCCCGGTCCAGCGCCTTCATAAGGATAACAAAAATAAAGAGGTTTCCGGCGGCCTCGTACAATTGCACCGGGTGCAGGGGCGTCCCCAGCAGGGCCGGGTCCACTTCGCAGGCTGGGTTCGTGAAGGTTACGCTCAGCGGGCCGGAATAGGGGCTGCCGTGGCAGCAGCCGGCCAGGAAACAGCCGATCCTGCCGAAGGCGTGGCCGAGGGCCAGCGCCGGCGCGAACAGGTCGGCGGTCCGCGGCAGGGACAGGCTGCAGCGGCGCGCGGTCAGCACAAAGCCGGCGGCGCCCCCGGCGATGCCGCCGTAAAACACAAAGCCGTACTGGAAGGTCTTAACAAGGTAGAGCAGCCTGGCGGCGGTGTCCGGGCCGAACTCCCGCCAGTACAGGGCCGCGTAAAAGAGCTTGGCGCCCAGCATGCCGCTGAGCACCGTGTAGAAAATAAGGTCCGAAAGCGTTTCCTTTTTTAAGCCCGCCCGGCCGGCCCTGCTGAAAATGAATAGGATGGCGGACAGGTAGCCGGCCGCCACCATCAGCCCGTAGGCCGGCAGTTTAAAAGAGCCGATCTGGAGAATAAATGGATGCATGTTCAGGCCCCGGCGGCGGGCGCGGCTTTTCGCAGGAAAACAATGGCGCGGGAAAAATCCGTGAGCGGGGAGGCGGCGATACCGCTGGCCCGGCAAAGCCTGAGCAGCCGTCCGGCGGCGAAGACCTTGTCCGCCAGCGCGGCCGCTTTCAGGTCGTTGGGGCCGTCGCCGAAGAAAACTACGCGCCGCCCGGCGCGCTGCAGGCGCGCTACCCTGGAGGCCTTGAAGGCGCTGAGGTCCATGCGGCGGAGGAAGGGATAGGAGATCCTGAGCCCGCCGGCGGTCACGCGCGCCCTGCCGAAAAAAGCTTTTACCGCCACGCCGTGCTTGCGGAAAAAAGGTCCGGCGTAAAGGTCCACCCCGCCGCTGGCCACTTCTAAAGGGATCTTGCTCGCCTCGCAGAAGTTCACGAAATCCGTGAACCCCGGCCTGGCCTTTACGCGCTCGCGCACGAACAGCGCGATGGCCTCCTCGGAAAGTTTGGCGCCGGAGAAAGCTTTCTTCATGAAATCTTCCACGCGCACCTTCAGCGAATAGGACGCTTCGATGGCTTTTTTATCGGAATAGCCGTAATGCAGCAGCAGGGAGTCCCCGACGTCGCGCAGGGTGATGGTGCCGTCGAAGTCGGAAACCGCGGCCCAGCCGGCCGGCGAGGGGCGGCGGGCTCTCATAGTATCGCCTTAAGGAAGTCCTCTCTGCGGCCCTGGCGGGCAAGCTTGAGGTATAAATTGTATTCTTTCTGCACGCCCAGGGTGGAGGTGTCGCCGTTATAGGAGTGGCCCGGGTAGAGGGCGTCCCCGTCCGGCAGCGCGGCCAGCCTGACGAAGCTGTTGTAGAGCGCCTCCGGGCTTGAGCCCGGCAGGTCCACGCGGCCGCACTCGCCCACGAAAAGCGTGTCGCCCGAGAACACGGCGCCCGGAACCAGGTAACAGACCGAGCCCTGGGTGTGTCCCGCGGTGCGCATTACCGTGAGTTCGGCGGAGCCCACCGGTATTTTCTCTCCTTCTACGGCGTTGCGCAGCCCGGCAGGGCGCTGCTCGAGCATAAAGTGATCTTCGGAGTTCAGGTACACCGGGAGCCCTTTGTTCCTGCCCGTGAAGAAAGCCACTCCGTTGACATGGTCGGGATGGGCGTGGGTGAGCAGCAGGCATTTAAGGTCGAGCCCTTCTTTTTTCAGGAAGGCGTCCAGGACGCCCGGTTCCCAGGCCGGGTCGATCAACGCTGCCTGGCCGGAGCCCTCGTCCCAGACGGCGTAGGAAAAATTGTCCATCGGTCCCAGCTTGAACTGCCTGATCTTCATTTGTCGGAGTCCTTTGGAGGGGGGAAACGGTATTCGGTCTCGCCCGGCCTTATGAGGCCCAGCTCCCTGCGCGCCGCCTGCTCCACGGCGGGGTTTTCCCCTATGTTCTTAAGCTGCTTCGCCAGCTGGGCGCGCTGCCCTTCGAGCTTCAGCTTCTTCGCCGTAAGCACCCGGTATTCGCGGTAGTTGGCTATGAGGTTGCGGAAGCCCCTGTTGCCCAGCAGGATGAACGCCAGCGCAAGTATCAGCGCGTATCTCAGTTTTATTCCGAAGCGAAATCGTTTCATAAAAAAATCCCGCCGGGCCACCTCCCCTCGCGGGGAGGACGCGGCGGGATTTTTGCTGCCGCCGGCTTATTTGAACTTGAAGGCGTAGTCCTTGGCGTAGCGCGCCTTCTTGCCCAGCTCCTCTTCTATGCGGATGAGCTGGTTGTACTTGCACAGGCGCTCCGAACGGCAGGGCGCCCCGGTCTTTATCGCGCCGGCGTTGGTGGCCACGGCCAGGTCCGCTATAAAGGAATCTTCGGTTTCGCCCGAGCGGTGCGAGATCACGGTGGCGTAGTCGGCCTTGTGCGCCATCTCTATGACGCGCACCGTTTCGGTCAGCGACCCTATCTGGTTGAGCTTGATCAGGACGGCGTTGGCGACATCTTCCTCGATGCCTCTCTTGAGGCGCTCGGGATTGGTCACGAACAGGTCGTCGCCGATGACGCGGGCTTTCTTCGCCAGGTGCTTGGAGAGGTGGGACCAGCCGTCCCAGTCATCCTCGGCCAGGGGGTCTTCGTAGGAGATCACCGGGAAATGCTTCCTCCATTCGGAGTATTTGGCGGTCAGGTCCTGGTAGCTCAGGTTGGAGCCTTCGAAGACATAGCGGTCGTTCTGGAAGAATTCGCTGGCGGCGGAGTCGAGGGCTATCTGCACTTCCTTGAAAGTGTAGCCCGCGTCCTTGATGGCGTTGCAGATGGTCTCCAGCACCGCTTCGTGCGTGAAGATCTTGGGGGCGAAGCCGCCCTCGTCGCCCACGGCCGTGGTGTAGCCGGCCTTGGCCAGGATCTTCTTGAGCGTGTGGTAGATCTCGCAGCCCATCCGGATGCCGTCGCTGAAGCTGGGGGCGCCGGTGGGGACTATCATGAACTCCTGGATGCTGATGCCGGAGTCCGCGTGTTTGCCGCCGTTGATGATGTTCATCATGGGGGCGGGGATGAGGAAGTCTTTGTGCTTGAGGCCGTAGGCCTTGCGGATGTAGGCGTAAAGCGGCAGCTTGGCCGAGGCCGCGCCGGCGCGGGCCAGCGCCATGGAGACGGAGAGGATGGCGTTGGCGCCCAGCTTGGTCTTCATCTGGGTACCGTCGAGTTCGATCATCATCTCGTCGATCTTTATCTGGTCGGCCTTGAGGCCGGTGATCTCCGCTGCGATGGCCTTGTTGACGTTCTCGACGGCCTTGACCACGCCTTTGCCGAGATAGCGCTTGCCGCCGTCGCGCATTTCCAGAGCCTCGTGGGTGCCGGTGGAGGCGCCGCTGGGCACGGCCGCGCGCCCGAAAGAACCGTCGGTCAGCGTTATGTCGGCTTCCACCGTGGGGAAACCGCGCGAGTCAAGGATTTCCCGGGCTGTAATTTTTTTTATTTTAGCGTCCATTTTGTCTCCTAAGTGTGCTGGGTACTACGATTTAAAGCTTGCCGCTTATTATTTTTCTGCCGGCCTCGTTGAGCGCGGCCGACTGTTTGGGCGTAAAGGCTTCGGTGTAAACGCGCACCACCGGCTCCGTGCCGGAGGGCCGCAGGCCCAGCCAGCTGCCGTCCTTCATTATGAATTTGAACCCGTCGGTGTGGTCGATGCGCCAGACCGAGGCGCCGCCGAGGTTCAGCGGCGGGTTAAGCGTAAGGCGCTCCACCAGGGATTCCATGTTGATGTCGCGGTCCAGGCGCAGGTTGACCCTGGAGGTGATGAAATTCCCGAAGCGCTTGTTGAGCCCTTCCAGGATCTTCTTGATGGGCTTGCGCTCATAGGCCACCATTTCCGCCATGAGCAGGCAGGCGAGGATGCCGTCCTTCTCGGGCACGTGGTTCATGATGGAGAGCCCGGCCGATTCCTCGCCGCCGAGCAGGTACTGGCCGGTGCGCAGCAGGTTGCCGATGTGCTTGAAGCCTACCGCCGTTTCCCGCACTTCCAGACCGTGGTGCTTGGCGATCGCGTCGGCGAAATGGGAGGTCATAACGGACCGGGCGAACTTGCCTTTCAGCCCCCGGTTCTTTACCAGGTGCTCCAGCGCCAGGCCCAGCACCAGGTTCGGGGCGATCCAGGTCCCGTCGGAGTCGATGATGCCGTAGCGGTCGGCGTCCCCGTCGCAGGCCAGGCCCAGGTTCAGCTTGTTCTTCAGCACCGCGCTCTTGAGCCCGGAAAGATTTTCCTCGTCCGTATCCGGCGGATGCCCGCCGAAAAGCACGTCGCGGTCCTCGCGCAGGCCAATTACCTGCGCCCCCGCGCTTTCCAGCAGCGGCCGCAGGTAGGTGCGCGCGGCCCCGTGTACGGAGTCGGCGGCGATCTTAAGGCCGGCTTTCTTTATGGCGCCCAGGTCCAGCAGCGAATTTATCTGCTTGCGGTAATTGCCGTGGAAATCCTCAACGCGGATTATCCCGGCCGCCACGCCGTGTTCGAAAGGGATGTTCTTGTCCACTTCGGCGTTGGTCAGGGCCTGCACCCTGGTTTCAAGGTTGTTCGTTATTTCCGAGATGGCGGGGCCGCCCCAGTAGGGCGTCCATTTAAAGCCGTTGTACTGAGCCGGGTTATGGCTGGCGGTGATCATTACGCCGCCGGCCGCGTACGTGCGCATCACTTCCCAGGCCACCACGGGCGTGGGGGTTTCCGTATCGGAGACCACCGCGGTTATGCTCTCCGCCGCTATGGCTTCCGCCACGGTCTTCGCGAAGTCCTCGGAGAGGTAGCGCGTGTCGTGGCCGATCACGATATGGGGCGTTTTTGGCGCCTGCGCGCCGTGGCGCTTCAGGTTCAGCAGGTATTCCTCGCCTTTGAAACCGTATTCTTTGTGCTCTTTAACGTGTTCCGCCACCGCATGGCTTACGCGGCGCAGGCTGGTAAAATTGAAATCTTCAGCGATAACACCCCTCCATCCCGAGGTGCCGAACTTAATGTTTTGGGTTGCCATAGGTATGAAATATAGCAAAAAGGGTTAAATAAAGCAAAATATAATAATAGGGGCCTTTTTCGGGGGTTTGGCGGGAAAGGACCGCGGCCGGGGCCCTCTTTTTTTGTAAAATATAGGCCGCATGCCACGCTTCCTCCTTCTTTGCGCCAGCTTATTCCTGCTGCCGGCTTTTTCTCCCGCGCAACTGTCCTCCCGGGACGGGGCGGAACCGCTGGAGCTCAGCGGCTATATCTCTTCCTGGACCCAGGACTGCGGCGGCGGCCGCTGTTCCCTGCCCAGGCCCGGCGTCGTAAACAGGCCGGTGCGCCTGCGCCTGGGGCTCCCTTCGGCCCCGGGCGAGGCTTCCGCCGCCGCCGCTTCAGAAAAGGACCTGCTGGAGACCGGGGGCGAACTTTCCGCCGAAATAAGTTTTTACGCCGTCTGCCCTTATGTCGGCCGCGGCGGCGCCGCGCAGCCGGGCGCCGGCACTTGCGCGGGGCGCTATTTCCAGGCGCAGGTCACCCTGTCCGGGACCGCGGAAGCTTTTTGTTCCGCCGCGCTGAACGACGCGGATTTTTCTCCGTGGCCGGTACTGATGTGCGCCGGCGCCGCGGGTCCGGGGCTCCGGGCGGGCGTCACGCTGCACCGCCGCCCGTTCTGAGCCCGGCCGCATACCAAGGAAAAAGATGAAAAAAGAAGAGCCGGATATTTTCGCCCGCGACTGGCAGCCTTCCGACGTCGCCGTGTATTTTTCCGCCCTAACCGCGGCGGACGAGGGCTACGCCTCGGGCGTGACCGCCTCGATGAAAAAAGATGGCGTGCGCGGCGACTCCGTTTCCGCCATGGAAGGCCGGCTCCTTGAAACTTTCGCCAGGCTTTCCGGGGGCAGGAAGGCGGTGGAAATAGGCGCGCTTTACGGCTACTCGGCGCACTGGATAGCGCGCGGGCTGCCCGAGGGCGGCAGGCTCTATTCCCTGGAAAAAGATCCCGCCTGCGTGCAACTGGCTAAAGAGGCCGTCGAGGCCTCGGGCCTGTCGCGCAAGGTGACCGTGATGGAAGGCCCGGCGAAGGACAGCCTGAAAACGCTTTCGAAGCTGGCGCCGTTCGACTTTTGCTTTATCGACGCGGAGCCGGAGCTGGCCCCCGATTACCTGCGCTGGGCGGCCGCCAACCTCAGGCCGGGCGGCGTGGCGCTGGCGGATAAGACCTTCCTCAAAGGCAGGCTCAGCCCCGGCGATATTTCCGCCGCGGACAATACGCGGGCCCGGGCCATGCGGGAATTCTTCCATGTCCTGTTCGATTCCGACAGGTTCGCTTCCGCGTCAGTGATCCCCACCGGCGGGGGATTCGCGGTAGGGATAAAGTGAAGAAAGGAACGATATTTTTGCTGGCCGTCCTGCTGGCGGCCGCCGCCTGTTCGCGGAGCGCCGACGAGCGGCCGCGCTACGCCAAGGCCGGCCAGCGCGCGCCCGGGCTGCGCCTGCCGAAACTCATCAACGCCCCGCTGCCCGAAGTTAAGACCTGGGACGACCTGAGGGGCCAGGCGGTGGTGCTGGAGTTCTGGGCCACCTGGTGTGAAAACTGCGTGGACTCCATCGCGCGCCTCAACGATCTCGCGGACAAGTTCAGCTCCGGCCCGGTGGTCTTCATCGCCGTTACCGACGAGACGGAGGGGGACGTGAAAGAGTTCCTGAAAACGCATCCCGTCCGCGGCTGGGTGGCCCCTGAAGCCGGCGCGGAAGTCTTCCGGTCGTTCAGGGTTTACGGCCGGCCGCACACCGTGCTGGTCACCAAAGACGGCCGGGTGGCCGAGATCACGAACCCCGGAGCGCTGACGGAAGAGAATATCAGGCGGCTTATGAGCGGCCAGGCCTCCGCCGGGAGCGCGGGCGGCGCGGCCGCGCCCGGCCCCGCGGCGGCGGTTCCGCTGGCCGAGTTTTATATTTCGGAGACGGCGGTGCACGGCGGGAGCGTGACCAGCGGCGGCAGCCGCCTGCAGGCTTCCGGAATGCCGCTCAAATACGCGCTCGATTTCGTTTTTGGCGAAGTCGCCAAGTTCGACGTTAAGCCTGAAGCCGCGCGCGCCATGGACGCCTATTACGACATGCGCCTGCATTTCCCGGAGGGCCGCGGGGAGAAGCTGAAGCGCGAGTTTTTCCTGAAGGGGCTTGAAACCGCCCTCGGCCTGAAGGTCAGGGATGTCCTGCGGGAGACGGAAGTTTATGTGCTGAAAGCCGCGCCCGGCGGCCCGGTAAATATAAAGAAGCGGAAAAACCCCGGCAACGCCAGGTTCGAAGGACAGACCTGCATAGTGGAGGGCGGCTCTTTCGCTACGCTGGGCGCTGCGCTGCAGGCCCGCCTGGGGGAACTGGTGCTCGATGAAACCGGCGTCGAGGGCAGCTATTCATACGCTTTTGATTTCAAGGACGGCGACAAAAAAGCCTTCAACTCGCAGCTGGGCAGCCAATTGGGGCTGAAGCTGGACCGCAAGCTCCGGAAAATACGCGTACTGGAGATCAGCCGGCCGGCACCATGAAAAGACTTTCCACCAAGCCCACTGTTTACCTTATAGACGGTTCGAATTTTTCCATGCGGGGTTCCGATACCGGCGGCCGCGGCCGGGCCGGCGGCGCGGAGGACGATTTTATCCAGTGGCTGGGCGAGGTCTCGCGCGCCGCGGCGCTGCGGGCTTCCTGTTTCCGCGTGGTCTTCGACGGCCCCTGCCGCCGGACGGGCCCCGCCGGGCCGGCGATAACCATCTATTACAGCGACTCCGAGCCCGCCGACGAACTGCTGGTGGAGCGCGGCTACTTCATGCAGAGCCAGGGCGTCCGGGCCATCATCGTGACTTCGGACAACGGCCTGCGGGCCCGCGCCGCCGCGGAAGGCGTAAAAACCCTTACCTGCGAGGCCTTCTCCGCCATGGCCGCGGCGGAACTGCGCAAAGAGTTGCGCTGAGCTTTGCCCCGGAAGGCGGCGCCGATCGCAGGATTAAATATACCGGCGCCTTAATAATTAGATAAAATAGAACAGCGGTATGCCGTGACCGGGCCGGGCGCGTACTGGGCGCAGTTCAGGCGGCCGGGCTGACTTGAGGTTTTCGCGAGGGCTTGTGGCGGAACTGGTAGACGCGACGGACTTAAAATTCGTTGGCCGCAAGGCCGTGTGGGTTCGAGTCCCACCATGCCCACATTAAACCGCCGCGGAGCGGGAATTTGATTTCTGGAGGTAAGACATGGGATTTGCTCCTATCGGGATAAAGCTTATATCGGCGGGCGTGGCCGCGGCCATCGCCGGAGGCGTGCTCCTTTCCTGGTGCAAGTGGACGGGCCTGGCGCTGCTGCTGCTCGGGCTGTTCTTCGCGTCTTTTTCCGCTTATTTCTTCCGCGACCCGGAGCGGCCGCGGGTCTTCGCCCCCGGCGAGATCGCCTGCCCCGCCGACGGCACCGTGCTCACCATAAAGAACGAAGGCACACCCGGCATAACCGTGATCCGCATTTTTTTGTCGGTGCTGAACGTGCACGTGCAGCGCGCTCCGATGGCCGGCAAAGTGGAGAAGGTGACGTTCACGCAGGGCAAGTTCGCCATAGCGTACAAGCCCGAGGCCGCGGATAACCAGCGCAACCGCATCCGCATCGCCGGGGCGGGCGGCCGGTTCGTGGATATCGAGCAGATAACCGGCTCCATCGCGCGCCGCATCGCCTGCTACGTAAAAGAAGGACAGGAGCTCACGGCGGGCGAACGCGTGGGGATGATCTATTTCGGCTCGCAGGTCGCCGTCTACCTGCCAGAGTCCGCGAAAATAACGGTAAAGCCCGGAGATAAAGTGACCGGCGCCGAAACCGTGCTGGGGAACTGGTAAGGACTTCTTATGACAGAAAATATCAACGAACTGCAGGTTAAGCCGAAGCGCATAGACATAGCCAAACTGAAAAAGACCGGGGCGGTGGTGCTGCCCTCCATTTTCACGATAACGAATATGGCCTTCGGGTTTTTCTCCATACTCGCCGCGTCGGAAGGCAAGTATGTGCTCGCCGCCTGGTTTCTGATCGTGTCTTATGTCATGGACATGCTCGACGGGCGCGTGGCGCGCCTGGTGCACGGGGAAAGCTCCTTCGGGGTGGAGATAGATTCCCTCTCCGACTGGATCTCCTTCGGCATCGCCCCGGCTTTCCTGATCTTCAAGTTCGTGCTCAAGGATTACGGCGTCTGGGGCTATCCCGTCGCTTTCCTGTACGTGCTGTGCGGCGCGCTGCGCCTCGCCCGCTACAACCTCAAGTCCCATTTCGGCGGCAGCTCGAAGGACTATTTCCAGGGCCTGCCCATCCCGGCCGCGGCCGGCATCCTCGTTTCTTTCGTGCTCGCCTACAGCATGATAGAGCAGGAGAGCGGCATGCGCAGCATAAAGATAGTGATGGACCGCATGCCGTTCGTGTACGGGCTCGTGCCGTTCATCGTGATAACGCTGGCTCTCCTCATGGTCTCGTCCGCGCCTTACGCGGCTTTCAAGGGCGACATGATGCGGCCCAGCTCGATACAGGGCATCCTGCTCATTACCGCGGTGCTGTCGATGATAGTGGCTTATCCGCAGGACGCGCTGTTCGTGTTCTTCTCGCTTTACGCTATTTCCGGCATCGTGGCCGGGATCTACGGGGCGTTCCGGAAGATCTTCAGGAGCAAGGAAGCGGTGGTTTAATACCGGCGGGCGCGCAGGCGCACGAAAGCCCGGGCCTTCGGAGCCCGGGCTTTTTTATCGCCTGCGGCCCGCTCTTATTTTCTGGGGAACAGCGGCGGGACTTGCTGCGGCTCCGCCCCGCCCGGCGAGGTCTTGCCCACGCCCAGCTGCAGGTGCATGCGGCTCGCCGTATCCGGCATGAAGGGGTCCAGCCAGCCCGCGATAAGGCGCAGGCACCAGATCAGTTCGTGCAGAAAAGGCGTGAGGGCTTCCGGGGCCGTTCTGGCCATCAGGCGCGGCTTTTTTTTGTCGACCAGCCGGTTAAGCAGGCCGATCCCCTGCCAGATCTTTTCCAGGGCCTCCGCGAATTGCAGGGCCTCCATGCTGCGGTACAGGTCCGGCGTCCAGGAGGAAAGCTCGCCGAAGGCCGCGGAATTTTCCGGCCTCTCCGGCAGGCGGTTGTCCAGGTGTTTCGCGGACAGGTCCATCACGAGGGCGAACAGGCTGCCCAGGTCGTTGGCCAGGTCCGAGTTATAGCGGCGATGAAAGGCTTCGGAGGAAAAATTGCCGTCGGAGCCGAAGGCGAGCTCCCGGAAAATAAAATAGCGCAGCGCGTCCACTCCGTAATCCTGCACCAGGTCTTCGGCTTTTATATAATTGCCGCGCAGCGTCGACATTTTGGACCCGTTTATGGTCCACCAGCCGTGCGCGTAAACCTTGCGCGGCAGCTCCAGCCCGAGGGCCATGAGCAGAGCGGGCCAGACCGCGCCGTGGGCCCGCAGGCCGTCCTTGCCGGCAATGTGCAAGTCCGCGGGCCATAGCGTCGGAAAATCCGGAGAGTCAGCCCCCGGGTTGTAGCCGGGGCCCGTGGCGTAGCCGAGCAGCGCGTCGAACCAGGCGCAGACGGTGTGCGCGGGGGCGGACCGGACCGGCACGCCCCAGGCGGTTCCGGAGCGGGAAACCGGAATGTCCCTGAGGCCGGCTTTTACGGCGGCGATAAGCTCCTGGGCGCGGCAGCGCGGGGAAAGAAAATCCGGGCAGCCGCGGTAATGTTCCAGCAGCGGCTCCGCGTATTTAGAGAGCCTGAACAGGTAGCGCTCGCCGCTGACGCGCTGCGCCGGGCGCAGGTGGACCGGACAATTATTTCCCTTAAGCTCGCTGCCGGCGTAGAAAGCGCCGCAGTCTTCGCAGTACAGCCCGTCGCAGGCGCCCCGGTAGATGTCGCCGCCGGCGACAAGTTTTTCGAACGCGGCCTGGACGCAGGCCTCATGCGCGGCGCCGGTGGTGCGGATAAAATTGTCGTGCTTTATGTTCAGGGTTTTCCAGAGGGAGCGGAAGTCCGCCGAAGCCCTGTCGCACCAGGCTTTCGGCTCCAGGCCGCTCTCCCCGGCGAGCTTTTCAACCCCGGCCCCGTGCTCTCCGGTGCCGGTCTGCAGGAAGACGGGAATGTCGCGCGCGCGCAGGTGCCGCGCCAGCACGTCGGCAGCCAGCGCGGTGTAGGCGTGCCCGAGATGGGGCCTGCCGTTAACGGAATAAAGCGGCGTGGTGATGTAATAGCGCTTCGTATTCATCGGCGGGGTCCCTACTCCGCGCCGGCGTCCAGCAGTTCCTCAAGCTTCAGCCCCGCCCTTTCACTTTCCAGCAGCGCCACTTCGAGAAGTTGCAGGTAGGAAACGTTGCGGTCCGCCATGCGGCGCAGCTCCAGCGTGCGGCGCAGCAGCGCGGTGTAGCGGTTCTTGGCCGGACCCGCGGCCGCGCTCCAGGCGTTGCGGATGCGCGTCAGCGCCAGCTCCAGCAGGGTTTTAACTTCTTCGCGCGCGAGGTGGCTGTCCCTGGGCAGGCCGGCCGCGAACTTGAAAGCCCGGGCGGGATCCCCGGCCCTGAGCTTGGACAGGCGCAGGATGATGCCGCGGGCTTCGGCCGCTTTTTCGAGCGAGCCCCGCGCCAGCGCGGCCAGCTTCCCGGCCTCGGCGGGCTCGGCGCCCTGGGCCAGCAGCAGGTCCTTTATGACGGCGCGGGGCAGCGGGCTGAATTCCACCGGGCAGCAACGGGAAAGTATAGTGGCCAGCAGCGAATTTTTTCTGGCCAGGGTAAGGATGATCACCGTGCCGGGCGGGGGGGCTTCCAGGGTCTTGAGCAGGGCGTTCTGGGCCTGGGGCACCAGGGCTTCCGCGTCGCGGATAATGAACACCTTCCAGGCGGAAAGCATCGGCTTCTGCTGGGTCCAGCGCGTAAGTTCGCGGACCGTGTCCACTTTTAAATTGGCGCTCTCATCCTCGTCGAGCAGGGCGGCCTGGAAGACGGTGTCCACGACGCGGATGTCGGGATGCGCGCCGCTTTTGGCCTGCAGGCAGGAGCGGCAAACGCCGCAGGCGTCCCCGCTCAGGGCGGACTCCGGGGCGGCCGCGGCGGCGGGCGCGGCGGGGGGCGGCGGTTCGGCTGTTTCAGGTTCCAGGGCGAACAGCCCGTCGGCCTCTTCGGGCGCCCGCGCGGCGGGCGCGGCTTCCACGAAAGGGACATGGGTGCAGTTAAGCGCCGCCGCGAATTCAAGGGCGGCGGGAAATTTGCCTACGCCGGCGGGGCCGTGGAAGATCATGGCCGGCGGCACGCGGCCGGTCTCAGCCAGCGAGCGCAGGTGTCGTATCGTTTTTTCCTGTCCGGAAATAGTTGAAAAAGACATCGTTCGTTCTTACTTCTTCCTGCTTGTTTTCCGGAGGACCTTTTCTACGCGGACCTTTATATCGGCGTGTATCTCCGCTATCGGCCGCCCGGCGTTGACGCGCGCGATCCCCGGTTTCAAGGCCAGCAGTTTATACGCCCTGTTAACCCGCCGGCGGAAACTGTCCGGCTCGCTTTCGATGCGGTCCGCGCCCCCGGCTCTTTCCGCGGCCCGCTCGCGCCGGGCGAAGATCTTGTCGGGGATGTCCATCACCACGGTCAGGTCCGGTTTAAGGCCCAGCGTGGCGATCGTATTGAGCGTTTCCACCGTGTTGAGCGGCAGGCCGCGCCCGTAGCCCTGGTAGGCGGTGGTGGAAAGGGTGAAGCGGTCGGAAATTATCACTTTGCCCGCTTTCAGCGCCGGGATTATTTTTTCGAGAGTGTGTTTTACGCGCGAGGTCTCGTAGAGGAAAAGCTCGGTCAGCGGCTCGATCCTGCTTTTGGGGTCCAGCAGTATCCTGCGTATTTTTTCCGAAAGGTAAGTGCCGCCGGGTTCGCGGGTGACCAGCACTTCGCGGCCAAGGCTTTCCAGCCAGGCCTTTAACAGCGCGGCCTGGGTGGATTTGCCCGAGCGGTCCGGCCCTTCCAGCACGATAAAAAGTCCTTGCTTCATGGTTACATTTTATAAAATCCGCCGGTCTTTGCGGCAAAATAAAAACCCCCGCGCTGCCGCGGGGATCTTTTGCGCGTGCGGCCGCCGGCACAGGCCGGTATCAGGAACATTCCGAATAGCCGCAGTCGTGGCAGGCGGGCCCGGAGCAGCCTGACTCGTAGCTTACGTTGGACGAGTAGCATTTCGGGCAGTACTGCGTGCGGGTGACTTCCCAGAGCTCCAGCTTCTCCTGCCCGTTCATTTCCTGGTCGCTGGCGATTATGCCCGTGCGCTTCAGGTGGCTCCTCAGCGCCACGGCGATGCCGTGCGCCACGGAGTTGATCCGGTTCTCTCCCAGCCCTATGGGCCTGTCGCCTTTCACGGAGTTCAGGTGTTTTATGATCCGCACCGGGTCGCCGCCTTCCTCGAGGTACTTCGACAGCAGGATGCCGATCAGCGAGGTCATGCCGCTGATCTCGGTGCCCAGCGGCGGCATGTTGGTGAACACCTGGTAGGGGCCGTGCTCGTTGTAGTTCACGTGGATATGCAGCGGCCCGTAGCCGGTCTTGAGCTGGAAATACTCGGAGGATACGCCGAAGGAATGATAGGGCGCCTTTTTCTTTTTTGTCTTCGCCTGCGGCTGCGTGCCCGGAGTAATGTTGAGCACCTGCTGCGCCTTGCAGCCGTCGCGGTAGACGGTGAGCCCTTTGCAGCCCAGCTTGTAAGCCAGCAGGTAGCAGCTCTTGACGTCCTCGGTCCTGGCCGTCGCCGGCATGTTGATGGTTTTTGAAACCGCGTTGTCCACGTGTTTCTGGAAGGCGGCCTGTATCCGCACGTGGTTCTCTATGGAGACGTCGTGCGCCGTGGGAAAAAGTTCCTGTATCTGCGCCGGGATCTCCGGTATGCCGCGCACCGCCTTGTGGTTGGCCTCCACTTTTTTCCACAGGGCTTTTTCCTCCAGCCCGAAATAGTTGTGCTTCTGCGCCAGGCGCTTGAAAAGCGGGTTGACCTCGAAGTAAGTGTCTTTGGCGTCCGGGTCCTGGTTGTTCTTTATGGCGTCCAGCGCGCGGGCGTTGTAGCGCGTGTAGGCGATGGCGAAGAACGGCTCGATGCCCGAGCCCTGCAGGCCCGCCGCTATGGCGATGGTGCCGGTGGGAGCGATGGTGGTGCGCGCCGCGTTGCGGGGCCGGGCGGCGGCGCCCCTGAAGTGCGGGCTTGCCGCGTCGTAAATGGAATCTTTCCAGTTCGGGAAGACGCCGCGCTCTTTCGCCAGGCTTTCCGACGCTTCAAGGGCTTTCGCGTTTATGAATTCCATCACTTCGCCGGCTTTCTTCAGGCCTTCGGCGCTGTCGTAAGCCAGGCCCAGTTTTACCGCGGTTTCCGCCCAGCCCATGATGCCCAGCCCGATCTTGCGGTTGGTCTTGGCGATCTTCTCTATCTCGGGCAGGGGGTAATTGTTGATCTCTATCACGTTGTCCAGGAACCTGACGGCTTTGCGGACCACCTCCGCCAGGCGGTCCCAGTCCATTTTCCCGCGGGTCAGTTCCCCGGCGACGAAGTTCGCCAGGTTGATGGAGCCCAGGTTGCAGGATTCCCAGGGCAGCAGCGGCTGCTCGCCGCAGGGGTTCGTGCTTTCTATCTGGCCCAGCGCGGGCGTCGGGTTCGAGTTGGTGGCGTTTATGCGGTCCATGAAAACAATGCCGGGGTCCCCGGTGCCCCAGGCGCAGTCGACCATGGCGTTGAAGATCTCCCTGGCCTTCAGGGAGCCGGCGGCGCCGCCGCTGCGCGGGTTCACCAGGTCGAAGGTGGCTCCGGTCTCCACGGCTTTCATGAATTTATCGTCTAGGGCCACGGAGAGGTTGAAGTTCTCCAGCACCCCGGGCTGGGATTTCAGCGCCAGGAATTCCTTTATTTCCGGGTGCCAGTAGGGGAGGATGCCCATGTTGGCGCCGCGCCGGGTTCCGCCCTGCTTCACCACGTCGGTCAGCTTGTCGAACAGCTTCATGAAGGAGATGGCGCCGGAGGCCACGCCGTGGGTTTTCTTTACGGTATCGCCCTTGGGCCGCACGCGGCAGAAGGAAAACCCGGTGCCGCCGCCGGATTTCTGGATCAGGCTCTGCGCGGTCAGGGCCTTGGCTATGCCTTCCATCGAGTCGGGCACGGGCAGCACGTAGCAGGCGGAAAGCTGCTGCAGTTCGCGGCCCGCGTTCATCAGGGTGGGGGAATTGGGCAGGAAGTCGAAAGCGGCCATCAGGTCGTAAAAACCGGCCTGGGCCCTGTCCGCCAGTTCGCGCGCGGCGTCCACGGTTTTGCGCGCGCGCTCCAGGTTGGCCACCAGTTTCAGGAAATTGAGCTCCCGTTCCGAGGATTCGGACAGGCCTTCATGGAACAGGAGGGTGCGGCCGCCGCCTTCCGCGGCGGGGGTCTCCAGCGTCCGGCAGCGCACGCCTTCGAATACGCCCCAGCCGGCGGCGGCGGGATGGAACAGGATCTCCGAAAGGGCGATGTTGCCGGCCACCCGCTCGAAGAGCTCTTCGACGGTGTTCTCGTCGCGGAGATACTTGTCCTTTATAACTTTCGCCTGATTCTCGCCGATGGTTATTTTTTTCTTTTCGGGGATAATGGGTTTCATGGTGGATTGCCGCCGCCCGTGCCGTCATTGCCGCAAGTCCTTCAGGGAAAAGCCCCGCGGGGGTTACGCGTTAAGTTCTGCTGAAAAGTCGTGGACTGACTTTAATCTATCAATCCTGAGTTTTCCTGTCAACTGCCCCGCCGTAAAACAATTATTTAATCTAAATGTAACCTTTAGTTGACGGCCCGGCGCCTATAATTAATAGGCAGGCGGCGCGCGCGGCGGTTGAAAGACAGTGCCGGCAAATTGCACAATGTCTTACACGGAGTTTAACTATGAACGAGAAATTCGACGAATCCTCCCTTAACGAAGCGGCCATCAACGACGTTGAAACGGCCCGCCTGGCGCTGCGCTGGGCGCTGGACAAGATCCGCGTCCTGCATGAAGACGAGCTTAAATCCCGCCAGAACCTGCAGGAAAAAAGCAGCCAGGTGTCCTTTCTCGAGAACCAGCTTAAAACCAAGACCGCCGACATAGAGCGCGCGAACAGGTCCCACGACGAAGAAATAAAATCCCGGCAGGATTCTTTGGAGCACCAGTTCCGCTCCAGGCTCGAGCGCATGGCCGAGCGCGAAAAAGAGCTGGAGGAGAAGATCTCCAAGCACGAGGAGATGCTCAAGGTAAAAGAGGCCCGGCTGCAGGAAGATTACCAGAAGAAATCAGAGGAGCTGCGCTCGCGGTGGGCGCAGGTGGAGGGGGAACTGTGGCAGCTGCGCCAGGAGCAACTGGCCAAGCAGCAGGAATTCGAGCGCGTTTACGGCGCGCGCCTTGAAGGCGAGAAGAAAAAATTAGCGGAGGAAACGGAGGCCGCGAAAGCTTCCCTGGAACAGAACTACCAGCACCGGGCGGAGGAGCTGGAAAAGAGGGAGCGCAGTTCGGCCGAGGAACTGAAAAAGCAGGAGGTCATGCTCAAGTGGGCTAGGGACAGCTGGCAGAAAGATACCGAAGACCGGGAACGCGCCCTTAAGCAGAAGGACCTTGAGATCGATAAGAAGATCCTGGAGAAGAACCAGGAGATCGACAATTTTAAAGTACAGATCTCGCTGCTGGAAAAGCAGCTGAGCGACCTGCCCGAGGCCGTAAGGCGCAGGGACGAGGACCTCGCCCGCTATAAAGACGCGATGAAAAGCCTCGAGGGCGTTATCGGCGCGCTGGAAGAGGAAAAGAAGAACCAGCAGGCCGCCTACGAGGGCCGGCTGGCGAAACTGGACCTGGGGATAGAGGCCGAAAGAACGCGCTACCGCGAGATGGAGGCGGAGATCCCCCGCCGCCTGAAGATCGCCGTAGAGCATGAGCGCAACCGCCTGGCGGAAAAGCTGCAGGAGATAGAGCGCGGCTACAAAGAAGACCTGGGCAAGCGCCAGGAAGAAATTGAATACCTGCAGCGCAACCTGAAAACCTTCGAGGAAACCATCAAGGCCCTGCAGACGGACCGGGATGCCCTGTCCCAGAAGGTCGGTCAGTGGCAGGCGCAGTATAACGCCAAGCTGGAAGAAGTGGCTTTCCGCGAGCGGCAGCTGCAGTCCGAGTACGAGGTGCGTCTCCAGGTGGAAACGGAGAAGCACACCCGCGACCTGCGCGCCGAGCTGGAAGCGGCCGGGCGCATTTATGAGGACAGCCTGCGTCTTAAAACCGAGGAAATAACGCATCTCCGCCGGGAGATGGACGAGCTTTCCAAAGAGCGCTCCGCCGGCCGGGAGCTGGCGGCCGCCCTGCGCCGCGAACTGGAAACCGCGGCCGAGCGCCATCTCTCCGAAACGGCGTCCCTGAAGCTTAAGCTCAAGTCGGAATACGAACAGCGTGCCGCTGCGGACATCGCCGAGGCGCGCCAGGAGGCCGCCGCCGAGAAACAAAAATTCGCCTCGATACTTGAGGAAAAGACGGCGGCCGCCGCGGCCGCCCTGGAGCGCAAGGAAGAGGCTCTTAACCTGCTGAAGCTGGCGCTGCAGAAGTCGGGCGAAGAGATGAAGCTGGCGCTGGCGGAGGAAAAGGCCAGGAGCGCGGCGGCGATAGAAGAGAACGCGCTGCGCAGCGCGGAAACGCTGAAACTGCGCGATGACAAGATAGCCGAGCTTTCCCGCGCTTTCGAGGCAAGCCGGCTGGAAAAAGAGGAGCTGCTGCTGCTGGAGCGCCAGCGCCTGGAAAGGCTTTACACCGAAAAAGAAAAGGCCATGGACGCCGAGCTTGCGGCCCGGGACGCGGAGGTGCTGCGCGCCAGGGAAGCCCTGGGCAAGGCGGCCGCCGAGAAAGAAGCCCTGGCTTCCGGGTTCAACGCCGAACGCCGCGCGCTTACGGAGAAACTGGCCGCCATGTCCGCCCGCCTGTCCGAAGAAGAGACTTCGGCCTCGTTCAAAGTGGAGACGGCCGTGCGCCGCGAGGTGGCGCGGTATACCGAGATCGTCGAGCGGAAGAATAACGAGCTCGAGTCCGCGGCGCAGGTGCGCCAGGCCCAGGAGACGGCCTACCGCAAAACGCTGGAGGACTTCAGGGAAAAACTTTCCGACACTGTGGGCCGTTTCGAGATCCTTAAGAAAACGGCCGAGGACCGCCAGTTGCAGGTTTCAGCCGTCCAGCTGGAACTGGCCCAGGAGCGGAAAAGCGCCGAGGAGGCCGCCGCGCAGCTTTCCGCCAGGCTGGCCGCCAGGGAGAAGGATTATAAAGCGCTGCGGACCGAGTACGAGGACTTCAAGGCCGCCTTCGAGGACGAGGTCCAGGTAAGGGAGAAGAAGTACGACGACGTTATGCTGAAACTGCGGGCTTCGGAAGAGCAGAAAGGTTCCAAGGATAAACAGCTCGAAGCCCTGAAGCGCGACGGCGAACTGCTGCGCTCCGAACTGCTGCGCCACGACCGCGAGGCGGCCGAAATAAAGGCCGCGGCGGCCAAAGCCCTCGAAGCCGAGCGCAGGGAGCTGCGGGCGGCCAATGAGCGCCTGGCGGCTGAATTCGCGCAGAAAGAGAAGACGCTGCTCTCCGAGGTCTCGGTCTTCCGTGATGAGGCCAGCGCCAACGAGATCTCCGCGGAAAAATTCCGCGCCCTGGCGGAAGAGGCCGGCCGGAATATAGAGCGCCTGCGCGCCGTGCTGGAAGAAGAGCGCGCCAGGAAAGCCGGCGGAGTTGAGCGCGAAGAGTATGAGCGCCGGCTAAAAGAACTCGCCGCCAGGGAGGCTGCCCTGGAGGAGCGGGTTAAAGCCTCCGAGAAAGGGCACGGGAAGTGAGCGGCCGGCGCGCGTGAACCGCCGTCAGCCGGCCGCGTAACTCAGCCAAAAAACAACCCCCGGGTTCCTGAACGGAACCCGGGGGATATTTTTTTGTCGCTTAGAAGCTCAGCCCGCGCGGCGCGGTTACTGGAGCTCGTCCGTGTTCGTGCCGCCGGAGAAGGCGATGGTGTTGCCGGGCACGGTATAGGTCAGCTTGTAGCCGCCGTACCGCTGGGGCAGCACGCCGCCGGCGCGCGCGACACGCTGCGCTTCAATGGTATAACCGGTGGTTCCTACCAGCGTTATGGTATAGGTGAAGTCACCCATCGTGCACGTTGCGCCGGCGCAGGCGGAGCCGTCGGAGGCGGTGAAGGTCTGGTCCAGGTCGGGGAAGGTGGCCGTGTAGCCGCCCATCCTTGCCTGGTAGCTTTCCTGCGCCGAGGCGATGCCGCCGAAGATGCTGTTGGGCGCGGAGATCCTGGATCTTTCCACGACCTTGAAATACTGCGGTATGGCGACCGAAGCCAGCACGCCGATGATGAGCACGACGACCAGCAGTTCTACCAGCGTGAAGCCCGATCTTTTTGCGATTTTCATAACCCCTCCGTTAATGTGCGAATTGTACTATGAGATAGTGTAGCATACCGGCACGCGCTTTGCGTGTATATAATGTGTGCTTTTCGTGAAGTTTGTAACGCTGCTTTTTAGGAAGGTTCTTCCCATTTATAGCCCAGGCCTTCCACGGTTACCAGGCAGTCCTGCATTTTTTTCAGGTTCTTCCTGAGGTTTTTCATGTGGGTGTCGATCACGCGGCTGGTGTGTTCGTAGGGCCGGCCCCAGACCCTCTCCATAAGGAACTGGCGGGTCATCACCCGGCCGCTCTTTTTTACCAGCAGGTAAAGGATCTCAAATTCCTTGGGGGGCAGGTCCAGGAGCTTGTCCGCTATGCGCGCTTCGTGCCGGGGATAATTTATCTCAAGCTCCCCGGATGTTATGACTTCCTCTACCCCGTCCCTCTCGCTGCTGAAAAGGCTGCGCCTTATGAGGGCTTTTATCCGGGCCAGGAACTCGGCGGGGCTGAAGGGCTTTGTCATGTAATCGTCGCCGCCCAGCTCAAGGCCCAGGACCTTGCTGACCTCGGTCCGGTCCGTGGTCAGGAATAAGATCGGCGCAAGCCGCGACGGACCTTCCGAGGAACGCACCTGGCGGCAGAAGTCCAGCCCGCTCATGCCGGGAAGCCGCAGGTCCACCACCATCAGGTCCGGGGTGAACTTGGCCAGCGTGGCGATGGCTTGTTCCGCCGTGGTGCAGGTGAGCACGTTGAAATTTTCCAGCTCAAGCCGCTCCTTCACGGATTTCAGCAGCGAGAGTTCGTCGTCTATTACCAGTATCGTCTGTTTCGCGCGCATAATGTCAAGCAGGAATGAAGGCCGTGAAGACGCTGCCTTTTCCCTCTTTGCTTTCCACTTCTATCCTGCCGCCGTGCTGTTCGAGAATGTATTTGGCGATGAACAGCCCGAGCCCCGTTCCCTGCCTGGCCGCGGGATAGCCCCGTTTGCCGTGGGTGATCCGGTAGAATTTTCCGAAAATGTTGCCCATCTCCCTGGCCGGGATGCCTACGCCGGTGTCGCAGACCCGCACTTTCTGCCAGCCGGGCGCGGCCTCGATGAACACTTCGACCGAGCCGGAATTAGTGAACTTTACCGCGTTGCCTATGATGTTCGACAATACCTGGTAAAGCCTGTCCGGGTCCCCGCGCGTGTCCGGGATCTCTGCCCCCACTATCAATTCAAGTTTCAGCCCCTTCTGCTCCGCGTAGGCTTTGAACGCCCGCACCGAGCGGTCGGCGAGCTCTTCGAGGTTCACCGCTTTTACGTCCAGCGTCATTTTCCCGGATTCTATTTTGGCGAGTTCCAGCAGAGAGTCTATATAGCGGTTCAGCCGCTGGGAATGCTCATTTATGGAGACTACCTGCTCGGGGATCTTCCCGTATTCGCGGTTCGCGGCCAGCTTCTGTATTATGTCGGAGCAGAGCTCTATGCCCGTCACCGGCGAGCGCAGGTCGTGGGTTATGCTGGAAACAAAATCCTGCTTCATGTCGGATACTTCCTTGAGCTTGACCGCCATGTCGTTGAGCTCGGAGGCCAGCCGGCCCATTTCGTCCTTGCTCGTAACGGGGATCCTGTGGTCGAAGCGGCCGGACCCGATCATGCGCGCGCCTTCCGCCATGGACTCGATCGGGGCGAAGACGACGCGGGTTATGATCAGCGTTCCCGCGCAGCCTATGGCGAAAGCTATGGAAAGTATTATAAAGAAGCTGGCCGAGGAATGGCGCAGCGAGGAATCCATTTCCTGGCCGATGAGCTGGGTCGAGAAATCGACGTGGGCCGTGATCTGCTTTTTCTTCGAGTTCTTGGCGCTGAGGGAGGCTTTCAGCGTGCCAACTCCGTCGTCGCTCTGCGTTTCCCACCGGCCTATGCGCGGGGCGGGGAACTCTTTGAAGCGGTAAGGAAGAGGGAGCGGGAACGGGCGGTAGTACGTGTCGTTCATGAATAACCTGCCCCGGGAATCGCTGCACGAGACCTGGATGATCTCCGGGGTTTTCAGGAACGTTTTGAAATACCGGTAGGCGGACGAACTGCCGGGAGTATCGGATATTTCCTTGCACACCTCCGACATCGCCAGCAGGATCTGGATGTTTTTTCTCTGGCTGTTGGCGGAGATGGACGACAATTCGCTGTGCAGGAACAGGAAGGCCATTACCGCGGAGACCGTGGTAAGCAGGGCGAGCATGAAGAGGATAAGCTTGCTGCGTATACTCATTAAGGCTCTCCGCCGGGATGAAAGGGGGAAGGAGATGTGCGCCCGGCGCGATTCGAACGCGCGGCCACTCGCTTAAAAGGCGAATGCTCTACCCCTGAGCTACGGGCGCATGACTGCAACTTTGCAACACCGTAATTATACAACAAAAATAGATTTTCACGAAATGCGGGACGTCAGCGCCGGAATTTTTCCGGCGGGACGCCGCGGGTCCGGGCTCCCGCGAAGGCGCGCGGCCCGGCCGCGGGAGGCGGCTTTGCCGGCCGCGGAAATTGGGTATAATATACGGCAATGGCTCCCCGGAAAAAATTCAAGGTCAAGATCCGCGTTAAAGTCCGCAACCGGCTGCTGCGCAGCGGCGGGGCGGCCGCCGGGATAGTGCTGGGGCTGGCCCTGGCGGCCTGGCTTTCGGGGGAGTCGCTCAAGGCTTCGCGCCGGTTCTTTGAAAGCCGCCTGACGGCTTTCCGGCCCGTTTCGGTCGCGGTCTATTGCCCGGCGCCTGAGGCTGCCGCCTCGGCCCGCGAGCTGCTGGCCCGCGCGGTCGATTCTCCGCTTACCGCGGCGCGCTGCCGGGAGCTGGCTGCGGAACTGAAACGCCTGCACCCCGCGCTGGCGTCCGCGAGCATTTCCCGCAATTTTTTCACCGGCAAGGCGGCGGTGCACGCCGCGGTAGAGCCCGTCGTCGCCCCGCTGCTGCTCGACGGCACCACCGTCTACCTCGGCGAGACGGGCAGGCTCATGCGCGAGAATCTTTCCGGCTCCCTCTCGCCCGCCTTCGTCACGGAAGTCCACGGCGCGCCCGGCCCCGCCCCCGCCCTGGTCAAATTCCTGCGCGAGATCAGCCCCCTGTCCGGCTCGTTCCCGTCAAATCCGGTAAAGCTTGACTGCGAACTGGCCGAAGGGACCTGCGCGTTCACCCTTGCGGACCGCACGCACGTTTTGTGGGGCGGATTTGAATTCACCGGACTAAAAGTATTAAGATTAAGCGAAGTCCTTAAAGATGCCGCGGCAAAACGCGGCGGCCCGCTGCGGGTAGATTTAAGAAGTTTCAATGAAGGCAAGATTTTTGTTTCCGCGCCACGGTAGCCGTCCCTCCCCGAGGGCGGTTCAAGCCGGCCGGCATCCTGGAGCTCTATCATATGGGAAAATCTGAAATTATCGCCGGGCTCGATATGGGCTCCTCACGCGTCACCTGCGTCATCGCCGAGCGCGACGAAGAGCATAACAAGATCCGCATCCTGGCCGGCGCTTCCGCCCCCTGCAAAGGGCTCAAGGGCGGCGTTGTCGTCAATATCGAGGAGACCGCCCGCGCCATCGAGCACGCCATGGACGCGGCCGAGGGCAAGGCCAACGAGGTGGTGGGCGAAGTTTACCTCGGGGTCCGCGGCTCGCACATACAGGCTTTCGACAACAAGGGCGGCTACAACATCGCCCGCACGGACAAGGAGATAACCGGCGAGGACGTTTCCAACGTCATCGAAAGCGCCAAGACGGTGCCGCTGTCCTCCGACCGGGAGATCCTGCACGTTATCCCCCAGGGCTTTTCGCTGGACCGCCAGCGCGGGGTGCCCAATCCCATAGGCATGGAAGGCGCGCTGCTGGAAGTCGGCGTCCACATCGTTACGGCTTCGACCCCGGTGATAAACAACCTCGTGAAATCCGTGTTCAAGGGCGGTTTCCGCGTCGCCGATACTATTTATACCCTGCTCGCCATCGGCGAGCTGGTGGTTTCCGAAGAAGAGAAGGACCTGGGCTGCCTGCTTATCGACACCGGCGGCCAGACCACCTCCATCGCGATCTACTCCGAGGGCAGCATCCATTTCTCGAAAGAGATCCCGATGGGCGGCGACAATGTAACGCGCGATATCGCTTACGGCCTGGGCACCACCATGGCGGCCGCCCAGGAAATAAAGGAAAAGTTCGGCGCGGTCTTCTCCAACATGGTGGAAGAAGACAAGATGATAAGCGTCACCCGGCTGGACGCCAGGACCAAGAGAGAGGTTAAGCCGCGCGACCTGCTGGACTTCATCCAGCCCCGCGCCGAGGAAATTCTCGAGAAGATCAACCAGGCGGTGCAGAGCTCCAACTACGCGGAACTGCCAGGGGGCGCCATCCTTACCGGCGGCGGAGCCCTGCTCAAGGGAATGCCCGAAGCGGCGGAAGAGCTGCTGGACCTCAGCCAGGCCCGCCTCGGGATAGCGGCCCAGGAAATACTGCAGTGCCCCGAAGAGTACCTGACCCAGCCCTACCTGGGCGCCGTCGCGCTGGTCTGCTATCCGCATTTAAAGACCTGGAACACCGACGTGCCGGGCACCACCAGGGCCGGCTCCGTGGAGAAAAAATTCTGGCGCTGGTTCAAGGACCTATTCTAATGCCCGACACAAGAATACGTTATAACAGGGATTTCCGCGGCCGCGAGGCCGTAATAAAAGTGCTGGGCGTGGGCGGCGGCGGCGGCAATACCATAAACCGCATGGTGGACGCCGACGTGCGCCTGGTCGAGTTCCTGGCGGTGAATACGGACGCGCAGGACCTGCGCCGCAGCAAAGCGCCCAACCGCATCCAGATAGGCGAGAACCTTACCAAGGGCCTGGGCGTCGGCGGAGATCCCGCCCGGGGCCGCGAAGCCGCGCTGGAGTCCATAGAATTAATAAAGGAAGCCGTCGGCGACGCGGACCTGCTGTTCATCACGGCAGGCATGGGCGGCGGCACCGGGACCGGGGCCGCGCCCGTCGTGGCGCAGATGGCCAAGGAGATCAACCAGGACGCCCTGGTGGTGGGGGTGGTCACGCGGCCTTTCAATTTTGAAGGCAAAGCGCGCGCCGACCTGGCCGAGGCCGGGATCGCCGAACTGCGCAAGCACGTGGACTGCCTGCTTATCATCCCCAACGAGCGCATTCTCCCCGAGGTGGGCCGCGATACCACCAGCGAAGTCGCTTACCGGCTGGCCGACGACGTCCTGCGGCAGTCCATCCAGGGCATTTCCGACGTGATAACCACCGCCGGCGCCATAAACGTCGATTTCGAGGACGTCAGGAAGATAATGGCCAAATCCGGCGAAGCGCTGATCGGCATAGGCCGGGCGTCCGGAGCCAACAGGCACCTGGACGCGGCCGGGCAGGCCATGCATTCCCCGATGCTCGAGAGCGCGGTGATAACCGGGGCGAAGGGCATCCTGGTGAATTTCACGAGCTCCAACAACATCAAGCTGGTGGAAATAAACGACGCGATGGATTACATCACCAAGTCGGCCCATCCCGAGGCTTCTATAAAACACGGCCAGGTTTTCGACGAGACGATGGGCGATGAACTGAAGATCACGGTGATCGCCACGCGGTTCCCGGAGAAGCGCAGCGAACTCGCCGGGGACCTGGCGCGCATCAAGGCCAGGGGGCAGCGCCGGCGCCTCGACGACGATTTCGCTCCGGACCCGCAGCAGGCGCTGTCCGCCTGCGCGGACAACCTGGACAAGCCGGCCTATCTGCGCAGGCAGCCCGGCGCCAGGAGACTTAAATAGAACTTGGAAATCCGGCGCGGCGTCTTCCGGGGGAACTATGGCTATAAATCTCAACCTTTTGCTTAAAGTAATGGTGCAGAATAAGGCCTCGGATACGCATATCCGCGGCGACTCGGCCGTCTTTCTGCGCATCAACGGGGTCATCACCCCCATCAATTCCTCCAACATGACGGAGAAGGAAGTGGAGGATATGGTGTTCCCGCTGATGAGCCCCAGGCTGAAGAACATCTTCGCCGAAAAGCACGAGGCGGATTTTTCCTTCGACGGCGGCGAGCTGGGCCGCTTCCGGTTCAACGTCTTTACCCACAAAGGCAAAATAGGCGTAGCCATACGCCACATCCCGCTCGTGATCCCCACTTTCGAGCAGCTGCGCCTCCCCATAGAGTCCATCAAGAAGCTCCTGGCCAACGAGCGGGGCCTGATCCTGGTCACCGGCATCACCGGCTCCGGCAAAACTTCGACGCTGGCCTCCATGATCGAGTACCTCAACCAGAAATGGGACGCGCATATAATAACGATCGAGGACCCGATCGAGTTCTCTTTTACCGAGAAGAAATGCATCATCAGCCAGCGCGAACTGGGTTGCGATACCACCAGCTTCGTGGAAGCTCTGCGCGCCGCGATGCGGCAGGACCCCGACGTGATCCTGGTGGGCGAAATGCGCGACCTGGAAACCACCCAGGCGGCCATAACCGCCGCCGAGACCGGGCACCTGGTGTTCGCCACCCTGCACACGATGAACGCGGTGCAGACCATCTCCCGGATAGTGGATATGTTCCCGCCGCACCAGCAGGTGCAGATCCGGATGCAGCTTTCCGAAAGTCTCAAGGGCATAATTTCGCAGCGCCTGCTGCCCTGCACCAAGGGCGGCCGCATCCCGGCGGTGGAGATCATGTGCGCTACGCCGCATATCAAGAAAATGATCGCCGAGAACTCGGTGGAGTCCATAACCCAGGCGATAAGCAAGGGCGGCTTCTACGGCATGCAGAGCTTCAACCAGGCCCTGGTCCGGATGCATAAGGACGGCATGGCCAAGCTCGAGGATATCCTCCAGTCCGCTTCGAACCCGGACGACGTGCTGCTGGCCATAAAAGGCATCGAGCAGGAAACTGACTCCAAGTGAGCGCCGGAAAGTTTTAATATTGTCCCAAAAGGAAGGCACCTATGTTCGCTGAAGGCTATATCGGCATAGCGGGGATCATCGGGGTGGGGAAGTCCACCCTTACCATGGAGCTGGCCAAGGCTCTTAATTTCGAGCCGGTCCTGGAGGAGGTGGGCGGCAACCCTTACCTGGAAGGCTTTTACGGCGACATGAAGCAGTACGGCACCATCATGCAGATCTGGCTGCTCAACCACCGCTTCCGCCAGCACCGGGAATTCGTTTCCCGCATAAGCCTCGGCAAGATCCGCGGCGTGGTGCAGGACCGCACCATCTGGGAAGACACGATCTTCGCCCGCATGCTCAACCAGCATCCGGATAAAATAATTTCGGACATGGATTACAACACCTACCTGGACCTGTTCGACAATATGGTGCTGCGCGAAATGGTCTACCCGCAGCTGATGATCTTCCTCGACTGCCGCGTCGAGACTTCCATCGCGCGCATCAAGTCCCGCGGCCGCAACATGGAAAAGAGCATCGACCCTTCGTACCTGAAAAGCCTGCAGGAGAACTATTACGAATTCATCGAGGAGATGGAGGACGCCGGCGTGCGCATCCTGCGCCTCAACTGGGAAAGCTACCAGCCGATCAGCGAGGTGGCGCGCCTGGTGCACGAGTATTCGCTCAAGCCTTCCAACTTCACTAAATGGGTGCGCCCGCTGCGCAAGCTGGGCCTGGACAACAAGGCGAACCTGCCGAATAAAGTGGCGGTGGCCGGGTGACGCCGAGGGCGAAAGGCATAGTCATCGCCATCGACGGGCCCGCGGGCGTCGGCAAATCCACCGTCGGCAAGATGGTCGCCGGGCGGGTGGGCTATAGCTTTATCAGCACGGGGAAAATGTACCGGGCGCTGGCCTGGAAGGCCCTGGAACTGGGGCTGGACCTGGAGGACGACGGCGCCCTGGTGAAACTGGCCGGCGCGCTGAACTGGACGTTCCCCGCCGCCGGCGGGGCCGAGGCCGGCGTCGCGCTGGACGGCCGCCTCCTCGGCAACGAGCTTACCGACGAGCGCGTGGGCAAAGCCAGCTCCGGCATAGCGCGGTTCTCCGGCGTAAGGCTGTTCATGCTCGGTATGCAGCGGCAGGCCGGGCTGGCCGGCGGCGTGGTCATGGAAGGGCGCGACATCGGCACCAACGTTTTTCCCGACGCCGAACTCAAGATCTATCTCGACGCCTCGCCCGAGGCCCGCGCCGTACGGCGCGTCGGGCAGCTGCGCGCGCAGGGGGTGGAGGCCGACTACGCCCAGATCCTCGACTTTATCATAAAGCGCGACGCCCAGGATAAAGGCCGCAAAAACAACCCGCTCACGCAAGCCCCGGGGGCGCATTACCTGGATTCCACCTCGATGCCCAGGGAGAGCGTGGTGGACTCTATCGTGGCGCTGTTCCGGGCGGCGGCCGCAGGGGGGCTCTGAGCCCGTGATAAAGCTGTCCCTGGACCTCGTCTTCTGGTTTTTCCGGATCTTTTTCCGGATCTTCAACTCCATTACCGTAATAGGCCTTGAAACGGTGCCCCGGACCGGCCCGCTGATAATAGCCTGCAACCACCTTTCGAACGTGGATCCGCCCGCCCTGCTCTCTCATACGGCGCTGGTGCGGCGGGTCAACGTGATGGCCAAGAAAGAGCTTTTCTCCATCCCTGTCCTGGGCTGGTTCATCCTGCGGTGGGGGGCTATCCCCGTCGACCGCGCCAAAGCGGGGGGGGACCTGGGGGCGCTGCGCGGCTGCCTGGCCGCCCTTAAGCGGGAAGGGTGCCTGACCATTTTCCCGGAGGGCACCCGGGCCAAGGGGCGCAAGCTGCCGGCCAAGTCCGGAGTGGCCTTCCTGGCGCACAAATCCGGGGCCCCGGTGCTGACCGCCAGAATTTTTAACAGCGATAACTTCTTGAAATTAGGTAAAATAACAATTAAGTACGGTACGGTGCGGCGCTTTGAGCCGCCTGCCGGAGCGGACCTTAAGACCGCCTACGCGCAATTTTCTGAATCGCTGATGTCGGACATTTTTTCAATAACCAAGGAGTAGTACCCCATGGAAACCAACGAAACCCAGCATATCGAAGACCAGGACAAGAAAGAGGAAGGCGCGGCCCCGGCGGAAGAGCAGGCGCCTCTTCCCGTGGAGAGCGAAGAGTCCATGGCGGACCTGCTGAAGGCGCAGGCCGAGGTTTCCGGGAAAGTTTATTCCAGGGACATCGTCACCGTGAAAGTGGTGCAGGTTAACCAGGAATTCGTTTTTGTCGACATCGGCGAGAAGAAGGAAGCCGTGATCCCGTTCTCCGACTTCCAGGACGAGAAAACCCCCGAGCCCGGCGACGAGGTGCAGGCGATCCTCGAGAAGAAGGGCGGCGAAGGCCGCAACACCATCCTGTCCCACCGGCGCGCGCGCGAGCGGGCGGCGATAGCGGCCGCCCGGGCGATGTTCGAAGCCAAGGAACGGGTTAAAGGCAGGGTTACGGAAGCCGTAAAAGGCGGCTATATCGTGGACATCTCCGGCGTCAGGGCGTTCATGCCCCTTTCGCTGTCGGAACTGGGCGGGGCCCATAAGCATTACCTGCCGCCCGGCGCCAAAGTTAAAATTTACATAACCGACTTCAACGAAAAAGAGCGCAAGATCGTGGTCTCCCGCCGGCAGGTGCTGGAAGAGGACGAGAAACTGCGGCGCGCCCAGGTGCTGGGCGAAGTGCGGCCCGGCGATATCGTGCGCGGCGTGGTGTCCAAGGTCACGGACGAGGGGATCCTGGTCCGCTTCCAGGGCATCGAGGGTTTCGTGCAGCTCGCCGATGTGGCGTGGAAAAGCCCCGAAGCCGAGATCAAGAACTACAAGCGCGGCCAGCGCGTGAAGTGCAAAGTCCTTTCCCTGGACAAGGAAACCGAGCGCCTCTCTTTCAGCTTCAAACAGCTGATGCCCAACCCGGTGGATATGCTTAAACGTAAATTCGCCCGTCACGCCCGCCTGAAAGCGAAGGTGGTGTCCGTAACCAAGGAAGGCGCGCTGGTAAAGATCGGCGAGCAGACGGAGGGGTTCGTCTCTCCCGAAGAATACGGCGCCGACGGCGAGCCCAAGGAAGGCCAGGAGATCACCGGCGTGCTGACCGCCATCAATTCCGCGAACTTCAGGCTTGTCCTTTCGATCAGGCGCAGCGAGGAGCAGGAAGACCGCAAGCGCGTGGCGCAGTACCTCAAGGGTTCTCCGTCGCTGACGCTGGGGCAGATCCTCCTGGAGAACTCGGAGGATGAAGGTGAGTTATGAGCCGCGGCTGTCAAAATTGAAGGCAGCCGGGTTAAAATTAGTTTCCGCTTACGGGGTGCCGCTGGGCCTGTTCCTCGTTCTTTCGCTGGCGGCGCTCTATATCTTCGTTTCGCATAAAAATTCCGCTTCCCCGGACTTTCCCCGCTCCGCCGGGGAGTTCATGGCCGCCGCCAAGGCCGAGCGCCGCCTCGCCGAACTCCGCGGGCTGCTCGCGGCCGACCCCGGCAATATGCGCCTGCTCGCCGAATCCGGCATGCTCAAATACCAGCTGGGCCCCGCGTCCTATGTCGAAGCCATCGCCGACCTGGAGCGCGCCCGCGCGCTGGGCTTTTCCGGCGTAAGTTCTTTCTACTACCTGGGAACGATGTACCAGGCGGTGGGGCTTTACGATTTTGCGGCCCAGGAGTACCGGAAGTTCCTTAATAATAACCCCGGGGACGCCGACGCGAGGATGCTGCTGGCGAAGCTCTGTTATTCTTCCGGCGACTTTCCGTGCGCCGTAAAAGAATACGAGGCGCTGCTGGAAAAGCGCGGCGACGATCTCGTCGTTCTTGAAAACCTGGCGCTGGCCCGCTGGAAAAACAATCAGGATTACGCGCCGCTGCTTGCTAAGCTCAGGGACCTGGACGCCGCCGGAAGGTTCCTGGCCGATTACGCCCAGGGCCGGATCTATTACGAGCTCAAGGATTACGCCAACGCCTCCGGGTTCCTGAAAAAAGCCGCCGCCGCCTCCGCCGCGGCCGGCGAGTTCAGCGACCCGGCCGCGCTGTTCTGGCTGGCCGGGGATTCGGCTTACAAGAATAAAGAAACGGACGCCGCCTACGGCTGCCTGCAGGAGCTCATTAAGCTTAATCCGGCGCACGAAGAAGGGAAGATGCTGCTGGCAAAAATAGAGAAGGCCCGCAGGGCGGAGGAGAAAAAGAGCGCCCGGGCCGCCGGGAAAAAGGGCGCCGCCGCAAAATGACAGCCTGCCGCAGATCGGTGGCCGGAAAGCTCCTGCGCGGGGCTTTTTTTATTTTTTTAGCGCTGCTGCCGGCCGCCGCCGTGGCGCAGGAGCAGAACAAGGTAATAGTCAGGGATTTTAAATGGAGCGTATACGCCACGGAGCATTTCGACATCCACTACGCCCCGGACGCGGAGCCCTGGCTGGCGTACGCCGCCGGCGTCCTTGAAGCCGCCTACCGCCGGGAGGCGGCCGCGCTGAACCCGGCCCTCTCAAAGCGTATCCCCTTCTTTCTTTTCGCCTCCGTCAACGACATGCAGCAGTCCAACGTGGCGGACGTTTCCGACGGGGTGGGCGGCCTCACCGAGCCATACAAGGACCGCTTCATGGTCTGGTCCGACGGCTCGCGCGAATGGCTCCGGGAAGTGATAGAGCACGAGTTCGCGCACGAAGTGGAATTCAGTATCCTGATCGACGGTTTCTGGAAGTCGGCGCGCATCCTCAAGACCTTCATCTACCCGCTCTGGATGATGGAGGGCCTGGCCGAGTATCAGACCGGCCTGGCCGACTACGCCGTGGAAAAAATGTATGTGCGCGACGCGGCCCTGGGCCCGGGGCTCCCGAGGCTTTCGCATCTCAACCAGTTCGCCCATCTTAAGCCCCACCAGACCACGCTGGCCTATAAGACCGGCGCGCAGGCTGTCCGCTTCCTGGCCGGGCAGTACGGGGCGGAGAAGCCGCGCAAAATGCTGGAGCTGTTCCGCACCCGCTACGACGCCGGCTCCGTGCTGCGCCTCCTCATCGGCGCCGACCTTGAGACTTTTGATAAAAAATTCCGCGAGTATACTTCCCTGAAATACCAGGCTGAAGTCTCGGAGCAGCGCCTGCAGGAGCCCGGCGCTTACGCGAGCCCCGTAACCGCCGGGTCGGAGCGCATCCCTGAATTCAACTTAAGCCCCGCGCTGTCGCCCGACGGAGGACGGCTGGCTTACCTCTCTACCAAGGCGGGGCACCCGCCGGAGTTGCGGATCAGGGACCTCGTGACCGGGGCGGAGCGCAAGCTCACGGCCCTGGACGCGGGCGCCGAGAATATCCCTTACGGGCGGTTTACAAAGCCGCTGCGCTCCCTGGCCTGGTCCCCTGACGGCGCCTGGCTGGCTTTTACCGGCCAGAAAAACCACCGCGAATACCTGTTCCTTTATTCTCCCGGCACGGAACAGCTTAAGCGCGCCGCCGTCGAGGGGCTGGCGGAGCTGCGCCAGCCCGCGTTCTCGCCCGACGGCGCAAAACTGGCTTTTGTCGGCATGCGCGGCAGCTTTAACGACCTCTATGAGGCGCCGGTGAAGCGCCTGGCGCAGGGCGGCACGCTGGCAGCGGGGGAAGTTGTCCGCTTGACCGAAAGTCCCCGCGACGAAGCCTCGCCGGCCTATGCGCCCGACGGTTCGGGGCTGGCCTATTCCTGCGAAACCGAGACCTCCAGCAGCGCGGTGAGAAAACTTTGTTTCCTGCCCGCGGGGCAGGCGGAGCGCGTGCTCGCCGGGCCGGACGGCAACGTCTACGATCCCGTCTTTTCCGCGGACGGCAGGACCGTCTACTTCATTTCCGACGCAGGAGATAACTTCGAGCTGTACGGGCTGGACAGGGACTCCGGGCAGGTCCGGCGGCTGACCCGCACCCTGGGCGGCGTTTTTAATCCCACGCCCTCCGGCGATAAGATCTATTTCTCCGCTTTCTGGCGCGGCGACATGCATATCTACGGCGCGGCCGCCGCAAGCCTGCTGCGCGAGCCTGTTCAGCCGGCGGCTCCGGCCGCGGCAAAAGCCGGGGAAGACTTCAGCCTTTCTTCCGGCACTTTCCTGCCCTACCGGTTTAAAGCTTCGATGGACCTTTTTTTCCCGGCCTTCCTTTTTTCCTCGCCGGGCGGGCTTTTCTGGATGAATTACTGGCAGGCTTCGGATATGCTGGGCAATCATAACCTGAGCCTGTACCTGAACTACAATTCCGGCGCGGAATACCGCGGTTTTCAGGCCAGCTATGTCTACGCGCGCTGGCGCATGCCGGTGATGTTCCAGGCCGCGGGCGCCGTCTCAAAGGGCCTGGTCTCCTCCGGCGGTTTTGAATACGACAAGAGCTACGGGCGCCAGTCCGTGGCTGCCGCCTGGCCCTTCGACCGCTACCGCCGCGTCGAGGCCATGGCGTCGGTAAAGAACGAGGCGAATGATTTCAAGGACCCGGTTTTCAGGGAGCGGCTGCGTACCCGCTCGCTGCAGACTTCCTACGTGCGCGACACGCTCAACGGGCTTTACCTGACCGCCAACAGGGGCTCCAGGACGGAGCTTTCTTACCTGAAGGCCGCGGCTACCGCCGGCGGCAATTTAAAGTACGACGTTTACCTGTTCCGCTATCTTAAATATTTCCCGCTTTCGAAGCGGGCCTCTTTCGTCAATCATTTTACGGCGGGCCGCAGCGTAGGGCGCGACAGGCGCCTGTTCAATTTCGGAGGGCTGGGCGGGGTGCGCGGTTTCGCGTCCTCCGCGCCGGAGACCGAGAAACCGGGGGCTTTTCTTAATAACGCGGAACTGCGCGTGCCGCTCTTTAAAGACCTGGATTATTATATGGGGTACATGTTCCCCGATTTCTATTTCAAGAGCGTTTACGCCAGGCTTTTCGCGGATTCCGGCTACGGCTGGGACAAGGGGGAGGAACTGGGGCATTTCGCGGCCGGCCAGGTGCGCACCGCGGCGGGGATCGGCGTTAATGTGCACACCTTTATCCTGCAGGCCTTCCCGCTGGTGCTCAGCTTCGATTACGCCGTGCGCACTTCCGACGGCGGGAAGATCTTCTATTTCTACCTGGGCCCGCTTTTTTAGCCGCGGCCCGCCTGTATAGGAGATAATTATTTATGCTAAAATTCAGTTTATGAAGACACTTAAAATTGCTGCGGTCCTTTCACTGCTCGGTTCCTTTGCCGCGCCCGGTCTTTTCGCGCAGGCCGCGCCTGAAACAACGGCGGACGCGGCCTCGCCGGCCGTAACCGCGCCGGCGGCAGATCCTTTCGACGCCGCTGCCGCCAAGGTCGGGTCTGAAGACCCCATGGTGCGCCGCCAGGGCATAAATTTGCTGGCGCAGCGCCGCGATCCCAAGGCCGCTCCCGTACTGGTAAAAGCGCTGGCCGACAGTTCCTCCCATGTGCGCCAGGCGGCGGTAGAGGGCCTCGGGCTGCTCGCCTGGAGCGCCGCCGCTCCGGAAATTTCAGCCCTGCTCACGGACGACGCCGACGCCGGCGTGCGGCAGCAGGCCGCCATTTCTCTCTCCTATATCCGCGACCCGCAGGCCGGCCCCGCGCTGGTGAAGGCCCTGGCCGACGAGTCTCCGGCGGTGCGCTACGCGGCCATGCGGACCCTGGGGACCATGAAGTACGTTCCCGCCGACGGCGCCATAGCCGACATGCTCTCCGGCACCGATACGAACATGCTGCGCAGCGCTATCTCCGCTTTGGGAATGATACAGTCGACAAAGGCCGTGTCGGCGGTAATTTCCGCGCTGGGCCACCAGGACCTGTATATGCGGGTAGAGGCCGCGCGGGCCCTGGGCGGCATAGGCGACAAGTCCGCGCAGCCGGAGCTGAAAAATCACCTTGCCGACGCAGAGGCCGCCCTTATGCGCGTCGAATCCGCGCTCGCCCTGTCAAAAATGGGCTTCAACGACGGGCTGCCTACGGCGCAGGAGTTCATGGCTTCTTCTGACCTGAGCCTGCGCAGCCAGGCCCTCAGCGTCATCGTCTCGCTCGGCGATGTCGGCAGTCTTGCGCGTATCGAGGAGCTGTATGCGGCCGAGAAGGACCCGGCGGCCAAAGATATGCTGGATTACGCCCGCCAGCGCCTGCTCGATATACAGGCGGCGCAGCAAAAAAAATAGCCAGCTTAAAAACTATCCTGATGTCAGACAAGCGGCGCCGGGGGAACCCGGGCGCGGTAATAAAAACTAAAACTTCCAAAGCCCCTGCAGCCGCGGCCGGCACCCAGCCGGACCGCGCGGCGGGGGGGAGAGCTCCGGAGGTCCGGCTGCTCTGGTCCGCGGCTTTCGCTTTACTGCTGGGCGGCTATGCCCTGCTTTTACGGGTGGATCCGGGGGGGCAAAACGGCTGGGCCATTGTCTCCCCGGCTCTTTTGCTGGCCGGCTATCTCCTTTTCATCCCCGCTATTCTCCTTACTTACCGCCGCTGATACTTTAAATTCCCTTTAATTGCGCGCTGTTTGTCCCAGGCGCGCTTTTTTTTTGCCGCCGCTTGCCGGCTTGCGCGGGCACCTGCCCCTTATCCTACTGTTCCCTTACCCCTAGGGGCCAACGCTTTGGCGCTGTCTGCCGTTTTTTTTGCTTTTTACCAGCTCTTTGTCCGCAAAGCCGCGTCCCTTTGCCTGGTTTCACCGGCTTGTTTTTTTACGGCGTATGCTATTATTTGCCCTTTCCTGGTGTTTTATGCTAGGTGCCAAGCCGGCGGTTTTCCATGTAGCCCCGATTTTTGCACTTTGCCGTATTTGCGGAAGTCATAAAATCAGGCTGATTTTCCGTCTTTTGCGGCCCTTATATTATAAGGAAAGGGGGGGGAGAGCGGGTTTCTTCCATGGCTGCCCGCCCAGGATCGCGGGTCTTCCCCCACCCCCAGAGAGGCAGTTCCGGGATGTACGCGGATTTTTAAGCGTTTTGCCGGATCGCGCATTTCATTGTGAAATCCTTACTATGGTTTTTTGGGCTGTTTTTTAGTGTTTTTTTGCCTGTTTTTCGCTTCATGGTATTTTCAGCCCGGCGCATATTTTGCCTGATTTTATGCTTTTTTCTTCACCGGATCCGGCTTCCTGGTATTCCCGTAATAAGCCTGGCCGGGCCGCTTTGGGCTCTTTGCCGGCTGCCGCAGGCTTCACTTTCCGACTTCTTCATGGTGTTTTTCGGCCATTGCGATTTAAAGGGGGGGTCCGGGCTTTTAAGGGTATTGCCCGGCTTTCGAGGCTCCAGGCCCGGTTTTATGGATATTTAGGCCGGGCTGATTTCAGGGTTAGCGTCTGATCCTGGAAACAGGCTCTTGATGGTGTTTTTGAACAGCCTGTTTTTTGCCTGATTTTCCAGTTCGCAAAATTCATGATTTTCAAAAGTTGGCTGATTTTTGAATTTGTGCATTCCAAAATTATTCAGGGGAACGCGCTCTTTGCTAAATTTAGTCTGCTAATAATAAAAAACTATAAACGGTATTAGTTATTTGTAAATAATACTTATATAGTAAGCATTATTTGAATAATACTGACTTGAAGTGTCGGGGTAGGGCGCAATATGCCGCATATGCTAATGTTAACATAATATATGTTATCGTAAGCAATCATCAGGGGAGATGGCCGGAGCCTCTTCCTGGCGTTTTGGGCTGTTTCGGGGCGTTTTGGGCTGCTTGGGTGTGCCGGCCTGGCTGTTCCGGGCTTGTTTGGGTCTTGCCTGCTTTTGGGTTGGTTGCGGTTGGCTGTTTTTTGGCTTTCTTTGGTTTGGCTTGTTTGTGGCTTGTTGCGCTCGGCTGTTATATGTCTTTGGGGTTTTTGTGTCAATTTTGGCGATTTCCCTGCTATTTGGCGTCTTCCTGGCCTGCCGGTTGCCGCCCTGGCGCCCTGTCTTCTTGGCTATTTTTCCAGTTTTCTGGCCTCCAGCCAGGCTCTTTCGGCTCCGCGGTCCGTTATCTGGTAGGCGCGGCTGCGCTTGGTGCCGGAAGCTTTGACCAGCCCTTCTTTATTGGCTTTTGCCAGTAGCCGGTCTATGCGGCCCGGTGTAAAACCGGATCTTTTTATGGCTTTGGCCAGCGCCAGGGCGCTGCTCTCCTGGGCGTTATTTAGGTATTTTCCGGAGGCTAAAATTATCAGGGCGGCGGTATCCGCCTTCATATCCGGGTGTTTTGTCCTGAGTTTTAGGCCTTCGCTGTTGTTTTCGGCTATGTCTGCCCATTGCCTTTTCTCTTCAGCGGGCTGAATTTGCGTCGTTTCCTGGTGCCCAAGGCTGCTTAGGAAGGCTGTTTTTTCGCTTAAGATCAGCTCCGCCGGGCCTTCGGCCTCGAATTCTGCTCCTGAAGGGTGCTTGATCCTGAGTCTGAAGTTTGTCATATGTCATAATGTTATCTTATATTCGTTTATATGTCAACATATGTCAAGCATAAGACATTTAATGTCAACACTGTGTTGATAACGTGGGGATAAGTCCGGGGGCTCGCAAGCTGTGTTATGTAGCCTGAAATTGAGCGCGGGCGGCCCGGTTTCGGCAGCTGTGAACCGGTTGCCGGAAGCCGGGCCCTTGGCCGGGCCCTTGCTGGGGTCCGTGCCGAGATCCGTGCCGGGGCCCGGGCCGACGGCCTGGCTGGGCCAATAGCCCGGTTAAGCTGTGGCCGGGTGCCGCTTTATAGCGCAACAGCAGCGGTTAACCCCGGTTAAAATGGGAATATTGCCTGTTTTTTAATGTGTGGGAAGGGGGAAAAGGTGAATATCAGCGGGGTATCCGGGGGTGTTTCTCCCCCCTCCCCCCGGTTCTGCCGGTTTCAGGTTGGGTTTAGAATTTAGCTGAAACTGCGCCGTAGGCGAGTTTTGTCTTTTCCGGGTTGAGGTACAGCCCCAGCGGGGTAAAGGAGGCGTAAACCGCGGTCAGGCGCAGGCTTTCCCCCAGCGGATAGGTGGCTTTCACATCCCATTCGCTGGCTATCTGCAGGGAGCCGCCATTTGAATTGTTCGTGGCCCTGAACTTGTAAAGGTCGGCCGACAGCAGCAGCTTGCCGTAGGTCAGGTCGGCGCCTATCACGATAATGTTCATCCCGGACACCCCGTCGGG
>DAOPZW010000005.1:0-41631 GCA_035353595.1 Elusimicrobiales bacterium | reverse complement strand
GAATTTAACCTTAGCAAGAGCCTAAGACTGGTCTAGACAAACCCGACCACTATAAGATGACTTGGGGACAGGTGCACGACCATCTCGCAAATAAATAGTCATCTACGTCCCCCATACTTCTCCATTTGACGAATTGCGCTCGGGAATCACGATATTAATTAGAAGGGTTACGCTTTAAAGCCATTCCCCAATACACCAATGACATGGGCTGGGTTATTGGATTTTTTAGAATTTCCGGCGCTTCGGTAATATATGTTACCCATTTCCGCCAATATCGTTTGATAACATAACCATCAATATAAAAACTAAAAACTATCATTACCACTGTGGCGCTTAAGAATAAGTCAGGCGGAAAAGCAAAATGAAGACGAGAATTGGCTCCAAACATAACGCTTACGAGAAATATTGCTTTTATACAAACCAAGGCAATAAAAAATATTAAGTAAAACTCAGGCATCCAATTGAAACAATTGCATTCTTTAACAGGATTGAAACTTGTTGGGAAGTATCCCTTATTGTTCGGAAGATCCATGCCTTCTACCTTCATTCTAATATTACACGCAACCATTTGATCTCGTCTAAATCCCAATGCCATATTTATAATCAATGCGATTGCCAGAGACAAGAGGTATAGCGAGAGGGTAAGCGAAATATATATGGTATCAATTGTTACGTTGATGTCAGACTTTTGAACGCCAAAATGGATGTACAAGTAGCCAAAACCAGTTATAACAGTCAATACTACAGCCAGAACCTGCAAGAATAATACCTGATGGTGATTTTGGTTCTGCGCAAATTGTTCGTGAAAGGACTTTACAATTTCCACTCGGATTTCTTCTTTTTCATCTATTTCAACGTCTTTCTCCATATCATTAGTCATTTAGCACATAGCGCTTGGTATGCTACTACCGGTCACAAAGAAGTCGAAGCCACTCTGCCTCGCTGACCCCAATCCGCGACAGAGCATCTGTAATTTCATGTGCAATGCGATGGGCGTGGAGCGGCTTCAATTGCCCATACCATTCAATATTTCGTTTTGCGCCCAAGTATTTGTAAACCCCAGCTTTACGAACTGCGACAATGGTATTTGTTTTCGAATCCACAGCAAAAGAGTCAGTCCAAAGCTTGTCCCCAGCTTTGCCACTTGCTGATAGTGAAACACAGTCCTTGCCTAGTGCAAGAACCATCCCGTTGCGTCTGGCTCCATCCTTGTATGCCTCACGCTCGATTGTCCAAAATGGTAACTGAGTGGTCTTTTGTAACCGTAAGCTGTCACACTCAGGGACCAAGCACACGGCATACTGCCATGGGGTCTTCTTGGCTTTTGAATACTTGGCACGAAAACGTACCACTGTTCCGAAAGTAAGTCTTCTCAACGCGGAGGAATACTGTGTGCGGCTGCTAAATAATGCTGCAAGACGCAAATGTCCAATCGGAACCGAACCCGTTTCACGAATCTTGTGCGCCACTCTATCCGAGCGCATTCCTTGTTTAGACGAGACGATCCATTCTTTGTCTTTCGGTAATATGTGGCTGTGCTTCAGAGCTGCTGCCGCCAGTTTCTTCGCGTATCCGGCGCTGAGGCTTTCATCCTCAACAACTGCGCGCATTTCCTCCGCTAGTAATTCTGGTAGTTGGTCAAATGCTTCTTCGCTTTTAGAAACTAACTCGCGGTGAAGCAGAAACGCACCATCTAGATCGCCGTGGAAACGGTCTAAAATTCGCTTTGAATTATTCCGAATCGCTGCCAAGCCGTGCAGGGCATAGGAAGGCAGGATCCCAGCATTCATTTTCACAAATTCATCAATAAGTGTGGCTGCCAGATTGGATTCCTTAACCGTAAATCTTACTTCCTCCTCTCCAAACCGGGCTTTAGGTTTTCCCAAAATTACTAACCGTGTTGCTTTGGACTGAAGGCGGTATGACACTTCTATTGGTGTTGCCTCAAGGCCATCTTTTTTTAGGCGGTCTGCAATACTATTGGCAACCGCAAGAAGTGATTGATCCGCAGTATAAATAGAGATCAGCCTTGTGTGATGAGGGAAGTCTGAGGTGCTTTGCTTCACTAACGCCGAAATCAAATCAAGTGCTTTCGCCCCTTTATCATTCCAGAAGTCCCAGTCAAGAATAATTATATCGGGTCGTTCGCAAAGCTTGAACATTTCCGATTCAGGATTCGTGCCAAATCCCTCCGAGGGTTCGTATAGGGCGCACGTGATTCCTTCTTTGGCAAAACTGCTAACTAAATCTTTGGGATGATATAACGGTTCAACGGTGTCGATTTCGTCTGGGGCTGCCGAAGCATTACTGGGTGTGGAAGGCGTTCCGCTGCGGCGATATACCAACTTTCGTTTTGGTGGCATATCTACAGGCAGTTCAGGCATGCCTGTCTTTTGGTTAAAAATATTGTCATCAACAAACACAACGCTTTGCAGGTAACGGCGCGTGGCGTCTTTTGAAAACTTAGATAGAGCGCTCATGGCTGTATCTTCAAAGTCGGCGCAGCAATATGGAAGGCGACACTGTATCCGGGTGGTGGGGCATCAATTCTGAGGTGCATTTTTTCTGCCTCCAGTGCGCGAGTAGAAATGAATAGCCCAAGACCGCGCCCGCCAGGTTTACGGCTAAATCCGCGTTCAAATATTCGCTGTCGGTCCCGGTCTTCAATCCCGGGGCCTGTATTGGCAATAATAATATTGGTCCCGGAAACATCAAAACGAATCCGACGGGCTTCTTTAATGGTCCCAAGCCAGAAGATAGCATTATCTACCAGATTGATTACCGCCGGGAATACAGTAGACGGATAACACTCGACTCTCGCCGAAAGAAACGCATCCGTGCAGTCGAGAGTAATGTTGTGGCGAGCCAAGCGGTTTCCGAAAAGATCCGTGACATAGTTCCGAATGCTCTTTCCCACAATCACCTGAGCACTTCGATATAACCGGCGCTGGAGGGGAGTGAAAAGCTTGAGATGCCCATCAAGGTGCTCAAAGTTGTTGTGAATAGACTGATAAAGCGGACGAAGCACCGTACTCCTTTGCGATACGTGTCCAAGTTCCTGAACACTTCTGCGAACATTCCGGATAGCTGCAGCGAATTCGTGATTAATGATTGCAACTGCCAAACCAAGCTGAACCATCTCAAAGTTTTCGTCGGCCTCCTCTTCCAAAGCCAGCATGCGATTCTCGAGCGCTTCCATAACTTCCGCTGGTTCTTGTCCATCAGATGCGCGGAGATTTTCAGCAAGAGCGGCAAGCATGTCTCTGGCTTGCATAAGCGCATCACGATGATGCCCTTCTATTTCCGATAGCTGTTCCTCCCAACCCTTTCGAAGAATCTCAATCTTTCCAGGTGTGAGAGCGTCTAGGTCAGTGCTATTAAGATCTGCCTCAATCTGTTTTACCTTTAGGTCAAGCGCCAACATCGCTTTTTGAGTAATATCAAAAACAGTCTTTCGCGTGTCGCTAGCCGTATCACGCGCCATATTGGCGGCACTTTGGAGTTGTTTTTGGCGCTCATCCGAAAGGGTTTTGATTCGGTCTTCAAGTCGTTTGCGTTGATCGACATAAAGACGGGCTTGTTTCGCCACTTCGCCAAGCGTTCGCGCTATTTCTTCTTCACAGGGTGCGAATATCTTAGAATCAAGACGATCTTTTTCTATTCGGTACCCATCCCACTCGCGGGTTAACGCTTTCGTTAAAGCAACACCGGTGGGCTTCTTGCAAGTAAATCGATCACGAAGACTATTCAGGGTCGTGATAGCCTCCCGTTCAGATCGAATTAGAGAGGCTGCAGCTCGGTCTTGATCTTCAATTCGTGACGCAGCCTCCATTCGTACCCGGGTCAATTTCTTTAATTCATCAACAGCACTTTCCGGCTCACTATTTTCACACATTTTAAAAAAAACTTCTAGCGAAGTGGCAAATTGTTTTCGTTTCGTCCCAGATCGCCGCTGTTGCCGTTCCAAAGCTTCACTGCGCCGCCGCATCTCTGCCTGTGTTTTCTCAAACAAATCTCCCTTTTCGCCCTTACCCCCACGGAAAAATTCGCCGGCTAAATAAATTAGCACATTTGTGAGAATATCGCGCAATTGACGATATGATTTATTTTGCTGAAAACCCTCTCTGCCTGCTTTTTCCTGAAGTGTTGCATTTGACTCTCTGCTCAATTGCACCGCTCCAAACATTCTCCTGGAGGAGAAAAAATAATAACCTGCCCCCTTTGAACGACGTTTTTCAACCTCCAGCCAGTCAAAAGAAAAATCACCATACGGCAGGATGCGAATCCCATCACGGTAAACATAAATTCCGCCAATCTTATCTAATTTATCACTCAGCTCCCTATATTCATTTCCGATAATAAGAGATTCGGCCTCGCGGCCCATAAGATACCCAAAAACCACATTAAAGGGCCCGCATTCTGTTGCCACACCTGCAGCTCCCGCCCATGGGACGATTACATCGTCATAGGCATGCTGGTAAACACGCATGCTTCCTTTGAATTGGCCAAATCTGTCGACTGTTCCCCGCAATAGGTGGTCGGATTTAGATTCAAGCTCGTTCTTTGTGAAAAAAGTCTCTGCGTCAAGCATCTCACTCCCGGACATAGCATCAGGCGGCCACTTCTGGAATGAGGCCGAAATGGGGGTATCGATTTTAGCTCCAAAAACTTGGTCGGAGAACCCCAAAAGTTGTTTTCGAAAGCTCCAATCATTGTTTCGATTCTCTACAGCCAATTCTATTGCTAGAACCGGATTGGCAGGTGCAATTATAAAATGAGTCCCTGTTGAGTCACCTGTTAAACCAAGCGAGGCTTCTCCCTGGCCAGCAAAAAACTTATCGAGGTCTGCAGGATCGGGTTGAAAAGCTTTCAGCTCGTCAGCTATTTGGGACAATTTCAACTCAGGATGATCCTTGCCGAGTTTTTCTATGCATTTCAATAAGGGGGCTTTTAATGTTTCTATTTCATCGGCATCTGGCAACTTGCCGCCAGGCAATGATTTTACTGGAATTTCGATTTCATCAAGGTTAAGTCCAGGAAGTTCAAATAATCCCCAGTGAACTAACCCAATCACTAGGTCATGCAGCCCATCCTTCCGGATAGCACGAGTAAGAACAAGCACTTGCCGCCCGAGAAGTGCTATCGCAAGCCGTCCAATTCCCTTCTCTCCTGTAATTGCCCGCGGCTTTACGCCTTTAGGACGAAATTGGATATCTCTGTTTTCAGCAGCTTTGCTTTCGGTTCCAAGAACGAGCCATTTTTCTTCAAAATCCTCTCTTGTCATCCCGACGCCGTCATCGCGCACTACGAGTGTTTCGTCTTCTTCGAGAAAATCTATTCGCACATTCTTTGCGTATGCATCATGAGCATTCTTAAACAGCTCATTAATAGCGTTTTGTGTGCCAGCGATTTGCTGACGCCCAAGCATATCAACCGCTCTTGCTCTTGTTCGTATTTTAGCCATTGGTAGCAATTGTAATTAAGTGGTTTCCTATTCGACGCGCCAATTCGGGCGGAACTGCGTTGCCAATTTGTCTTGCAAGATGAGTTTGGTTTGAGCCACAAAAGAAGTAATCTTTAGGGAATGTCTGGAGTGTTGCCCCTTCCCGTATAGAAATAGCCCGGTCTTCTTCTGGGTGCCCAAAGCGCCCATTCGAGAAACTGTTAAACCGGGTGGTAATTGTAGGAGATGATCGGTCCCAGTACATTCGCCCATAAACATCCCGAAAAATACCATCCTTCCCACGATAGGCATTAATCTGGAGAGTCACGTCATCCTTCCAAGCTGATCGATCTCCTCCAGATTTCGGAGTTAGTTTTATTCGTCTAAGATTTTCCTGGGAAAGCGCACTGGAAGAATGTTGAAACCGGGTTTTATCTCTGTGTCCTGCTTCAATCTGCTGAAAACCGTTTTCCACACCGAGAAAGGAGCTAACAGTTAATGATGGGTCTGGATTCGCAGGCGGCAACGAAGCTTTTTCTGGAAGACGCGTTGCAATAAGTAGATACCGGATTCTGTTTTGTGGCACGCCATAATGACTGGCATTAATGATTCCATCTTCCCATGAGTATCCATGGGAAGACAGGAATTGAGTGAACTTCGGTAAAATCGTTTCGCCTTTTCTGTTATGGAGTCCCGGCACGTTCTCCACAACTACAAAACCAGGGCGAAAATATCTAATAAACTTTTGGAATTGTTTAAGGAGAAACGCAGTCTGCGCAGACTTGGTCTTGTCAGTTCTAATCTTGCTCCAAAATTGACAAGGGCTACATCCAGCAAAGACAAGCGTCGGGTCGTTTATTTGAAGATTAAGGCGGCGCTTTAGTGAATTTGCAGAAAGAGTGCTTATGTCATGCTTTATAAACTTTGCGCCACTAATGTTCGCCTCATATGTTTTACAGCAATCAGTGTCGTTATCGACACCAGCCAAAACATTGATGCCAGCGTTGCGTAGGCCAAGGCTCATCCCCCCAGCCCCACAAAAAAAGTCTACTGCCTTCAAATCGGTCACGAGTTTTTGAGGCATAATGGACATTCTACAATAATTATAAAAATCAATGATGTGTTCCTCATTGGGAAACATCCTGTTCTCCGCACTTCCCCATCACTTCCGCCACTACCACGAACTATTCATCTTCCGCATCCCGGATGACGATGTCTTTATACTCCGGGGGCAGCGGCTTTAAGATTATTTCTTCGTGCTCCCAGGTGCCGTCTTCGGCGTATTTCTTCTTGCTGGTGTATTTATTCCGGGAGCTAGCCCACGCTGCTATTTCCGCCCGGGTGGTGCTTCTGCCGGTTACGGACTTGAAGGTGTTGAAAATTATGTTGCCGATGGCCGGTAAGTTCCTGCTGGAACTTCCCCCCCGCATAGCGGGGGCCCGTTCCTGGCGGCATACACCCTTTTGGGCCTGGCGCGCATAGCGCTTGGCCCAAAACCCGCTGCTGCGGGGAATCCTGCCGTGCCCGGCAGGATTCGGGATATCATTGCCCATGACATCCTGGTGAAAGCGGCTTTTTGTGCCGGAATAAACTATCACCTGTTCATCAGGTTTTTAATAGTCGGCATTGTAGTTTTGCACTGTTGCGCTCGCCCGCCTAACCTATTACTATTCTATATCTTTAGGGCAATTTAACCTATACCCGCTTTAGGGTATGCCGCGGCAGGCTGTAACCGGCTGTGTGCAAACCTGCCTGGCAACTTTTGCCCCGGAACTTGCCGGACAGGTTTGCTAAAATGCTAAGGATGAGCGCCAAGGAAAAACACGATATTATCGTTATCGGGGGCGGGCCGGCCGGCATTATGGCGGCGGCGCGCGCGGCCGAGCTGGGCGCTAAAACCACCCTGCTGGAAAAGAACATGCATCTGGGGGTTAAGCTGATGCTCACCGGCGGTGGCCGGTGCAATGTCACCAACAGCGCGGACCTTAAAGGCTTTATAGCGGCTTTCGGCGGCAACGGAAAATTCTTGTACCGGGCGCTGAGCGTGTTTTCCGGGCGGGACCTGGTGAACTTCCTCAATACGCGCGGCGTAGCCACCCGCACGGACCCCGACGGCAAAATATTCCCGGCCGACGATAAAGCGGCCAGCGTGCTGGCGGCGCTGACGGCCTACATGGATTTTCACCGGGTTAATGTGGTGCCCGGCGCGCGCGCGGAGGCCGTGGTAATGGCGCAGGGCGGCGGCATAGAGGGCGTTAAACTGGCCGGCGGCGGTCTGGTGCGCGGCGCAAAAGTTATCATCGCCACCGGCGGCTTCTCATATCCTAAAACCGGCTCCACGGGCGACGGTTACGCGCTGGCCAAACGCCTGGGGCATACCATTACCCCGCTGCGGCCCGGCCTTACCGCGCTGGAATCCGACGAGCCTTTCATAAAAGACCTGCAGGGGCTGACGCTGCAGAACATCAATATAAAGATCCTGGTCAACGGCAAGAAGGCCGCGGCGCAAGACGGCGACCTGCTGTTCACGCATTTCGGCGTTTCCGGCCCCCGGCTGCTTATTATGAGCGGCACAGCGGTAGACGCGCTGGCGGAGCCCGGCAATACCGTGGAATTGTCTTTAAACCTGGCGCCCGGCCTTACCGGCGAAGCAGTGAACCGCGACATCCAGAAATATTTCTCCGCCAACGGCGCCAAGATCTTCGCCAGCTATCTCAAAGCCACGCTGCCGGATTCCCTGGCCCCGGTGTTCGGCCGGCGCTGCGGCATTGACCGCAACAGGCAATGCGCCTCTATTACTGCCGAAGAACGCGGCAAGGTAGCGGCCATGCTTACCGGTTTCCGCATTCACCTCACCCGGCCGCGCCCGCTGGCCGAAGCCACCGTAACGCGCGGCGGCGTAAGTTTAAAGGAAGTGGACCCGCAAACGCTGGCTTCGCGCCTGGTGCCGGGTTTGTATTTCTGCGGCGAAGTGCTGGACCTCGACGGCATTACCGGCGGCTACAATTTGCAGGAAGCTTTCTCCACCGGCTACCTGGCCGGCCAGTGCGCGGCCGCCGCCTGAGGCCTTTCGCTCTGTATTTATTTTTTCACCGGCACCGCGGCGGCTTTAAGCCAATCCAGGATCAGCCGCACCGCATCCTCGTCGAGCACTTTTCCCGGGGCGTTGTAATACAGGCCGTCCGCGCCCGTCAATTCGCTCCTGGGCTTTGGCTCGAACTTCAAAAGATGGTTGGTATTTTCGGGATAGGCGAAAGCGGCGTTGCGCCGGCCCGCCGCCGCTTTTTCCAGCGGCGCGCCGTCCAGCTGCCAGTCTATCTGCACGTCTTTCTTGCCTATCAGCACCAGCACGGGCGCATTGCTGCGCGCCAGCAGCGCGGACGCATCGGCGGTTAATAATTCGCGGATAAAAGGCAAATTGGCTGGCTGGCTTAAATTCCCTATAAGGCTATTTATTTCCCGGGGCAGGGCCGGGTCGGCGGTGAAAGGCTGGCCGGCCAGGAAGTTCGCTACCAGTTTATCATAGCCCGCCATTATCGCGTCCGGACCGGGCAGCGCCGCCACCTGGGCCGCTATCTGCCCGCGCATCACGTCGCCCATACTGCGGCCGGGCGCGCCGGTAAGCACAAAACCGGCGAAGGCCGGCTCACGCTGCAGCTGGTAATTCAGCGCGTGGATGGCGCCTTCGCTGTTGGTCAGCGCAAATATCCGCCCGGCGTCCACGTCCGGCAGGCCGCGCAGCCGGGCCACGGCGCCGGCAATTTCATCCATGTGGCTTTGAAAGCTCAACTTCCCGTTCAGGAACTGCATATTCTGCGCGGCGTAAGGGCCGGTGAAACGCTTGTCATAGCGCAGCACCACGAACCCGGCTTCAGCCAGCTTTAAGGCCAGCGGCGCGGCGCTGCCATTGGCGCCGGGCAGCAGCGGCGAAGTCCAGTTCCTGTCGGTGGGCCCGCTGCCGGCCACGAACAATACGGCCGGGTGCCGCCCGGGAAAACCCGGCCGGGTAATGGTAGCCGCGGCGGTGGTAACGCCCATGGCCCAGGTAACTTCTTCGGCTACGGGCGCCGCGGCAGGCGCCGCCTTATTCACCGCGGCCGCCTGCGCGGCGGGCAGCATGGAAAACAGCAGGCTTAAAACTATTTTTATTTTCATACAGGATATTATCCCTTGTATTGTCGCCGCGCCGCAACAGAAAAAAACGCTCCCTGGCAGCTCTTCAGCGGCCGGGAGTTTTTTTGCGCCGTAATTTAATCGGTAATGTTAAGGTTCGCCCAGAAACTGCCTACGTCGGTCTTTAAAGTGGTTTCACAGACGTCGCCGCACACCTGCACCAGGTACAGGTCGTATTTTTTCACATTGTCTTTTTTCGCCATCACCCGGTACTTCATGCCGTGCCTTAAGATCACCTCGTCCTCGTTCTGGTCGATGAGCAGCCCTTTCTGGCCGGGGCGGGCGCTGTACAGCGTAAAGACCGCCTTGCGGGATTTCGTAGTAGCATTGTCGTTCATCTCTATGGCGAAATAGCGGGCAACTTTGTAGGAGGTGGAAGTGGAGACATAGCCTTTATCCACGAACTCTTCGTTGATGGCGTAAGGTTTGCTCTTGCGGAATTTTAGGTCCAGGCCGCGGAAGAGCACCAGGTCGGCGGGCAGCGCCGGCGCCTTGTTTATAATGCCGTCGATGTTGGCCACCATAAGCTTGGCGTCTTCGGGGCCGGTGCCGCTCCAGTCATAGGGCGCGGGGTAAAAGCGCAGGTAGCCGTTGATCTCCTCGTAAAAAGCGTCGTATTTGCTGGTGTACGAATCCAGGTCCTGCAGGGCCTGCTCGCTGGCGCCGAAAAAGCCGGGGTCGGGATAGCCCAGGCTTTTATACAGCGCCTGGAATTCGTAGGTGCGCGCGCCGGCGTTTGCGGCAACGGCCACGGGGCGCGCCAGGCCGGCGCTCTGCGCCTTGAGGGTTTGTACGGTATCGGCAATGGAAAGCCCGCCGGAGAAATTGTCGGCGAAGCCGGCGGCTGAAACATTTACGAACAGCGCTGCCACAAGCAAAGTTGAACCGGCGCTGAGAATGCGTTTAGATAAATTCATTTGTATATATAGTTTAGCTGCCCGGCCGCAGCTGCACAGGGGCCGATAGGCCCACAAAATCCCGTCTTTGGGCCTATTGCCCGCTGCGCTGCCCGGCCGGCTTCGAAAAGCCCGCCAAAATGCTAAACTTTCGCTCATGGGGAAAACAACTATAAACAAGCTGCGTTCACGCGCATTAGGCATCAACATCGGCCGTTATCCTTCCGGCCGCCACAACGCCATTACCGACGTTAAAGGCGTACGCGTAGGCCAGGTCACGCTAAGGTCCGGCCACGGGAAATTGCGCTGCGGCAAGGGCCCGGTGCGCACGGGCGTAACGGTAATAATCCCGGCCGCCGGCGACCTCTGGAAAGAAAAGCTGGCCGCCGGCTGTTTTGTGCTCAACGGCAACGGCGAAGCCATGGGCCTGATGTGGCTGGCCGAGTCCGGCGTGCTGGAAACCCCCATAGCCTTTACCAACACTTTAAGCGTGGGCGCGGTGCAGAAAGCGCTGGTGGACCTGATGCTGGAAACGCACCCGAAGATAGGCGTCAGCGACGATACGCTGACGCCCGTGGTGATGGAATGCGACGACAGCACGCTCAACGATATACGCGGCCAGCACGTTAAACCCGCCCATGTGCGCGCCGCGCTCAAAGCCGCCAGCTCCGGGCCGGTGGCCGAAGGCGACGTAGGCGCCGGCACCGGCATGACCACTTACGAGTTCAAGGGCGGCATAGGCACCGCTTCGCGCGTACTGCCCGCCGGCTATACGCTGGGCGTGCTGGTCAACGCCAACCACGGCAAGCGGCATTTGCTGCGCATCAACGGTTCCCCCGTGGGCGCGCGCATAACGGACCTGCGGCCCAAAGAGCGTAAGGACGGCTCCATAACGGTGGCGGTGGCCACCGACGCGCCGCTGGACGCGCGCCAGCTGTGCCGCCTGGCCCGCCGCGCCATGCTGGGCGTGTGCCGCACCGGCGCGGTGGCGGCCCACGGCAGCGGCGACGTGTGCGTGGCTTTCTCCACGGCCAACCGCATACCGCATTATCCGAAAAAGCCCACCTATAAGCTCACGGCCCTGTCGGACTTCCACATAGACCCGCTCTTCGAGGCCGCGGCGGACGCGGCCGAAGAAGCGGTGATAAACTGCATGCTGGCCGCGCACACGGTAGTGGGCCGCGACGGCAATACCGTTTACGCCCTGCCGCAAGACCGGCTGGCCGCAGTGCTGGCCGGAAAAGACTGACCGGGAAATACCCAAAAGTATGGCGAACAATACCGTCCTGGGCGGGAATTCGGCGGGGCGCTGGCAAAGCCTCCGCCCGCTGGGCGCGGTACTCCTGTTCTCCCTGGCGGCCTGCGCCGGCGGCTCAGCGCCCGCCCTGCCGCGCAATGCCCTGCCGGTCCCTATAGTGCGCCAGTCCAGCAGCTATTCCTGCGGCTCGGCCGCCCTGCTGGCGGTGCTGTTCTACTGGCAGGTTTACGACGGCAATGAGAGCGGGCTCGCGCAGCTAACCGGCACCACGCCCGCCGCGGGAACTACGCCGCAGGGAATTATCAGGGGCGCGCAGAAATTCGGGCTGTCGGCATCCTACAGGGAAAATGTTACGGCGGCGGACCTGGCGGCGGCGCTGGCGCGCGGCGAGACTGTAATTGTGGACATACAGGCCTGGCCCGATAAACCCGGTGAACTGCCTTGGGCGAAAAGACGCGAGGACGGGCATTACCTGGTGCTGACGGCCCTGGACGCCAAATACGCTTACTTCATGGACCCGTCGGTGGGCTCGGGGTATACCTATATCCCGCTGCCGGAACTGTTCGAGCGCTGGCACGATTACGAGGAGCTTGAGACGGGCGTCTGGAACAATAAGCAGTTGGCCATCTTCATCAGCGGCAAAACGCCCCTGAAAAAATATCCCGCCGCTTTAACCCCCACGCTGTAACCGCCGGCACAGCGGCAAAAAAAGCGCCCGCTCATTGCGGGCGCCTGCTTTTGCGGCGGCGCTGCGCCGCCCGCGCGGTCAGCGGTAATTCACCGCCACGGCAAGGGCCAACATCACCAGCGCCAGCGGGAAATATACGAACAGGGCGAATTTCACCGTATGCCGGATATATTTAAAGAAGCCTACGCCGGCCATGGCGCACACCGTAAAGGCGATGCCGTCCCACGGCATCCAGAAGTTGAAAGCCCCGGTGGCGTACTGGAAAGCCAGCACAACTATCTGCTTTGAGAAGCCCAGCACTTCGGCCAGCGGCGCCAGGATGGGCATCACCACCACCGCCGTGCCGGTGGCGCTGGAGATCACCGCCGCCGACAGCGCGCTGATGCCGAACATGATATAGGCGATCACTACTTTGGGCGCGCCCGAAAGGTAACCCGCGAAAAAATTCAGTATCGTGTCCAGGATCTTGCCGTCCCGGAGTATGAAACCCATGGCGCAGGCGGCGCTCATCATTACCACGGCCACCATTACGCTGCGCATGCCCTCGATGTTCTTCTCTATCATCTCCGTTACCGAAAGCCCGCCGGCCACGGGGATGACTATCCCCATCCAGAAATACACCGACGCTATCTCCGTAAAGCCCCAGCCGCGCTTTATCATGCCGAACAGGAGCAGGCCGAAGCCCGCCGCCAGCAGCGCCAGGGCCGCCGCCCGACGCCGGGTCAGCTTATGGCCCGCGGCGGTCTTTTCCAGTTTTTCCTGTTCCTGCCGCTTGCGCTGGTCCTCTTCATAGGACAGCGACTTGCGCGGGTCTTTGCGCACCGAGTGGGCGTAGCACATGATGACAATGCTCACGGCCGTCATGAACACCACGAAGGAGACCACCCGGAACCAGGACCCGGAATAGGCCGGCAGCCCGGACAGCGCCTGCCCGATAAGTACATTGTAGGGATTGGTGATGCCCGCGGCGAAGCCGATGGGAACGCTCCAGTACAGGATGAACACCGACACCATCGAATCGAAGCCCAGCGACAGCATCAGCGGGGTCAGCACCAGGATGAACGGGACCGTCTCCTCGTACATGCCGATGGTGGCGCCGCACAGCCCGAAGGCGAAGACCATGACGGGGATGAAGAAAAGGCCCAGCCCCCGGCTGCCGGAGATAAGCAGGCTCAGGCCCGCGGCGATGGCATTGGTGGAAATAATGGCGGTGATGGCCCCGGCGGCCAGCATGATGAGGAAGGAACGCTCCGCCCCGTCCAGCGCGCCGCGCATGAACAGCGTCCAGGTTTGCGCCGGCCCCTGCGGCACGGAGGGCACCGCGCGGAAGGAGCCGGGCACCACCACTTCGCGCTGCACGCCCAGAACCTCCACCTGGCGGCGCTCGAATTCGCCGCCGGGGACGATGAAGGTAAGTATAGAGAACAGCACGCACATCCCGAAAACCACTATCATGGGATTTATATTTCCGGCCAGGTCCGTGAAAATTTGCCGGTAGGTTTTGGTTTTATTCATAAGCCCGGGCCAGCGCCGGCTGCATGGAACGATCGCGCCCGCGGATCGCAATTTTTTACCGCAGGCCGGCCAGGCGGGCGGCGGTGGTGATGGCTATTTTGGCTATGCCGGCAGCGTAGTCCCAGTCTATGCGCGCGGAAGTGTCGGTGGTGTCGTGGTAGCCGGCGCGGGACAGGTTCTCCAGGGCGTTTATATGCTCGTTGAAAAGTATCACCGGGAAGCCCGCGTCGGAGAAGATCAGGCCGTCGGTATTGTAAAGGTAACTCTTGGGGTCGAACCGCTTGCGCAGCGCGGGCTTCAGCCCCGGGAAATCCTTCGCGGCGGAAAGCGCCACCCCGGCCAGCCCCAGCGACTCCGCCGACTCGCCCGCGCTGATCTGGAATACCGGGTCTTTGCCCTCGCGCCAGCCTATCATGTCTATCAGCACCAGGCCGCCTATGTCAGTTTTCGAGGCCAGCAGGCTGCCGATGAAATGCCGCGCCCCCAGGTCGTCCGCCGGGAATTCTTCGCCGGTGAGGTGCACCAGCCAGATGTCGCGTTCCAGCTTCCTGTCTTTGAACAGCTCGGCCGCCCGCAGCAGCGTGGCCGCGGCGGACATATTGTCGTCCGCGCCCGGGGCGGAAACCCTTTTGCCGCCCTTGTCGAAAACGTCCTGGCAGAAGGCCGTGTCTATGTGGTCGGCCATCAGTATGGGCCGGCTGTGGTCGGCGCCGGGGATAACGGCTATCAGGTTGGTCTGCTTCGCCCCCCGCCAGCCGAAGTCCTGCCGCCGCGTCTTTATGCCCAGTTGCGCGTAGCGCTCTTCCAGGTAGGCCACCACGGCGTCGAGCTGGTTGTCTTTTTCGATATTATTTTTCTTCGTGAAAGAGACCGTGCGCCGGCTCAGCGGGAAGACGGCCTGCGTTTCGCCGGCCAGCAGCATCACGTCGGCCTTGTAAGCTTCTTTAAAATCCGCGGGCCAGTCTTTTATTTTCACGCCGGAATCGGCGGCCGGGCCGGCCGCGGCGGCGGGCGCCGTCCAGCTTAGCCCCGCCGGCCACTGCACCGCGCCGGCGCGCACGGTCAATTTATAGGAGACGGCCTTGCCGTCCGCGCGCGCGGGCTGCGGCAGCACCAGGGCCGTAAGTTTTTCGCCCGCGGCCCTGGCGGCGAAAGCGGCGCGGTTGTCGGGCGCCTGCCAGGCTGCCGCCACGCCGCCATTGGCGTCCAGCCATACCGCGTCGCCGAACAGCGGCTTCTGGTAAAGGTCCTTGTAGTCCAGCACGTCGGCGAACAGTTCTGAATATCCTTTTTTAGACGCGGGGTTTATGAATTGCGGCAGGAAAGGCGCCAGCCCGCCGCTGTCCGGGAGTTCAATGTCCAGCCAGGCCGGGGCCTGGGCGGACTGCGGCCGCCACCAGGCGAAGGCCCAGGTCAACATGCCGTCGTCGTTGCGGACCGGCCAGCCTTCCAGCTGCACGGCTTCGCCGGACTTGATAAATTTTTTAGCCCTCAGCGCGGCGCGTATGGCCGCGGCCTGTTTTTCCCCGGCGGCTTTCAGCGCAACTGGGAGGCCGGCCGCCTGCGCAGCGCCGCCCAGCTCCAGGCTGCGGGGACGGCGGCCGAGGTATACCGGCTGGCGCTGTTCGGAATTGGCGGCGATATTCAGCCAGAGGTCCCTGCCCGCCAGATAAGGCGAGATCTGGTCCCAGCCCGCGCCTCCCTGCCGCGCGCCGGCGATGGCGGGCGCGGGAACGGAGAGCTTGTTTTCAGGGGAAGATCCTGTTTCCGGCGTCCACAGCGCCTGGCTGTAAGCCAGGGACGCCTGCAGTACCGCCAAACCGGCAAAAAGCAATTTTTTCCTGGTCACCCGCCAGCCCTCCCGTCCATAAGAACAGTGTAGCCCGCGCCGCCGCCGCCGACAAGGGACCAAGGGCCCAGCCGCCTGCGTCAACCGGTCCCCGCCGGCCAAAAAGGCGCCGGGCCGCCTTGTGTGGGGGTTAGGTTAGGGCGGCGGCCCGGCGAATTTCACTTTATGACCGGCATACGGCTCCGGCGGCTGCACCTAACCACGCTGCAGGCTACTGGCCTTGAAACAAATGTAACCGGACTTACATTGCGCGTGTCCCGCTTTTAAAATATAATTAAGTGTGACAAATTGGTGAGAGGCACGAACCCACGTACCAAGGAAGGAACGCACCCCTCACACTAAACAGATTTGCCGCAGGTCGTCGCTTCGTGTTCTTGCATTCCCGGCAGCGTTTCTTTCCGAAATAGCTTAAACAACTATGTTTAAGTTGTCAAGGGTCGTTTTGCCCTGAAAATATGGCACCGCTCTCGTTAAAGGACTTCAATGAACGCCGATTTCAGAAAATTGCTGACCATATGGAATAACGGTATCCTCAGAGGCGCGCAGCGCAAATTCGCGGCCAGGATAGGCGTGAAAGAGGCGACCGTTTCTCATTGGGTCAACGGCAGTTTTACCCCGGACGAAACGCTGCGCCCCAAAATCGCCGCGGAACTTAATATTTCCCTGGAAAGTTTCAACGCCTGCTGCCTTTCGGGAGCGGGAGCCCCGCGCGCCCATGAGGGCGATAATACGCACAACTCCCGCTGCATACCGGTAGTTGGCGTTATAGACTCGCGCATATTCACTTTCAACGCCGATACCGCCCCGGACGAACTTCTCCCCCTGTCCTACCAGAGCGCTTCCAGGGTAGTAGCCCTCAAGGTAACCACCTCCTCCCTGGCCCCCCATGCCGCCAAAGGAGAATACGCTATCATCGCGCTTTCCAGCACACCTGAAAAGCGCGGCCTGGCGGTAGTGGAGCAAGCCGGCGGCTGCACGATAACGACCGGCACGGCAAAAAATTCCGTGTTCCGCGGTTCGGTAAAATATTTCCTAAGAAAGCCCTGACCCGGAGCCGCCGCGGTCCTGAATTAAAAGGGGCGGCGGCCCTTTTCTCCCGGCTATTCCCGGGCGAGGTAGCCCCCCAGCAGGTCGCCGGGGCGCAGCACGGTTATATCCCGGGCCTTGTCCAGATGCTCGCGCGCCTTGGCGGCGTCGCCGCGCCGCAGCGCGGCCAGCGCGCAGGTGCCGCGCAGCGCCCAGTCCCAGTCGGGCGCATTGCCCCGGGCGCTTTCGCACAAGGCGGGAACATCGGCAGGCAGCAGGGCGCGGAGCTTAGCCGGAAAGGCGGGAGCCCCGGCCCTGCGCGCCAGCACATAAGAGGGGAAAGCGAGGCCCGGCTCCAGCTCCAGGGCTTTGACCAGTTCCTTTATGCCTTTTTCGCAATTGCCGGGCCTGGCCGGTTTTTTCAGCTCGCAGTCATGGGACAGCAGCAGCCCCAGCGCCGCGTGCGCCATAGGCGAGGAGGAACTCAGCTTAACGGCCGCCTCTATTTCGGCGGCCCTCTCCCGGGCTAAGGCGGTGTCGAGCACGCGGGACACTTTCTCTTCCTGCGGCGTAGGCGGCAATTCCGGCGGCAGGCCCGCGGCGCCTTCGGCTATGGTCCTGCGGAGCCTGACGCCGGGCTCCAGGGCCGCGCCGAACAGGGAATCCATCAGGGAGAAAGCCCGCCGCAGGCGGCTGCGGGCTTCTTCTTTTTTATCTTTGCCCGCTTTTACCGGCGGCAGTTCGCCGGCGGCGTATTCCGCGTACACGAAGCCGTCGTTATAATCGGAAACCAGGTAGCTGCCGGAATACTGGTCGGCGAACACGTCCAGGCCGGAGTATTCCCGGCAGCCGGCTTTGCCGTATTTTTCGCCGTACGGTTTTTTCGCCCTGGCGGCCAGCTCCAGCGTGCCGCTATAGCCCGGCGCGAACCCGGCCCGGTTGGAAAGCTCGAAGCGCGGCGCCAGCATGAAACCCGGCGACCCGCTGCTGCACAGCTGCCGCCTGGCCGCCAGCGCCAGGTCGACGTGCAGCCGCAGCTGCAGCTCGCCGATCACTTCGCTGATGTCCTTGAAAGGCGCGCGGATCTCAGCCAGGTCTTTGCCGAACAGCAGGCCGTCCTTGCTGCCGGCGCTCTTCATTTTTACCAGCTTGTAGGGCGACAGCTTGCGCGCGAAAGCCGGCGCGGCGGTCAGCTCCAGCAGCTGGTAGACGCTGCCCGGCCGGTATTTTTTGCCTTTGTAAAATTTGGCTTCGAGGTCTTTTAAGTAGAGGAAATAGTGAACGGTGTCGGGTGATTCCGGCAGCCAGCGCACCGAGGCCAGCGCCGGCAGCGCGGCCACGGCGGGCCTGGCGCCGCGCCGGGGCGCTTTGAGGGCGGCGACATTGGCGGTATGCGCTGCCTTGTAAACGAAAGCCAGCGTCTGCTGTATGGTGGCGCCGGGGATCTCTATGGGCGGGGTTTCCGGCAGCCCGGCCGCCGCGCACGGCGCGGGCAGCAGGGCCGCGGCGCAAGCCGCCAGGCAGAACCGCGCCGAACTGAATTTAAGACGCCCTGTAAGCATGTTCCGTCCCGGCAATTATGCCGCCCGTCCGTATCAGGCGCGGCCCCAAATATTTAAAAGTTGATAGTATTCCCGCCCCGGTTTTGCGCGCCCTCCTCCGGGCGCGGCGTTCAGAACAGCCTGCCGCCGAAGCCGCCGTTGGAGCCGAAGCCGCCGTAGCGGCTGCGCCGGTTGCGTTGCCAGGCGTCCAGCACATTTCCCGGGCCCAGTATGAGCACGAACACCAGTCCCATCCCCACGACGACGATCTTCAGCACCAGTTCGCCGCGGGTCTTGAGGAGATCCTGCAGCGCGGACCCGGGGGCTTCCTCGCTCTCATCCACGCCGAAAGAATTGTAGGCCGCGGCCGGCGGCGGCGCGAAGAGCGCGCTCCCGGCCAGCGGGAACAGGGCGGCGAAAACCGCCGGCAGCAGCAGGCGCTTCAGGCCCATGGCGTCAGTTCCCCCACCCGTCTATGGCCGCGCTGAGTTTCTCTATCGCTCCCAGGTACCGGCCAAAAAGCGCTTCCTCGTCGCCGTCCGCGGCCTTCCCGCTGCGCAGGGCGTGCACTACCGCGAACACTTCGGCGTCGAATTCGACGTGCTCGCGCAATTGCGCGGCGCATGCAAGCTTTGAACCCGGCACGGAGGCCGCGCGCAGGCGCAGCGCCGCCCGGCACAGCACCAGCACCTGGGACAGCGAACCCGTCATCAGCCCCGGCAGCGGCCGGCTGCTGCCGGCCAGCGCCAGGTAGGCGCCGTGCAGCTGTATCAGCTTGCCTTTCAGTTCGCGCTCCACGGCCAGGCGCAGGTCGGCCGGGTTTATGTTCAGGGCCGGCAGCGGGTCGTCGCCGTACAGCACCACGTGGAATTCTTTCATGTCGGCCAGCTCTATGGGAAAGGTATCGGCGGAAGAACCGAACTGTTCCGGAGTAAAGATGAGCGGCGGAGGGTTGCCTTTCTTCAGCCAGTCCCGCGAGGCAGCGGCGATAACTCTCAGCTCCGACAGGGAGGCGTCCTTGAGCAGCAGCATCACGTTGCAGTCCGACTTGCCGGCTATGGCGTCGCCGGCGGCGGTCGAGCCGTACAGCACAAAGGACTGCAGGTTGCCGCCGCAGGCTTTTTTCAGCGTTTCCAGGTAAATTTCAGGCGTCATGAAGTTTTCCCCCGGTTAATGTTTGCCGGTGCTGCCATAACCGCCTTCGCCGCGGGTGGTGGCGGGCAGTTCGGCCGCTTCCTTGAAAGTGACGTATTCAACTTTGTTGAAAACCATCTGGGCTATCTTCTCGCCCTTTTTAATTTCGTAGGAAATTTTGGGGTCGTGGTTGATCACTATCACGCCTACCTCGCCGCGGTACGGGGCGTCCACGGTGCCGGGCGTATTTAGCACGCTGAGGCCGTGCTTTAAAGCCAGGCCGGATTTGGGACGCACCTGCCCTTCGTAGCCGTAGGGGATGGCCATCTTGAGGCCGGTGGGCACCAGCAGGCGCTGCCCGGGCGCCAAAGTAAAGGTGCCGGCGGAGTACAGGTCCACCCCGGCGTCGCCGTCGTGGGCGTATTTCGGGATCACGGAATCCGGCGCTATTTTCTGAACCAGCACTTCTATTTTTTCCATTTTTCTAGCCTCTCAACTGGGTGTTGGGGATGTGTTTTAAAACTTCGGCGTGTATCTCCTGCAGCAGGCTGAACGGGGTTTCCGGAAAACTTTCCAGCCGCGCGTCCAGCAGGCCGTTCTTGCGCGGCACGAATTTCTGGACATAATATTTGTGGTCGGGGCCGCCGGTGGTTTCGATGATCAGTTTCGCGGCGGCGGCCATTTCGGCGACGGTAAAGAAGGAGATCTCCCCGCCGTCCCTGACCACCGGCGCCACCGTGGTGCGGAATTCATAAACCGGGAAGCGGGCGACCAGGCGCATGCTTTCGCGCATGGCGGCGGCGCGGCCCGGCACGCCGGCCGTGGCGGGCCAGAGGCTCTCCGGGCCTTTTACGTCCATGGCCACATAGTCCACCAGCCCCCCGGCCAGCAGCCGCGCCAGCACTTCGGGGCTGCTGCCGTTGGTGTCCAGCTTCACGGCCAGATTCAGCGCCCTTATGCGCTCTATAAAAGGGATCAGGTCCGGCTGCAGCGTGGGCTCGCCGCCGCAGATAACTACGCCCGTCACCCATTCCCTTACCGTCCCCAGGTACTCGAAGAAACCGGCCTCGCCGATGTCTTTGGCGCTGGCCAGCAGCGGCGCGGCGTGGCAATGCGGGCAAAGATAATTGCACCCCGGCGTAAAAGCCACCGCCGCTATCTTGCCCGGATAGTCGATAAGGTTGAACCCCAATGCCGCGCCTATTTTCATTTTTAATTTAAAACGCAAGAAGCCGAGTCGGGGGCCTGTCGAGGGTATGGGCCCGCCGGGCACGGGGTCGGCCACACCGTGGCCGCCCCTCCCCACTCAGTCGCCGCGCTTACGCAAGCGGCTCCTTCCGTGAGGGCCCGCCGAACCCATACCCTCGCCACCCCTCCATTATTTTTATATTTATTGCCTTACAACTTGCGTCCGCCGCGGGGACCGGGTTAGCAAAACCTTCACGGAGGCCGAGGCTTGCGTAGCGCCGAGGCCGAGTGATGAGGCGCGCGCACGGTGTGCGCGACGCCGCGTTTTGATAACCCGGCCCCCGCGACGGACGCAGACGCCTACTTCGCTACGTAGGCGCTTTCCACCATCTTGAAGTATTCCACTTCTTTGCGGTGCACGGGCTTGCCGCGCTTGAATTCCAGTTCGTAGCGGCCCATGGTGCCGTTGTTCTTCACCAGCACCGTCGGGATGGGGTCCAGCGGCACGTTCCAGCGGGCCGCTTCCATGCGGGCCTCGGCCTTGGTCAGGTCGTGGAATTCCACCGGGATCTCCATGCCCTTTTCCCTGAGCGCCTTGGTAAGGCTCGCCTTGGCCTCTTCGCACATCGCGCAGCCGGCCTTGCCGAACACCATCACGCGCTTGGAAGCGTCTTTTTCGTGCAGCCATTTCACGCCCGGGGCGAAATCGGCGTAATGCTGCGCCACGGCTTCGCGCGCCTTGCTTATTTCAAGCTGCGAATCGTTCCAGCCGCTCAGGTTGGAGAAGTAGCCCACGATCTTGGTGCGCTTGGTCATGTCGTCGCTGCCGCACTTACCGCATTTGTCCTTGAAGCCGAAGTAGTTGGTGTGGCAGTTGTTGCAGTGCGTGAACTCCGGCGACACGGTGATCTGCGAAGCGCGCGTGTTGCGGTAAGTCTTCTCCACCAGCTGGGCGATGGACTCCGGCGGGATCTGGCTCTCGCCGCAGTACACGTGGATGATGGAGCCGGACTCTATCATGTCGTGGAACTTGCTCTGCAGCTCGATGCGGTCCAGGATGGACACATTGGCGCCGGGGTTGAGGTGCACGGAGTTGGTGTAATAGGGAGCCTTCTTTATGTCGCCCTTTATCACTTTCCTCGACTCCGGGAACCGGGCCATGTCGCCCTTGGCCAGCTTCTGCGTGGCGCTCTCGGCGGGCGTCTCCTCCAGCGTTATCTTCAGGCCGTGCTTGGCGCGCAGCGCGTTGATGGTCTGGTGCATGTGGTCGATCACCTGCAGGCCCGTCTCGTAGGCGTCGCGGCTCTCGTGCAGCTCTTTGCCGGTGAGGTACTGCACCACTTCGTTGAGGCCGATCAGGCCCATGATGTAGGTGGCCTTGTTCAGGTCCACGTAGGGCGTGCCGTCGTCGGACGGGATGCCCAGCGAGCGCAGCGGGCTGCCGTCGGTGTCCAGCAGCGTCTGCGTATAGGCCTTCTTCTGCAGATGCGCCTTCACGGCGAAGTTGATGGCCTTGTCTATCTGCGCCAGCGTTCCCTTCAGGGTTTTGCCCTTGAAGGCCGCCTGCGGCAGGTTGATGGTGACGTTCTGGAAGCCCGTGAAGCGGATGTTCTCGGGGTGCTTGAGCAGGAACGGGTCGGTGACTTTTTCCTTGAGGCGGCAGCACTGCGCCAGCGTGGCGCCGGCGCCGTCGCGGTCGAACATGAAGTAGGTGGAGCCGTTCTTCGTGGCCAGCCGGCAGCCGTACTCGTAAACTTCCCGCTCGTCGGGGTTCTCCAGGGCTTCCTTGCTCACGTGCAGGTCGCATTTGGGGAAGGCGAACTGTATGCCGTACTTGTCGCCCTCTTCCCACACCTTCATCAGCTCGATGGCGAATTCCTGCGCGGTCTTCACCATGCGGGGATCGCCGTAGGTGATGAACCGGCGGCCGTCGGCGGGATGCACCACGTCGCCGTTGCGGCTGTCGCCTTCCACGCCTTTAAAGCGGGGCGCTTCGTCCACCATCTCCACGTTGCCGTGCGCGTCTTCCAGCATGTACTTGCCGCCGGGCCCCATGGCCGGCACGTTATGCATGTACTGCGGCACGCCGGTGTGCATGTTGAAGTCGATGAACAGCGTCTGCCCGCCGCGGGAAAACGCGTTCTGGCTGGCGGAGAAGATCAGGTTCTGCGCGATCTGGCGCATTTCGCGGCGGCTCTGCTTGTTGAGCACGCGCACTTCGCCGGTCTTCTTGAAGTAGGGCGTAGCGGTGCCGTCGGTGTAGCTCACCGTGCCGGCCTCCGCCATGGCCTCCAGCGCGTCCTTCCTTATTCTCACGCTCTTGCCTTCCAGCTCGCCTTCCACCAGCAGCTCGGGGCAGTTGAGCATGGGCGCGTACAGGATATTAAGGAAGCCGAAACCCAGCGCCCCGGCGTAGCGGCTCTGCATCGAGGCCAGGAAAGTCTGGATGTGGCCGTTGAGGACCATCGCGCTCTTGGCGGGGTTCGACTTGTTCTGCAGGTTGGAAACTATCTTGTCCAGGCCGTACTTCTTGATGTACTCGATGGAGTGGCTGGAGCAGTACACGCGCTGGGGATAGCCCAGGTCGTGGATGTGGATGGAGCCGTTGTTATGCGCCTCGGCGATCTCTTCGGAGAACACCTTGCGCAGGTTGTACTGTTTGAGCACGTACTCGGCTATGCCCAGGTTCACCGCCTCGGGGTTGTTGGAGGTGATATTGGAGTTTTCCTTGCTGCTGCCGAACACCAGGCCTTCTATGGTGGACAGCGGCATGGCCAGCGCGGAATTCTTCAGCGGGATGCCCATCATCGACAAATGCGATTCCGCCAGGCGGCGCAGGAACTGCGTGTCGAAATTCTTGGTGCCGTATTTCTCGGACAGCTCGTAGGCGTCGTTCTCGGTTTCCTTGGCTATCATGGCGCTCAGCTCGGGGGTGAGCAGGTATTCCTTCTCCAGCGCCTGGGCAAGCTTCGCCCGGTCGAAAGCCTCTATGGTCTCGTTGGTGATGCTCTGCACCAGCAGCATCTGGTCGGTGATGTCGGCCTTGCCGCTCTTCCTCTTAACGCTCAGGCCGCTGCGGCGCACGCGCTGGCGGTCCAGGGAATAAGATTCGAATTTGTCGGCGGTGCGGTCGAAGCCTTTCTCGCGCAGCACTTCCACGCACATGGCGTTGCTGTCGTCCACGGTGGGGATCTTGTTGTTCAGGGTGAAATTGTTGTTCAGGCGGCGGGCCACTTCATTGGCCACTTCCACGGATTTCTCCTCGTCCCGGCCGCCCAGGGTATAGGCCGCCTTATAGATGGCCGCTTTTATCCTTTCAATATTGAAAGGCGCCACTTTGCCGTCGCGCTTCTTGATCACTTTCGGAAAAAATTCATTCATTTTACTTGTTCCCCTATTGTTTTATCGATTTGATTTCTTTTTCAAAATCGGTGACATCCTCGAAATCTTTGTAGATGGATGCGAACCTTATATACGCGACCTTGTCGAGCTTCTTGAGCTTCTTGGCCACCAGCGCCCCTATCAGACTGCTGGGGATCTCGCTCTTGTCCTCGCTGCTCAAGCTGCCCTCTATCTCCCTGCCGGCCTCCTCTATTTTCTCCATGCTGACGTCCCGCTTCTGGCAGGATTTGACTATGCCCCCCAGCAGCTTTTCCCGCGAAAAGCTCTCGCGCCGGCCGTCTTTCTTGATGACGACCAGCGGGTGGGACTCAATGCGCTCGTAAGTGGTGAACCGCTTCTCGCACTTCTCGCATTCCCGCCTGCGCCTTATTTCAAAAGCTTCGGACGAGTCGCGGCTGTCGGTGACCTTGGTGTCTTCCGCGCCGCAAAAAGGACATTTCATCTATTCTCCCTGCCGTTGCGGGGGCCGAAGGGCCCCCGGGAGCGCGCCTTTGCTATACTAGCCCGGGCAACCGCCTGACTACCATAAGTTGTGCCTGTTACCGACCCCGCCACCATTAGTAGTAGTAGGACTATTTTACACCATATCCAGTTTTGAGCGCAAATTTCAGGCCGTTTTTCATTGGTGAAAAATTTTCTTGACATAAAATCAAAAAAAATTCGTTTCGTTTTTATGTTCAAAAAAACCGCGGAAAATAAACCGGCGGACCCGGCCCGCAACGCCGCTTTTTTCCGCACCGGGGCCTGCGGCCGCGCGGGGGGTTTGACCGCGGGGCTAAATTGTGTATTATCGGTCTTAGGGGAAAAAATGAACGGCCTGCTGCAGATACAGATCTTCTACGAGATAGCCATGGAGCTGGGCGCCGAGGCGGACCTGCAGACCACCGCCAGGAAGGCGCTGTCCGCCTACCTGCACAAGCTGGGCTGCCTGGCCGGCATGATCATGCGTACGGACCCCGCCGGGGAAACGGGCCGGCCGGCGCTGGTCATCACCGCGCCGCGCAACCTGGCCAATAACGCCGCCTACAGGGAAGTGTCGGACCTGATCCACAGCGGGCTGGCAAAGAGCGGCCCCAGGCCTTTCCTGGCCGCGCTGCCGGCGGCCGGCCGCTCCGGCGACACGAACTACTACATAATGGAACTGCCGGACTTCGGCCTGCTGCTGCTGCTCAAGAACGGCAAGCCTTTCGACACCGCTACGCTGCACGGCATCAGCCGCCTCAACCAAAAGCTGGCCGCGGCCTGCCAGGCCAGCCTCTATACCGACAGGCTGGAGGCCACGGTCCGGGAGCGCACGGAGGAACTTAAAAAGGCGAAGGAGGCCGCCGAAGCCGCCAACCGCGCCAAAAGCGACTTCCTGGCCAATATGAGCCACGAGATCCGTACCCCGATGAATTCCATCATCGGGCTGTCGGACATCCTCCTCGACGCGCCCCTGGAAGAGAACCAGAAAAGACATCTGAAGACCATACAGCACTCGGCCGACGCCCTGCTTTACATCATCAACGACATCCTGGATATCTCGAAAATAGAGGCCGGACAGCTGAAAATAGAGAACAAGCCCTACGCCCCCCGGGAGATAACCGAAAGCGTGGCCGAAATGTTCGCGCAGCGCGCCGCCGCCAAAGGCCTGGAGCTGGTGCTGAAAATAGCTCCCGATCTCCCCGGCCTGGTGCTGGGCGACGGCAACCGGCTGCGCCAGATCCTGATAAACCTGGCGGGCAACGCTTTCAAGTTCACGCTCCGGGGGCAGATCAGCATCAGCGCCGGGCTGCACCGCGAGCCCGGCGGGGAATGGCTGGTCTTCTCCGTGGCGGACACCGGCATAGGCATTTCTCCGGACAACCAGAAAAAACTTTTCAGGAAATTCTCCCAGGTGGACGATTCCAGCACCCGCAAATACGGCGGCACCGGCCTCGGCCTCACCATCTCGAAGAAGCTGACCGAGCTGATGGGCGGCCGCATGACGCTGCACAGCGCGGAAGGCCGCGGCTCATTTTTCAGCTTCAGGCTGCCCTGCCTGCAGGCCGCCGCGCCGGCCAGGGAAGAGGACCGCGTGTCTTTTTCCGGCATGCGGGCTCTGCTGGTGGACGACAATCCCGACAACCTCGAGGTCCTGGCGCAGAATATGGCGCCCTGGGGCTTCTCCACCGCGTCCTACTCCGACCCGGCCGCGGCGCTGGCCCTGCTCCGCGGCGGCGAAAAATTCGACCTGCTGGTGATAGACCACCGTATGCCGGCGATGGACGGCGGCCGGTTCATCGCCGCGGCGCGCCGCGCGGAAGTTGGCGGCGGCGCCAGGATACTGCTGATGTCTTCCCTGGCCGAAGAGGTCCCGGAGGCGCTGAAAGACTCGGTTTCCGGGTTCATCTCCAAACCTATAACCCGGTCGGGCTTATTCAACGCCGTCCTGAAGATATTCAGGCCCGCGCCGGCGGCCGCCCCGGCCGGGGCCGCGCCCGCCGCGTGCCGCGACTTTTCCCACCTGCGCATCCTGGTGGTGGAAGACAACCCGGTCAACCAGGACCTGGCCCGCCTGCTGCTGGAAAGGGCGGGCTACCGGCCCGACCTGGCCGTCAACGGCCGCCTGGCGCTGGAAAAATGCGCGGCCTTCAATTACGACCTGGTTTTAATGGACATACAGATGCCGGAAATGGACGGGCATGAAGCCGCTTTCCAGCTGCGGAAAATGGCGGAATACAAAAAAACGCCGATCATCGCGCTGACGGCGCACGGCCTTGAAAGCGACATCGCGAAATCCCTGGCCGTAGGCATGAACGCCCACATCACGAAGCCGCTCAAGAAACGGGCGCTGTATGAAGCGCTGGAGAAATGGGTGGACCCCCGGCACAAGGTGCTGGTGGTCGACGACGATCCCGACAACCTGGAACTGGCGGATAATTTCCTCAAGGGCGAAACCGGCATCCGGCTGCGGCACGCGGCCAACGGGCTGGAGGCGCTGGGCCTGCTGTCCAAGAACGATTTTTCGCTGGTGCTGATGGACATGGAAATGCCCGTAATGGACGGGCTGGCCGCCATAAAAAAGATCCGCGCCGGCGGCGCCAGCCCCGGGGTACCGGTGGTGGCGTTCAGCGCGCACAACGATCCGGAGAAAATACAGGAATGTCTCGACGCCGGGTTTACGGACTACCTGGTAAAACCGGTCAGAAGGGAGAAACTGCTGGCCAAGGTGCGCCGGTATGTTTTCCAGGAGACGCCGGCCGGGCTGGCCGGCTGACGGAACGGGGACGTGACGGAGCCGGGCCGCTGACAGCGGCGATATTTTCCGGGAGGGGACGCGATGAACATCTATTTCGACGGCACGGGCACGCCTGAAGGCCTGAAAGGAATTATAGACAAGGCGCTGCAAGACGGCGCCGGCGGCCTTGTGATCCTGGCCGGCGCGGACAATAAATTCGAGCCGGGCACGCTGGACCCGCTGCTGAAGTCCGTGGGCGCGCCGCTGGCCGGCGGCGTTTTTCCGGCTGTAATTCACGGCGGCCGGGCGCACAGCAAAGGCAGCGTGGTGCTGGGCTTCCGGGGCCGGGTGACCGCCGCCGCGATCCCGGATCTAAGTTCCGCCGCCACCGACCTGGAAGAGCCGCTCGAAAAGCTCGACGGGCAGGCGGGCGGGGCCCGCACGATGCTGGTCTTCATAGACGGGTTCTCGCCGCGCATAAGGCCTTTCATAAACAGCCTGTTCGACATCTTCGGCCTGGAGATCAACTACATCGGCGGCGGGGCGGGCTCCATGACGCAGGGGGGCGGGCCCTGCCTGTTCTCCAATGCCGGCATGCTCGGCGACGGCGCGGTATTGGCGCTGACGGAAACCGCCAGCGGGATGGGCGTGGCCCACGGCTGGCAGCCCATGAGCGAGCCCATGCAGGCCACCGGAACCGAAGGCAATATCCTGAAGGAAATAAATTTCAAGCCGGCCTTCGAAGTTTACTCCGGCGCGGTGGCGCGCAGCACCGGGCTCCCTTTCGGCCACAGCGATTTTTTCAGGATCTCGAGGCGCTTCCCCTTCGGTATCGCCCGCCTCGACAGCGAAATGATAGTGCGCGACCCGCTGCAGGTAAAACCGGACGGCGCGCTGGTCTGCGCCGGAGAAATACCGCAGGATTCCTATGTTTCGATAATGCGGGGGGACGAGAACAAGCTGATAAACGCCGCAGCGGACGCGGCCCGGATCGCCGTAGCGGCCCTGCCGGGCGGCCGGCCCGGTTCTTTCCTGCTGATGGACTGCTTCTCCCGCATGCTCCTGCTGGAAAAGCTCTTTCCGGAGGAACTGGCCCGGATGACGCCGGGCGGCCTGCCTTCCGCCGGGGCCTGCACCATCGGGGAAATAGCCAACTGCGGCGCCGAATTCCTGGAATTCTACAACAAGACGGCCGTGGTGGCGGCGATGGCGGAGAAGTGAGCGCCCGCGCGCTTCAGCCGCGGCGCGGTTGTATGCCGCCGGAGTAAAACCTGTATAATATCCCTGTCCGCTTTCCCCGCTGACGCTTATGGAGGAAATAATGAAATCACTCGCACTTCTGCCGATGCTGCTGTTTTGCTGCGCGACGCTGTCCGCGCAGGAGAAAAGCGACGTCCTGCCCGCCGGCGCCGTCCGGGAAAAGGACCCCGTCTACCCGCCGGTGGTTTCCTATACCTTAAAGAACGGCCTCAAGCTGCTCATCCTGGAAAAGACCTTCGTCCCCACGGTGTCGTTCACGATGATGTTCAAGGTGGGCAATGTGGACAGCCCGCAGAGCAAGACCGGCCTGGCGCACCTCTTCGAGCATATGGCCTTCAAGGGCACCAAGACCATAAACTCCGCCGGCTACGACAAGGAAAAAACGCTGCTGGACAGCGTAGAGGCCGCGGCGCAGGAGCTCATCGCCGCGGAATCCGCGCCCGCCCCGGACGCGAAGAAAGTCGAGGCCCTGCGCGCCCGGTTCAACGAGCTGGAAAAAGAGGCCGACAAGCTGATCACCAAGGACGAATACTGGAAGATCTACAATACGCTGGGCGAGAACGGCATGAACGCCATGACCTCCACCGACTACACCGGCTACGTCGTGTCGCTGCCCTCAAACCGCCTGGAATCCTGGATGGTCATAGAGTCGGACCGTTTCAAGAACGCCGTGCTGCGCGAATTCTACAAGGAGCGCAGCGTGGTGATGGAAGAGCGCCGGATGAACGAGTCGGACCCCAACCGCGTGATGTGGGAAACGCTGTTCTCCAACGCCTTCAGCGCGCACCCCTACCAGAACCCCACCATAGGCTGGATGGACGACCTCAAGCGCCTTTCCCGCACCGACGCCGAGAAGTTCTTCGCTAAATTTTACGTGCCCGACAACGCCACGCTGGCCATAGTGGGCGACGTGAGGCCCGCCGAGGTCATAAAGCTGGCCGAGAAATATTTCGGCTCGTGGAAGACCGCCCCGGTGCCGGAGCGCTATTACACCAAAGAGCCCGCGCAGAAGTCCGAGAAGAAGATAGACGTGTTCTTCAAAGCCAAGCCCGCGCTGCGCATCGGCTTCCACAACCCCGGCAACGACAGCCCCGACATTTACGCGCTGATGATGGTCAGCGAAGTGCTGTCCAACGGCAAGACCGGGCGCTTCTACAAGGACCTGGTGGACGGCAAGGAACTGGCCCTCTACGCGAATTCCTATTACTCCACCCCCGGCAACCGCTACCCGTCGCTGTTCGTGGTGTCGGCCGCGCCCAAGGCGCCGCACACGCTCGACGAGCTGGACGCCGCCGTGATGGCCGAGATAGACCGCCTGAAAACGGAGCCGCCCACGCAGTGGGAGCTGGACAAGATCCTGAATAACTACGAGGCCGAAATGATCAAGCAGCTGGAGTCCAATCCCGGCCTGGGCATGAGCCTGGCGCATAACCAGCAGATCATGGGCGACTGGAAATACGACTGGAAGACCGGCGCGGAGCTGCGCAAGGTCACGCCGGAAGACGTTTCGAAAGCCGCGGCCAAATACCTCAACAGGGACAACCGCACCGCGGTGTTCCTGCGCGAGCCGGCCGACGCCGCGGAGGGGAAAGCAAAATGAAAAAAATAATAATACCAGGAGCCCTACTGATGACACTTCTAAGCGCAAACCCGCTGGCGGCGCTGGCGCCGAACCTCCCCCCCCTGGAGGCGGTGAACTTCAAGCCGCCCAAGGGCGACCGGGTGGCGCTGGACAACGGCCTGGTGGTGTACCTGATGAAGGACAACACCCTGCCCGTGATCCACATGACGGCCTTCATCCGCACCGGCAAGCTCAACGACCCCGCCGACAAGATAGGCCTGGGCGAAATGACGGCCGGCCTGCTCAAGGACGGCGGCACGCTGAAATACAAGTCCGACGAGATCGACAAGAAGCTGGAATTCCTGGGCGCGCAGGTGGAATCCTCCATCGGCAACGAGGAAGCCCGCGCCGACCTGACCACGCTCAAGAAAGACCTCGACGAAGTGCTGGACATCTACGCGCAGGTCCTCACCAGCCCGGCGTTCGAACCCGCGAAGGTGAAGATCCACCGCGACGAAACGCTGGAGATGATCAGCCGCCGCAACGACGACCCGGCCCGCGCGGCCATGCGCGAAGCCGTGCGCAGCTTCTACGGCGCCGGCCACCCCTACGGCTGGCGCACCGAGACCGCCACGATAAACGCCATAACCATCGAGGACATGAAAGCGTACCACGCCAACTATTACCGGCCCAACAACGTCATCCTGGCCGTGGCGGGCGACTTCGCCTCCAACGAGGAAATGCTGGGCAAGCTCAACAAAAAATTCGGCGCCTGGCAGCGCGGGGAAGTTAAATTCCCGGTCATTCCCCCCGTACAGCTGGAGGGCAAACGCAGGGTGTTCCACATAGAGAAGGACAGCCAGCAGGCCTTCATCGTGATGCTGCAGAAAGGCGTGAAGCGCCTGGACCCCGTCGAGTACCCGCTGACCGTCACCAACGAAATGCTGGGCGGCGGCCTCAGCTCGCGGCTGGCGTCCGAGATCCGCTCGCGCAAAGGCCTGGCCTACAGCGTATACAGCTATTTCGCCAAGAAGCCCGACTACGGCTATATAGTGGGCTATGTCGGCACCAAGCCGGAAACCTATTCCCAGGCGCTGACGGAAATGATCAGGCAGTTCGACCTGCTCAAGGCCGAAGCCGCACCCGCCGAAGAGGTTACCCGCGCCCGGGATTCCATCGTCAACTCCTTCGTGTTCAAGTTCGCCACGCCGTTCGAGCTGATCTCGGAGCGCGCGGCCTATGAATACTACGGCTACGCCCCGGACTACCTCGACAACTACGTGGAGAACATAGCGAAGACCGACCCGGCCGCCGTGCTCGAAACCGCCAAAAAGCTGTTCAAGCCCGGGGACGCGATGCTCTTCGTGATCGGCGACTCGAAAAAATTCGATAAGCCGCTGTCCGACTTCGGCCCGGTGACGGAGCTGACGGAAGACTGAGCCCGCGCGCCGCGCAAAAGAGAAGGCCCCTTTGCCGGGGCCTTTTCCTTTTCATTTTCCCGCCGGCGGCCGGGCCGCGCGGCTCAGCGCCCGGCCTTCACGCCGGCGTCCACTTCCGCGTAAACCAGCGCCGAGATGTCCCGTATTATCGCGGTCTGTTTTTCCAGGTCCGAGCCCCGGGTCATCACGCCCAGCAGGTAAGGCGCCTGTTCGTGATAGATTATGCCGCAGTCGTGCAGCTGCGTGCTGGAGCCGGAAGACGAGATCAGCTCGCGCTCGCCGAACTTGTTGGCGAGATGCACGCCGGGAGGCAGGCCGGCGGCCAGCCCCTTGTCGTACGCGGCCAGCGTCAGCCAGTCCAGGGCGCGCTGCGACATCTCTATGGACAAATAGGACGCGTTATAAAGGGACAGCAGCATCATCATGTAGTTCTTCAGGGTGATAAAAGCCGCCCCGTCAGGCGGCAAGCGGATGCCGTAGTCCTGCAGTACCTGTTCGAACTGCCCGGGGGCCAGCGAGACCTGCAGGTTGTAGGCTGCGTTGTTGTCGGACTGCTCTATCATCTGCTTCAGCAGCTGCTCGATAGTGTAATGATGTCCGAAGGTGAACTGCCTGCCGGGCCGCACCCGCTGCTCCGGCCTGGCGCCGGGCGTAAAGACATTTGAGTAGTCCTTGTATTCCACCTTGCGCTGCAGCAGGCCCGGCTCGTCCTGGGCGGCCTTGAGCACCGTGATCAGCAGGTGGCTTTTGAGCAGGCTTGCCGGAATAAAATTCTCGTGCTCGCCTATGCCGAACCAGTAGCCGGTGCTCAGGCACTGGAACATCACGGAAATATGGTCGGCGTCGCCGCGGGCCAGCCGCTGCTCCACCAGCTCCATCACCTTGACCTTGGCGGGAGGCAGCGGTATGCGCCGCAGGTTCCTGAGGGAAGGGTTCAGCAGCGGGTGGCGGGCGGCCGGACCGCCGCAGGCGGTAATAAGGCACAGGGCGGCCGCCGCCAGACATGCTTTTTTCATTTTTCCGCCTGCCGCTGCAGCGCGGCGGTCAGGTCGGCGGGCAGCTCCAGCAGCCGCAGGTCTTTGCCCACGCAGACCAGGTCCGTGGCGGCCTTGCCTATCAGGCGGCCGGCCTGGTTATGAATGGTGTAGGCGAACACTATGCGGTAGGGCGTAAATTCCTTGACGGTCGTAACGATGTCTAGGACGTCCCCGTAAACCGACGGGGCCTTGTAGTCCATCTCCTGGCGCCGCACGGCGAAGCCGACGCCTCTGGCCAGCAGCGCCGCCACCGTGAAACCGCATTCGGCCAGGAATTCCGAGCGGGCTTCCTCCAGGAATTTAAGATAATTGGCGTGGTAGACCGCGCCGCTGAAGTCAGTGTCGTGGTAGTAGATGGTCTTTTTCATTATTCCTTCCGCCTATTCGCCGATTATCTTGATCAGCAGCCGCTTATTGCGCCGCCCGTCGAATTCGCCGTAGAAGATCTGTTCCCACGGGCCGAAATCCAGGCGCCCTTTGGTCACGGCCACCACCACCTCGCGGCCCATTATGGTGCGCTTCAGGTGGGCGTCGCCGTTGTCCTCGCCCGTGCGGTTGTGCCGGTAGCCGCCTTCGTAGGGCGCCAGTTTTTCCACCCACTCCAGGAAATCCCGGTGCAGGCCGCTTTCATTGTCGTTGATGAACACGCTGGAAGTGATATGCATGGAATTTACCAGGCAAAGCCCCTCTTTTATGCCGCTGCGCTCCAGTTCGGCCTCCACCTTGCCGGTAAGGTTCACTAGGGCGCAGCGCTCGGGCGTATTGAGCGTGAGATAAGCGGTATGGGATTTCATGGTAACGGTATTCTACAAATTTGCTATAATAAAACCATGTCTTATAAATGTGAAATTTGCGGCAAAAAGCCGGTTACCGGGAAATCCTACAGCCATTCCCACAGGGCTACCAAGCGGGTTTTCAGGCCCAACCTTCATAAGCAGAAGCTGACGCTCGACGGGGCCACGACCTCCGCTTACGTCTGCACCGTCTGCATTAAGAGCGGCAAAGCGGTTCGCCCTCTTAAGTAAGCCGAAGGTCAGTCCCTCCAGGTATTCCAGGCCGTCCGCCCCAGGCGGGCGGCCGTACTTATTTACCCCGGCACCGCGGGCAATAAGAATTTAATATTTTGTAAACACGCCTTTTGTATAATTTCCTTAAGTAGCGTCGCCAGCTGAACGGGGGCACCCCCCGCGGCTCTGCCGATGCACTTTGTACGCCGGAGGCTTAAATGGAGCAGGAACCTAAATTAGACCCGTCCACCATAACGGACGTGGAAACAGGAAAACTGGCGCTGCACTGGGCCGTGGAAAAGATCCACGCCCTGCAGGACGAAGTGAGCCGCCTGCGCGAAGACAACCGCAACAAGACCAACCTCAGCCGCACCCTCACCGAGCAGGTGGAGCAGAAAACCGAGATCCTGAAAAAATGGCAGGGCACCATCCGCACCTGGGAGGAGAACTGGAAGACGCAGACCGCCCTGGAGACAGACCTGAAAGCGAAGCTCCGAGAGCAGATCATCAACGAGGAGACCGCCAACTGGAAGCAGGTCCGCGCCCAGCTGGAAAAAGAAATTTTAGCGCTCAAAGGCGAACTGGCCGACAAGGAAGCCGCCATCGGCGCCATGAAGCTCAACCTCATCGACGAGCTTAAAAAGACCGGCGAAATGAAGGAAGCGGAACTCAACAACCTGCTCACCCGCCACCTGGACAACCTGGCCGTAAAAGAGAACGCCCTGCGCGAGAAGTACGACCGCCTGGAGCGGGAACTGGTGCAGACGCAGCGCATCCACGCCGAACAGGAAGAACTGGGCCTGCACGAACGCTACGAGGCCAAAGTCAGGGAGCTGGGCAAACTGCACGAACAGAAGGACGCCCAGCTGGAAAAGTTCCGCAAGGAGCTGGAGGACGAACATTTAGCCAGCCTGGAGACCATCCAGGCGCAGGCCCGCGCGGCGCGCGAAGAGGAGCGCCGCGCCCTGGCCGAAGATTTTTCGCATAAGAAAGCCGAGGCCGCCGCCGAGATGGAAAAGGATTTCGCCCGGCGCCTGGAGATAGTGGAGGGAGAGAAAAAGGCCGAAATAGAGGCCTTCAAGACCGCCGCGGCCAATGAGATGGACGCCCTGCGCGCCCGCATGCGCGACTACATGTCGCAGCGCGAGCAGGAGCACGTGGACCTGCGCCTGGAGCTGGAAGGTCAGCTGGCCGAGCTGGTGAAGAACCGCGAGGAAGAAACGCGCCGCCGCTACGAAAAAGCCCTGGAAGAGGCGCGGGCGCAGTGGGACAAAGCCGCCGCGGAAAGCCGCGCCCAGGCCGACACCGCCGCGCAGAACAAGCTGGCCGCGCTGGAACAGGAATTCAAGGACCGCACCGCGCAGCTGGAAGCCGCTAAAAAAGCCGAGACCGAAACCCTCAAAGCCGCGCTGGAAACCGAATCCCGGGTGCGCGCCGACGCCCTCAGCGCCGGCATCCTGGAAGAGCAGAACACCTGGATAGTCAGGCAGCAGGCCGCCATGAACGACGCGCGCCGCGCCTTCGAGCTGAGCATGGATAAGCGGCTGGAGGGCCTGCGGGCCGGCCTCGAACAGGCCTACCTGGCCAAGGAGCGCGCCCTGGAGGAGCGGGTTACGGCGGTGCAGGTAAAGCTCAAGGAACAGTGGCTGGTGCGCGAAGAAGAGTGGCAGATAGAAAAGGAGACCGAGCTGCAGGCCGAGAAAGAGAAGCTTAAACTGGAATTCGAGAGCCACCGCTCCCTGCTGCATAAAAAACTTACGCAGTTCGAGGACGAGCTGAAGCTTAAATATACCCGCAAAGAGCTGGAGCTGGAGGCGGCCGGGCGCGCGCAGCTGGCCGTGGAAGCCGACGAAGCGAAGAAAGCCATCGAGGCCGAGAAAGCCCGCCTCGACGAACTGGCCGCGGCCGGCCGCAAAGAGCTGGAGGCCAAAGTCGCCGCGCTGCAGATAGAGCGCGAGGCGGAAAGCAAGGCCATGGAAAAGAAGCTGCGCCGGTCCGAGGAGGATCTGCGCGAGAAATACCACGCCAAGATGAAGAGCTCGGAATCCACTTTTGACGAAAGGCTGGTCATCGAAAGCAAGCGCCTGACCTCCGAATTCTCCGAGCGCGCCGCGTCGGCCGACCGGGAAAGGATGAAGATCCTCGAGGAAAAAGCGGCCATGGAAGCCGCCCACGCGGCCCGCATCCGGGAGCTGGAAGCCTCCATGGAGGAACGCGCGGCGCTGGAGCGGACCAAAGCCGAAGAGGCCCTCAAGAGCCGCGAGCTGCACCTGCAGGCGCGCGAGGCGGAGCTTGAGAAGGCCAAAGCCGCCCTCGAGCAGCAGAACAGCGAGCTGAAGCTGAAGCTTTACCGCGAACTGCAGGGCAAGGAACACGAATTGTTCGGCAAGCTGGCCGCCGCCAAAGAGGAAATGTACGCCGCGCTCAACGCCCACCGCGAGGTGCTGGACCGGGAGTACGACGAACGCCTCAACGGCCTGCGCGACAAGGAAGCCGCCCTGACCGCCCGCCTGGAAGAAAAGCTCAAGGCCGCGCTGGCGGCCCAGCAACAGCGCCAGAAGGACGAGCTCGACAAGCTCAACCTGGAGTTCGACGGCCGCAGGATGGAGCTGGAGAACCGCATCAAGAACCGCGAGCAGGCCCTGAACTCCTCGCTGACCGAGCGGCAGGCCCGCCTGGAGGCGGAATTCATCTCGCGCGAAAAGAACGCGCTGGCCGCGCAGGACAAGGCTTTCGAGAAGCGCCGCCAGGAACTGGAGACCGCGCTGGCGAAAAAAGATAAGGAGCTCGAGAAAAAACACGCCGACCTGGCCGAAAAAGCGGCCTCGGAATACCAGCGGGAACGGGCGCTCTGGGAAACCAAGAGGATGGAGATCCTCAACGCCGAAAGACAGGCGCTGCGGGCCGATTTCGAGAAGAAAGAAGCCCTGCTCAGCCAGCGCTTCGACGAGGAGCTGGCCAAGAACCGCGCGGACCGGGTAAGGCGGGAAGAGGAATTCTCCGCCCGCAAGGACGAGCTGGAAAAGAATTATTACACGGAGCTGGAGCGCAGCCGCAGCGCGCTGGACAAGCTGCGCTCGGAGATGGAAGCCGCGGTCGGCGCCAAATTCCGCGAGCTGGAAGAAGAGCGCAACAAGCTGACGGCGCAGAAAATGGAAAAACAGCCCTGAACTTATGCCAGGATTCAGCCCGGACTTCGACGACCTTCTGAGCGGGACCGAACTCGATTCGGCCAAGATGGTCCTGCGCCTCACCGCCGAACTGCGCGAGAAGGACCTGGAGCTGGCCTCCATGCGCTCGCGCAGCTTCGAGGAGATCCAGCGCAACAACAAGGCCCGGGAAGAGGAATTCGAAGCGCTGATGCGGGCGCAGGACGAGCGCATCAAGAAGCGAGAGCAGGAACTGGCCCGCATGCTGGTGGAGAAGGAGTCCGGGCTCTGGCAGAAATACCAGGTGATGCTGGACGAGGCCGTAAGCCGCCAGCGCGCCGACTTCGAAACGGAGCGCGCGCGGCTTTCCGCCGACATCAGGGGCAAGGAAGCCGAACTGGCCGACAAGAAAAAGAACCTCCGCCAGGAAATGGAAACCCTGTTCAAGAAATGGGAGGCGGAGCGCGAAACCGATTTCAAGGCGGAACGGGAAGCTTTCCTCGAAAAGCTCAAGCTGGGCCGCGAAACGGCGCAGAAGGAAGCGGCCGAGCGCATCCGCCAGATAGAAGAGCTGTGGCGCGAAAAACTGGGCCAGCAGGAAATTGATTTCAAGAACCGCGAGGCGCTGGCCGCCGAGGGCATACGCAGCCAGATGCGGCGCGAGCGCGTGGAGGAGCTGAAGGTCCTCAACGACCGCCTCAACGCCGAATTCGCCGGCCGCGAGAAAGAGCAGTACGCGCATTACACCGCCTGGCTGGAAGAGAACAAAAAGACCATCGAAGAAAAAGCCGCCCGCCGCGCCGAGATCCTGGAAGCGGAATACCGCGAGCGCGCCGCGCGCCTGGAAGACGCGCTGGAAAAAGCCCGGCAGGAACTGCCCGCCAGGGAAGCCGCCTGGACCGAGAAATATAACGAACTGAAAAAACTTTACACCGAAAAAGAGGCCGCGCTGGCCGCGGCGGCGCGCGAACAGGCCGCCCAGCATTTAGCGCAGGAGAGGGACCTCGCCCAGAAGCGCGACGCCCTGGCCCGCGAGGCGAAGGCCGAAGCGCAGCGCCAGAAAGACGCGCTCCAGAAAAAAGAAAAAGAGCTTGAGGCCGAATTCTCGGGGCGGCTGGCCGATTTCGAAGCCGAGGCGGCGCGGCGCGCCAGGGCCATGGACGAGCGGGAGGCGCACTCCGCTTCCGAAAGGGCCAAGCTGGCCGACCTGCGCGCCCAGATAGGCAGCCTGCTGGCGGAAAAGGAAGCCGAGCTCGAGCAATCTTTCGAAGAAAGGCAGTCCCTGCTGCGGCAGTCGCTGGAAGAGTCGCTGAAGATAAAAGAGACGGGGCTGGCGAAAAAGCAGGAAGACCTGGAGCGCCAGTACGCGGCGCTGGCCGAGCAGAAGGACGCGGCGCTGGCCCGCGTTAACGCCCTGCTGGCGGAGAATTCCCGCCTCAAGGACGCCCTGGTATCCCATGACGCGCAGGCGCGCACACTGCTGGAGACCGAACGCACCGGCCTCGACCAGGAGCGCAAGCGGCTGGAAGAAGATTTCCGCGAAAAGATAGAGAAGCTCAAGCTGGACCTGAACGCCCGCGAGCAGGCGATGCGCGCCGACTACGAGGAAAAGTTCAAAGCCTCGCAGGAGCGCCAGGCGGCCCAGCTCAAGATCCGGGAGGCGGCGCTGGAAGAGGAGCGCATCGGCCTCAACCGCCGGGCCGCCGAACTGGAAGCCGGCTTCTTCGAGGCGCTGAAAACGCGCGAGATGGAAGTCACCGCCAATTTCCGACGGAACGCCGAGGTCATGCGAGCCCAGGCCGAAGCCGCGCGGCAGGCCTGGAAAGAGGAAAAGGCCGGCATGGCCGCGCAGGCCGAGCAGGAAGCGCAGCGCATCAGCGCGATGGAGCTGGAAGCGGCCGCCCGGCGCGAGGCCGAGCTGCGCGCCTTCTACGACGCCCGCGAAAAAGAATCCCTGGCGCGCGCCAGCCAGACGCTGGCCGCCGCGGAAAAACACCTTACCGAGAATTTCGAGATCCGCGAACGCGACCTGCAGAACCGCGCCCGGGAGCTTGAAGAAAAGATCGCCAAGATGGACGACGGCGGCGCCGCGGCGCGCGCCGAGGCCGCCAAGCTCAAGGAAGAGATCGAACGCCTCGCCCGCGCGCTGGAGGAGAGCGCCGGAGAGAAGCAGGGCCTCATCCAGGAGAACCTCACCAAAGCCCGGGACCTGCGCCAGGCCCTGGAAAAAGAATTCCTCGAAAAGCTCAAGACCATAGAGCAGAACTACCTGGCCCAGCTGACGGAGCTGGCCAAGCGCTCCGACGTTTCCGCCAAGGCGGAGCGGGACGAATATTTCAAGAAGATGCAGTTCATGAACGACGATTTCAACGCGCGGCTGGCCGCGCAGGCCAAGAGCCTGGAGGAAACGTTCATGGAGCGCGAGCGCAAGCTGGCCGCCTCCATGGAAGAGGCGTTCAAGCTCAAGGGCCAGGCGCTGCAGGCGCGGCAGGAGCAGCTGGAAAGCAGCTACCAGGCCATGCTGTCTGAAAAGACCGGCCAGATAGACATGGACCGGGCGCTGGCCGAGAATATTTCCAGGATGAAGGACGAGCTGGAAACCAAGAACCGCCAGCTCAGCGAAACCATCGCCGCCCACGAGAAGCGCGTGGAAGAGCTGGAAGACAGCCTGCGCGCGGAACACGAGGCCCGCAAAAAAGACCTGGAGGACGGCCACCGCATCCGGGCTTCGCAGCTGGAAGCCGAAAGGGCCAAGCTGCGCGGCCTGCTGGAGCAGGAGCAGCGGCTGGTGGCGGACCTGCAGAAGCGCGACGCCGCGCTGCAGGACAGCTACGCCGCGCGCGAAGCCGACATGGCGCGCCGGTTCAAGGAATCCCGCGAGCGCCTGGAAAAAGAATACCAGGAGCGCCTGCTGGAGATGAAAAAGAACGGGAAGTAACCGCCTAATTTATTATAATTACCGCATGACCTCATTCCCCATTCCAAAAGAAGTGTTCCTGACCAAGGGCCTGGGCCGGCACAAAGAAAAGCTGGCGAGCTTCGAAGAAGCCCTCCGGGACGCCAAGATCGCCAAGTACAATCTTGTGCACGTCTCCAGCATCTTCCCCCCCTACTGCAAGGTCATCCCCGCCAAGAAGGGCATAGAGAAACTCAGCGACGGCCAGATCCTGCACTGCGTGCTCAGCCGCAACGCCATCAACGAGAACCACCGGCTGATAGCCTCCTCCGTAGGCCTGGCCGTGCCCAAGGACCGCAGCCATTACGGGTACATCTCCGAGCACCACACCTTCGGAGAGACCGACGAGAAGACCGGCGACTACGCCGAAGACCTGGCGGCCATGATGTTATCGACCATCCAGGGCGTGGAATTCGGCAGCGACACGACCTGGGACCAGAAGGAAGAGATCTGGAAGCTCAGCGGCAAGATCGTGCGCGCCGCCAACATCACCCAGTCCGCCATCGGGTCGGAAGGCGTCTGGACCACCACCGTGGCCGCCGCCGTTTTCCTGTTCTGACCCGCCGGGAAAATTTCCGGGCGGGAGCGGCAGCGGCCCGCCGCAAAATTTTTCAGTACGCGTACGGAGTTCACATGATCTTTAAACCGTCAAAGAAGCGGTTCGTAGCCCGCGAACAGATAGCTTTCGGCGACGCCGCGTTCGTAGTGCTGCCTGTGCCGTATGAGAAAACCACCTCCTACGGCAAGGGCACGAAGCGCGGCCCGGCGGCGGTGCTGGACGCCTCCTACCAGCTGGAGCTGTGGGACGAGGAGACCAAGGGCGAGACCTGGAAAAAAGGCATTTTCACCGCGGCCCCGGTCAACTGCGCGCTGCCGGAGAATAAATTTTTCCCGCTGCTGGAAAGAACCGTGGACGGCCTGCTTTCGGCCACCCGGGCCCTGCCGTTCTTTATAGGCGGCGAACACAGCGTCACCCAGGCCCTGCTGCCGCCGTTCATCCGCCGCCACAAGGACCTTTCCATCCTGCATTTCGACGCGCACGCGGACCTGCGCCCCTCCTACCAGGGCTCGGCGCACAGCCACGCCTCGGCGGTGTACCCCGCCTCGCGCACCAACCGGCTGGTGCAGATAGGCATCCGCAGCGTGGGCTCCGACGAGCGCCAGTACCACAACGCGGGCAATGTGCGCACGCACCTGATGCACGAAAACCTGGACTTCGCAAAGCTCGAGCGCGACATCCTGCGCGAGCTGACGGACACGGTTTACCTGACCATCGACGTCGACGGTTTCGACCCGGCGGAAATGCCCGGCACCGGCACGCCGCAGCCCGGCGGCTTCCGCTGGCACGAGGCGATGAAGCTTTTCAAGGCGGTATGCGCGAAGAAAAAAGTGGTGGGGGTGGACGTGGTGGAAGTGTCGCCCGTAAAGGGCTCCAACATTACCGAACTCGGCGCCGCCAAGCTCATCTACCGCCTGATGGGCTATTTAAGCTAGGCCGCGCAACGCCGCAGGCACTGCCGACTTCTCTGTCCGGACCGCAGCGGAGCCTGTCAGCGCAGGGCGCCCAGCCGCGCGCGGATCTCCTTGTCCGCGGGCTCCGCCCGCAGCGCTTTCTCATAGAACACGGCCGCCCCGGAACGCGCCGGCCCGGCATCCCCGCTCCCGCGCGGAGCGAATAAAGAACCGCGGGGCTTTCCCCGCGGTTCTTTATTGCGGCCGCCTCGCTTATTTATTTATGTGCACCACTTTCGCCGGCGGGAAGCCGTTGAAGCTGGTGGACGAAGCGTGGCTGTACGCGCCCATGTTGGCGCTGTACAGCAGCTCGCCCAGCTGCAGGTCCGTCGGCAGGTTCTCGGACATCGAGATCACGTCCAGCGCGTCGCAGGTGGGGCCGAACACGCCGCAGATCT
>DAOPZW010000004.1:0-43311 GCA_035353595.1 Elusimicrobiales bacterium | reverse complement strand
CCCACAGCGAGGCGTCCAGCGCCGCGCGGCGGGCCACCTCGGCCATGCCCTCGTTGACCACGCAGCTTTCGAACACCAAGCCCACGCTGGTCTTGGGGCCGAAGCCTTCCACGCGCACGTCGATGGGCGCTATTTTGCGGTAGCTCTGCACGGCTTCGTAGCCGCCCCAGACGAAGACCGCGTTCACGTTCTTCAGCACGGCTTTTTCAAGTTCCTCGCTGCCGCCCTTCCAGCTCAGCACCGCTACCGAACCGGCCAGCACGCCCAGCGTGTCCGCTTCCCTGAGCGCGTCCATGAACAGGTTCATGAACCGGGACCCCGTCGAGGACAGCTTGATGATGTTGACGTTCTTGGTAAGAAGGCCTATGACCAGCGAATCCAGGATGCCCAGGAACACGTTGCCGGCGCCCACGTGCAGCACCACGCCCTTGGGCAGCGCCCGCAGCAGTCCTTCGTAACCGCGGCGCTCCATCGGGGCTTCCAGCGCGTAGGGCAGGAACAGCTCCATGTTCATGCGCTTTACCAGCGCGCCCTTGTCGAGGATCTCGGGTATGACGTCCAGGCTCTTGTCTATCACGGGCTCTGAAAAAGTGATGTGCTCTTTAAGGTGGGCCAGCGCGGCCTTGCGGTATTTGCCGCCCGGCGCGAACAGTTTGCCCGCCTTGGCCAGCGTTTCGGTTACATAGTCGCGCGAGGCCGTACGCATCAGGGCCCGCGCCGCCTGCGCCTTTACGCCTATCTCCTCCAGCTCGGCCGGAGTCCAGGCGGCTTGGTCCGAAACTTTCCCAAATAAATAGGTGTTGTGTATTTTCATAACATCGTCGCCGCGGAGATCGCGCAGCCCTTCAGTTTCGTAATGCCGGCGCGGCCCTTTATTTCCAGCACGGGGCCCGCCAGGCCGCAGGAACACTTCTGCCGCAGCAGGCCAAAATCCGACGACAGCACGGACAGCGAAGGATAGCTGGAGAGATAGGGCGTAATGAATTGCAGCAGCCCGGTCTGCCCGTAAGGCAGCGGCTCCAGCGTGCCCGGGTGGCGCACTATCACGCGGCCGTAGTTGGGCACATGGAAGTTCCCCAGCCGGCAGTCCACGTAAGGCACGCCATGCTCCACCATACCGAACAGGTCCCTCACGTTCTCCACCGGCACGCCCAGGGCGTCGGCCAGTATCTTGCGGTAGATCTTCTTGTCCATCGCCTCGTCGGCCAGCGTTTTCCAGCCGCCGCCGGTAACCACGCTGGAACCCGGGTTAAGCCGCGGGCTGCGGCCGAAGCGCCGCTTGAACTCCTCGGTCAGTTTCAGCGCGAAGGCCGGGAACCCGACCAGGCGCACCAGGCTGCCCGCGGCCTCGAATTTTTTCAGGGCCGAAACCGCGCCGTCGATGTCGAAGTAGAAATCGTTCTTCGCCTTGCTCCAGCGGAAGGTGTAGAAGATCTCCCCTTGTTTGGTGAAGCCGGCCAGCAGCTTGTCCGTCCAGGCGGTACCCAGGTCTTTGGCCACTTCCGGGTCGTAGGTGAAGCAGATATAGTCGTGCGGGCGCGCCAGGTCGGTAAGGCCCAGGCCCTCGAATACTTTCCAGGCCATGCGGCGCACGCGCATCAGGGAGCCCTTATCCAGCTGCATGCGGCTGCGCTGCCCGGAGGTGCCGCTGGATTTCAATTCCAGCACTATCTGCGAATACGGCAGGGTGGTCAGGTCGCGCTCCTTGAGCGCGGCCACGAAGAGGAACGGGATACCGGAGATATCACGTTCGGTCTTTACCGACGCCGGGTTAAAGCCTTCCGTCTTGTACAGCGCCTTGAGCACCGGCGAGCGGCCCCCCTGGAAAGCCAGGGCCGCGCGCATGGCGGCGCAGAAAGCTTTGGAAGTACGCGGGGAATATTCAAAAGCCGGGGTCTCGAACAGCGCGTCTATGGCGGCCCGGCTTTTAAGCGGCGCGTACACCGGGGGCAGTTTGTCTTCTACGGAAAGGTCGGCCATGGTTCATCCTTTCAAGTGCCGCGCCCGCGCCGGAAATATTTTCGGGCCGGCGGCTTATTTCTTAGGCTCGGTCTTGAAAACCAGTTCTATATAGTTCTCCCGCCAGAGCTTAAGGTACTCGCGCAGGAAATTCTTGTACAGCGAAATTATCTTGACGTTGCGGAAATCGAGGATGTCGAAGGTCCGGGAAAAGACTATGCAGTCGTAACGCCTGTTGCCCATGCGCTTGGCGCAGGGGAAATAGGCGCTGGGGATAAAGCGCGCGTCCAGGGCGTCGCGCTGGATAGCCGGGGAATAAGCGTCTATGATCACCTCGACGTAAGCCATGTCCATCTGGCTGACCTTCAGCGCGATGCTTTCCAGCACCACCGCGAAGCTTTTTTCCGTGGTCACGCCGCCCACGATCACGCTGTACTTGTCCTTCTGGTTGTAGGTCAGGTAAACCTCGGTGCTCTGGTCCGGGGTTATCAGGATCAGGTTCGGGTCGTGGAAGGGCATCACGATGTGCTCGAAGAAGCTGTTGTGCTTCATTTTCTTGTAGCGGTTCTTCACGAACTCGGGCGCGGTGATGGCCTCAAAATTCAGCAGCGGGATCTTCTGCTTGTGGTCGCTGTACGGGCCGCAGACGTTCTTAATGGCCGCCTTTTCCAGCGGCAGCTGCTTGCGGATGATATCGTAATAAGGGGCCACCTCGGGAATTATATGCGGCACGCGGCGGCGGCGTTCCAGGGCGCCCTCGGTAAAGTAGGCCGTCAGGCAGTGCGTTTCGTTGTCCTGCACTTTGTGGGTGTTGGGGAAAATGCCCAGCTTTATGAACCCCAGGCTCTCGGTGAGCTTCTGCGGCGCGTAATTGGCGGTGCGGGTGGTGGCGTAAACCAGGTCCACCAGGTCGCGCTTCTTGGTGATGTCGTCGAGGATCAGCTTCATCATGGTGAAGGCCAGGTTGAGCTTGCGGAAATCATGGCTCACCACGGCGCCGAAGGCCTTCGAATTGCGGTACATCAGGTTCAGCGCGTAGACCAGGCTGCCGATGATGCGGCCCCTGCACTCCGCCACCAGCCAGTAGTATTCGTTGTCCTCTATGGCGCGGCGCATCAGCTCTTTGTCCGTCACGATGGGGACGGAATAGTTGCTGCCGTACACTTCCGCGTACAGCATCTGGATGCGGCGCATGTCCTGCACGCGGGCCAGGCGCACTATTATTTCGCCCTGGCCTTCGCTGACTATTATTTTATCGAGTATTCTTGCCGCCATAGTTCTTGTTGCCCCTTGCCTCCGCCCCGCGGCCCTTCAGGAAACCGCGTCCATATTATAATATAATAAAGCCGAAGCTTGTTGTATGACGGATATCAGCGGTTTTCGCCGGGGTTCCGATCAAATCGCGTAAGAAGCCGGGACTGAACAATGAAAATACCTAAGATCTTACTGGCGGCGGCGGCCCTCTCCGCCTGCGGCTGCGCCTCCTTCAATTATGGCGATGTAAAGGTAGAAAAGGAAACCGCCGAAGCCATGCTCGAGGACAGCTCGCTCACTCCTTTCGGCGAAATACAGCTAGTCTGGAAGAACTATCCCTACCACTCGCCCACCGACGCCATAGGCGGCGACACTACCGTGGACGAAAAAGGTAATTTCAGATCCCAGGCGGTAAAGCCGGTATTTGTTTCCCCCGAAGACACGGCCTCGCTGCTGAAGCGGGCGCGGCGGGTCTTTTCCGAAGCGGGGCTGTACGACAAGAAGAAAGGCCGCGGCACGCTGCGCCTGCAGCTCACCAGCATGAACCGCTGGACCTACGGCGACCTTTTCCGCTCTTTCCTGGTGGATACCAGCTTCGTCTTCCTCATCCCCGCCTCGCTGCGCGTGAACTACATGATCAGCGCGGATTTTGATACTTCCACCGGCACGGCCAAGGTGGAGACGCTGGGCCAGAACAAGACCACGTTCCACCTGCTGCTGGCCCCGCTTTATCCCGTGCTCACGCCCGGCGGCCGCGAGAAAAGCCTGCTCAACCAGATGCTCTGGCGCTGCGCCACCGAAGTGTACGACCGGCTGAAGCGCGCCGGCCGGGCCGCCGCCGAGAAGCCGGCGCCGCCCGCCGCGCCCGCAACCCCGGCCGCCGTGCCGGCAGAGACGCAGGATCCCGCCGTGCCCGCCGTGACAGAGTCCCCGGCCCCCTTGCCGGCCGCAGCGGCAGCCCCGGCGGCGCCGGAACCGGCAGAGCCCCCGACGTCGGAAACTCCCGACGATTGACCGCAAAGCCCGGGCCTGCCCGGGCCCGGCTTAGATCACTTTATTATTTTCTTGAAACTGGCGGCGTCGATGATCCGCGGGGCGGCATCGCCTCCGGGCCTGACCGCCAGTGAAAGCTCGCGCCCCTGCACGGAGGCCAGCGCCGCGTACTGCGCCTGCACCGGGCTCAGCAGCAGGCGCGCCGCGCCCTTCGCCTCGGGGGAGACCGCCTGCGGCCTCATAACCGACAGCACCGGCGCGGCCTGTATGATGGTGGCGGTGATCGTATCCTTGCCGGCCGCGGAAACGTTCTCGTAGGTGACCATCAGGTCCACTTTGTCCCCGCCTTTCAACCCCTCCAGCTGGTGCCACGGAAAAAGCAGCGAAACGGCGCGCATCCCGGCCAGCAGCCGGGGGGCTACATAGTAAGAGGCTGAAAAGATCCCGGCGGCCGCAGGAACGGCCGTGGACGCGGCTGCGGCGGGGACCGCCGGGAGTTCCGCGGACAGCGCGGCCAAAGCGTCTTCCGCGTTCTTCAGTACGCCGGCCGCTTTCTCGTAAAAAGTGATCTGGCTGCTGGTCTCATACGAGCGCTCCAGCGCGTCCAGCCCGGCCAGCGCCCGCACAAGGCAGGAGAAGACCAGGTCGCCCCGGCCGCCGAAAGAACCGGCCAGCCTGGCTTCGCGCAGCGCGGCTACGGCTTTATCGAGGCGCACCAGCAGTTCCAGGCAGGCCCCCGCCACGGCGTCCTGGGACAGGGCCAGCCCGCCGCTCTTTACCGGGGCCGTCTTGCGGACCAGGTCCGAAAGATCCGAGAGCGCGGCCAGCGGCTCCTGCCACAACCGGGCCTCCGTATATTTCTCTTTGCCGGAAATAATTTCCCGCGCTGTCATCGAGGAAACTTCCGCCGCCAGGGAAACCGGGAAAACTATGGTTTCTTTGCCCCTGGCGCAGCGCAGCTTGTACCCGCCGTTGGCCTGTACCTTGCCGTCGAGATAATCAGAAAAAAGCCTGCTTTTCCTGGCCGAGCAGTCCATATCGGACAGCAGTGTTTCAGCGCTGGCCTGCGCCGCGGGGTCCGCCTCGGCGGCGGCCAGCGGCGCGGCGGCCAGCAGCAGCGCGGCCGCGAGCCGAACGCGCACGGCCTTCATTTCCGCCGCCCGGCGGCGGCGATGGCCTTTACCACGTGGGGCGGCACCAGCTTCGACACGTCGCCCCTGAAATGCGCGATGTCGCGCACCACGCTGGAGGAAAGGTAGGTATAGCGCTGGCGCGGCATCAGGAAAACCGTTTCTATGCCCGGGGAAAGAGTGCGGTTCACCGCCGCTATCTGGAATTCATAATCCAGGTCGGAAATGGCGCGCAGGCCCCTTATGATCACGTTCGTTTTTTTCTTTTTTGCGTAATCCACCAGCAGCCCCTCGAAACAATCCACCGTTATATTCCGGCGCCCCTTCAAGGCAGCCTTCAGCATGGCAACGCGGTCCTCTACGGAGAACATATGTTTCTTATTGCTATGCACGAAAACGCTGACGATAAGGCGGTCGAAGATCCGGCTGGCGCGGTCTATAATGTCCAGGTGGCCGAAAGTGATAGGGTCAAAACTGCCGGGATAGATAGCGGTTCTTGTTTTCATAATTTTCAGGGGTCAGCAAATTATACAAATTTCGTTCCGGCGCGGCGGCGGACGGTGCTTTGAAAATTGTATTATTTATGCGTTATGAAAAACTTTTTCTTTATCCTGATGGCGGCCTGCTGCGCCTCGGCGCAGGCACAGGAGCTCGTCCCCTACCGCTCCGGCGACAGTTGGGGCTACGCCGGCCCGTCCGGGAAACTGGCCGTCCCCGCCCGCTACACTTACGCCGAACCTTTCAGCGAAGAGCTGGCCCTGGTGCGCTCCGGCGCCTATTACAGCTTCATCGATAAAGCCGGGAAAAAAGCCTGGGCGGGGCGCTACCGCTCCGCCGGCTCTTTCAGCGAAGGCTGCGCGCCGGTAAAAGACCGCGGCGCCTGGGGCTGCGTGGACAAAGCCGGCAGGACGGTGGTGCCTTTTCAATACGAAGAGCTGCTGCCGTTCCGGGAGGGGGCGGCCACGGCGAAGAAGGACGGGCGCTGGGGCCTGCTGCTCAGTGGCGGCAAGGAATTCAAGCCTGCGCATTACGACGAGATCTACCCGGTTTCGGAAGGCCTGGCGCGGGTAAGGCTCAACGGCCGCTACGGCTACATCGACCTGTCCGGCAAGGAAGTGCTGCCCCCGGTTTACCAGGAGGCCTTTCCCTTCCATGACGGCTTCGCCACCGCGCGCCTCGGCGAAAAATACGGGTTCATAAAACGGGCCACCCTTATCTTCAAGGAGAAACCCTACGTAGGCATTGGGCCCTACGGCGAAGGACTGGCCCCCGCGCAGGCGCTGGCGGCGGAAGGACGCTGCGGCTATATAAACAGCGACGGCAAGGAAGAGATCCCGTTTAATTTCACCATGTGCGCCGCTTTCGACGAAGGACTGGCCCCGGTTTTAAAAGACCTGCACGGCGCCTGGGGCTACATAGACAAATCCGGCCTGGAGGTGACGGGCTATAAATACACACAGGCCGGGAACTTCAAAGGCGGGCTGGCGAAAGTGGCGGTCAAAGACCGCATTTTCTACATTGACCGCACGGGCAGGGAATACTTCAAGCCCTGACGCGGACGGAGGCCCCGGCGGCAAGCGGGGCACACGGCGGACGCAGGTTCCCGCGCAGGATCCAACCGGCAAGAACGGATAAAATAAGAGCCCGCGGACACCCGTTTATAAGGGGCCGCGGACTCACGGATAGTATAGCACAGGCTTTCAGGTTGTCAAGGCCGGGACCTTACCGCCTCAATCCGCGCTGAAATGCACGGCCTTGGGGTTGTGATAGACTACGGCGGAAACGGAAGCCTCCGGGTCCATCATGAAACCCTCCGTCAGGCGCAGCCCCGCGTCCGCTTCCGGCTTGAGCAGGCTGAACAGGATCTTCTGGTTGGCCAGGTCCGGGCAGCCCGGGTAGCCGAACGAGTAGCGCTGGCCGCGGTATCGGCTGCGCAGCAGCGGGCGCGCGGGTTTTTCTTCGGCTATGCCCCAGGCCTTCCTTATGCGGTAATGCATTACGTCGGCGAAAGCCTCGGCCAGGGTGAGCGCCAGCGCCTCCACTAAATAGGACCGCAGGTAGTTGCCGGCCTGCCTCTCACGCGCGGCATATTCCACCATTCCCTCGCCGCAGGTCAGGGCGAACAGCGCGGCGTAATCTTTGCGCCCGCCCGCCGCCGGAGCGGCGAAATCCGCCAGGCACAGGTTCTCCCCTTCCTTCCTGCGCGGGAAAGGGAAAGCGGCGGCCTGCGCCCCGTCCCGGCCGTAAAGCAGCAGGCTGTCGCCGGCACTGTTCACCGGAAAGAACTGGTAAACGCCGCGCGCCCTGATCAGCCGGCCGCTTATTATATCCTTGCGCACTTCGGCCAGCAGCTCCAGGGCCTCTTCCGCTTTTTTCGGCTGCGCCTTGTTCACCTTGAGAAAGCGCAGGCTGAACAGGTTCTCGTCGAGGTTCTCGAACAGCTCTTCCAGCGGCTGGTCGCCGGTAAAATGCCTGTCGAAGTCCGGCGGCACGGGGATGTCTTCAGGATAGTAGGCGGCCGAAGCTGCACGGCCTGCTGCCCGGGGCTGAACAACGGGATCGTTTTGTGCAGCCGCGGCCGGCTGCGCCGCCTGGCCGGTCTGCCCGCCATTCGCCCGGGCCGCTCCAGAAACGCAGTTGAGCGCGTAATTCAGCCCTTCCATGGCGTCCCGGGAATAGAACACCGGGCCCGGATAGTCGGGAGCGATGCTGTTGAGCGTGAATTTTTCGGTCAGCGCCGCGCCGCCCACCAGCAGCGGCGCTTTTACGCCGGCTTTGGCCAGTTCGCGGGCGGTCACCGTCATCTGTTCGCAGGAGCGCACCAGCAGGCCGGACAGGCCGATGAAGTCCGGCCGGCTCTTTGCCGCCGCCGCCGCGATGTCCTCGGGCGGCACCTTGACGCCCAGGTCCTCAACTTCGAAACCGTTGCTTTCGAAAATAATGTTCACCAGGTTCTTGCCGATATCGTGCACGTCGCCTTTTACCGTGGCCAGCAGCAGGCGCCCGCGTTTCGGGGCCTTCTGCGCCTTCAGGGCGGGCTCCAGCGCCTTCACGGCGGCCCGCGCGGCCTCGGCGCTCTGCAGCACTTCGGTTACTATCAGGTCACCGGCGGAGAACTGGCGCCCCACCTCGGCCATGGCCTTCATCACCGGGCCGTTGACTATGTCCAACGGCGATTCTTTACCGAGCAGCGCAATGATCGCCTCTTCTATGCCGGCCCGCGAGCCGTTAAGGATGGCGGCGTAGACTTTCTCAGCCGGCGGGGCGTCTTGCGCCGCAGGGGCGGCCGCGGTCTTTTTGGCGTCGCGGTAGCGCGCAGCAAAGGCCTGCGCGGCGTCCGGCCGGCGGGCGAAGATAAGGTCTTCGGCCAGTTCGCGCTCTTCCGGTGAGATGGCGGCGTAGCGCTTCAGTTTTTCGATATTTACTATGGCCACGTCCAGTCCCGCCTTTACGGCGTGGTGCAGGAACACCGAATTCAATACTTCGCGCGAGACCGGCGGCAGGCCGAACGAGACGTTGCTGACGCCCAGCGCGGTCTTGACGCCGGGGAATTCTTTTTTTATTTCCGCGATGGCCTTTATGGTTTCATGCGCGGTTTGGGCATGCTCGCCGCCTACGGCCACGGGGAAGACCAGCGTGTCGAAGATGATATCTTCGGCCTTGAGCCCGCATTCGCCGGTGAGGAAGGCGTAAGCCCGGCGGGCTATGGCCACCTTGCGCGCCGCGTCCAGCGGCAGGCCGTGCGCCTTGTCCTCGTCGATACAGCCGAACACCAGTTTGGCGCCGTAGGTTTTCACCAGTTCGGCGGCGGCGCGCGGTTTCTCCGGCCCGAATTCGAAATTCACGGAGTTCAACACGGCCTTGCCGGGCACGGTCTTGAGCACTTCCTCCATCACGGCCAGGTCGGTGGTGTCGGTCATCACCGGCAGGCGCACCGCGCGCGCCAGCTTGGGAATGAAAGTCTTCACGTCGGCCAGCTCGTCGCGCTCGGGGTTGGCCAGGCAGACGTCCAGCAGGTGCGCGCCGGCGGCGGCCTGGGCTTTGGCGAGCAGCAGCGCCCCGTCCCAGTCGCCTGCCGCCACCATGTCTCGGAATTTCTTGGAGCCGATGGAATTATTGCGCTCGCCCGCCATCACCGGCGGCTCTATTTCGTCGTAAAAAAGGGCTTCGACGCCCGAGATGGTCCAGGGCGCGGCGGCGCGCGGCGCGCGGGGCTTTACGCCCGCTACGGCTTCCGCCAAGGCCTTGATATGGGCGGGGCTGGTGCCGCAACAGCCGCCGGCGGCATTGAGCAGGCCTTTACGCGCGTAATCGGCCATCACGGCCGAGAAAGTTTCGGGGGTCTGCAGGTAGCGGCCGTTCTCGTCGGGCAGACCGGCATTGGGCATGGCGAAGACCGGGTATTGGGCGCGGGCGGCCAGGCGCTCCAGGCGCAGACCGAGGCCCTCGGGGCCTGAGGAGCAGTTGAAGCCTATGGCGGCCAGCTGGTAATGTTCCACAGCGGCGTAAAAAGCTTCGGTGTCGTGGCCGGAAAGCAGTTTATTGCGCCCGTCCATGGTGGCGGAAACGATTACGGGCAATTCGCGGCCGGCTTTTTTGTGGGCCAGTCTTACGGCGGCCAGCCCGGCCTTGAGGTTGAGGATATCATGGGCGGTTTCCAGCAGCAGCAGGTCCGCGCCGCCGTCAATGAGGGCGGTGAGCTGTTCGAGGTAGATGTCGCGCAGTTCGTCGAAGCTGAGGCCGCCGGTGACGAACAGGGCTTTGTTAGTGGGGCCGACGGAGGCGGCTACGTAGCGGGGCCGGCCGGGCTTGGAGAACTTGAGCGCGGCGGCTTTGGCGAGTTTGGCCGAAGCGAGGTTGAATTCGCGCACGCGCCCCTGCAGGCCGTATTCGGCCAGCACGGCGGCGTTGGCGCCGAAAGTGTTGGTCTCTATAAAGTCGGCGCCGGCAGCGAGGTAGTCCTCGTGTACTTTGGTTACGATATCGGGCCTGGACAGCGAGAGCATTTCATTGAGGCCTTCATAGCCGGCATAGTCGGAATCTTTGAGATTGAAGCCCTGGAGGTAGGTGCCCATCGCCCCGTCGAAAACGGGGATCCTTTCCGCCAGCAGTTTTTTAATTTCATTATTTGAAGTCATAGTTCGTTCCTAAGTAATTTCCGCTGATAATTCCGCCCGATACTCGGTCAGGCTTGCCGAGGGCAGGGGTTCGCCGGGCCTTCGCGGAGGCCGAGGCTTGCGTAAGCGCCGAGGCCGAGTGATGAGGGGCGCGCACGGTGTGCGCGACCCCGCGCCCGGAGAACCCCTGCCCTCGGCAAACCGCCACAAACCCGCTGAATCCAACAGCTACCGCAAAAATATACATTCCGCTAAAATTGCCCGAACAACTCGAAAGCATTGCCCGTAGTTTTTTCCGCCGCCTGCGCGGTGCTGACGGCGAGATACCCGGCCACGGCGGCGGCTATTTCCGGGATGAAGGACGGGTCGTTCCTTTTGCCGCGGGCGCTCTGCGGCGGCAGGTACGGGCAGTCGGTTTCGAACACGATATTATCCAGGCCGGCTTTTCTTATGGTTTCGCGCAGGTCGTGGTTGTTCTTGTAGGTGAAAGTACCGTTCACGCCCAGCAGCAGGCCCAGGTCCAGGCCGGCCCTGGCGTCCGCCCAGCTGCCGGAAAAACAGTGCAGCACGCCGCGGAATTTTTTAGCGGGCCGGTAAGTCCAGCGCTGTGCCAGCAGCGCCAGCAGGTCCGCGTAGGCGTTCTGCGCCGGCTGTTTGCCGTTGCGGGCGTGGAACACCGCGGGTTTTGAAAACTTAGCGCATAAAGGCAGCTGGGCGGCGAGCAGGGACAATTGCTCTTCTTTCGTGCCGCTTTCCCACCAGTAATCCAGGCCCACTTCGCCCAGGGCCGCGGCGCAGGGCCGGGCCAGGAAGGTTTCCAACTCCTGTAAAGAAGCGGCAGGCGCTTTTTTTACATATTCGGGATGCACACCGAAAGCGCAGACGATACAGCCGGGGTTGGCGGCGGCCAATTTTTCACCCTGGGCCCATTCGCCGGGCGCGCAGGCTATTTCAACTATCTTCCCCACCCCGGAACCGAAAACTTTCTCCAGCACGGCGGGCCTGTCCGCGTTAAAAGCGTCGGCGTTAAGATGCGAATGCGTTTCCACGAAAACCATGCAATATTAAACCATTTCCCAAAGCCCCAAGGAATCCCCGCATCATTCTTCACTCTTCCGGTGAAGCGTCTGGCGGGGGACTGGCCACGCAAAACACGGGGTCGGCCACACCGTGGCCGCCCCTCCCCACTCAGGCTCGGCGCTTACGCAGCCACGCATAAACCGCATAGCGGTTTTGCGCGGCCCCGGCTCGGCAATTTTTCGCTGTAAAAATTGCCTGCGCCCTTGCGGACCGGACGCGAGGCATAATTATGCCTCGCTCTAAAGCCGGTCCTCACCTCGCCTTCCGTGAGGGTTTTGCGTGGCCAGTCCCCCGCCAGGCGCCGTCGACCCTAAAAAAAAACGGCGCCCTGCCGGACGCCGTTTTCCTGTCCCTCTGATTTAAAAATTACTGTGCCTTGTAAGCCTGCGCGAGCCGGTCGGGAGAAACCACTTTGTAGCCGTTGTCGGCCAGCCACTTTAAAAGCTTCGCCGCCGCGGCGCGGCTCTGGGAGTGTATGTCGTGCATCAGCACTATGCCTTTGCCGCGCTTCTGTATCATCGAAATGGTGTTCGCGTAAAGCTGGTCGGGATCCTTGGTGGACCAGTCCAGCGTATCTATGGTCCAGCCTACCGGGGTAAGCCCCAGCTGCGAATCGGTAGCCCGCAGCGCCTCGGCGGTTATGATGCCGTAAGGGGGGCGGAAGAAGGCCGGCTTTTGCCCGGCGGCTGCGGTGATGGTGTCCGCAACCCCGCCCAGCTGCTCGATTATCGCCTTGGTGGTCATAGCGGTAAAGGGTTTTTCGTTGGCGGTAGCGTGGTAATAGCCGTGCACGCCCACCGCGTGGCCGTCCGCAGCTTCTTTGGCGAGAGTGGCTTTGCCGTTAGTCCCGAGCTTGCTGCCCAGCACGAAGAACAGGGACTCGGCGCCGCCGGCTTTCAGCACTCCGGAAAATTCCCCGGTCACAGAGCCGGGGCCGTCGTCGAAAGTGAGCACGACCTCGCCTTTCTTGAGGAAGCCGTCGTACTGCACCAGGAAAGGCACGCCGTTCTTGACATAGTTGATCTGGCAGTAGCCGGCTTTTATCGGTTCGCCTTTTTCAGCGGTTTTTTCCGCGGCGCCGAAATTGAAGGCTTTTTCCAGCTCCGAGGAGATCTTCCCGGAAACCTCTCCGCGCTCGCGGCCGGCCCGGCTGGTTTTCGGAGAGAGCCCGGGGCACATCGCGGCTGGCATCCTGGAGATCAGCTCGTTAAAAGAGGCGTTCTTCACTTTGAAAATGGCGGCGCAAACGTCGAAAGCGTCTGAACGTTCGGTCCGCAGGAGGCGCGCTGAAAGCTCTTCCACCCGGGCGCGCAGATAGACGCCGTAAGTCCGGGCCTCGTAAAATTCGGGACTGTCCTGCCTGGCGGCGAAAGCTTTTTCAGAAACGGCGGTGAGGGCCGAATAATATTCGGAATATTCCGCCAGCAACGGTGACGCGGAAGGAGCGGAAGGAGCCTTAACCTCTACGGAGGAGGGGCTTTGCGGCAGGCCGAACTCGGCCGCTGAAATATTCTGAAAGGAAAAGATCGAAATAACGGCTGTCGCGGTCAGAGCTTTTATTTTCATTTACCGTCTCCGTATCCCTGTTTCTGTCTGCTGCCGTTATATTATTGCGCGCGGGCGGACGGGAAATAAGAGCAGAAAGGGCAGAACAAAACGGTTATTGGACCTAGGCCGGCTGGGCCTAAAGGTTTATCCGGAGAGAGAGGACCTTGGGGATCAGGCGCCGCTGGTTATGAAATACCAGATCAGCAGGGCTATTACGAGGGACAGCAACTTCATCTGCCAGTTGCTGGAAACAAGTTCGGGGATATTCATACGGTTAATGTTCCGGTTCTTTTAAGCCTGGGGAGGCGCGGCAGGGGCGGCTTCCGGGCGCCGCGCTTTTCGCAGCAGGGTCTTCTCGGCCTTCGAGCTGTACAGCTGGTAAAGCATGGCCTCAAGGTCCTTCGGATCCACCGCCTGTTGCAGCTTGCCGTTGCGCGCCACGGAGATCTGCCCGGTCTCTTCCGAAACCGTAACTATTATGGCGTCGGCCAGCTCGCTGAGGCCCAGGGCCGCCCGGTGGCGCATCCCCAGGATCTTGGACAGCTCCTGCTGCTCGGTCAGCGGCAGGATGCAGCCGGCCGCGACCAGACGGTTATTGGCGATGATCGCCGCGCCGTCGTGCAGCAGCGTCTTATTGTGAAAAACGGTAAGCAGCAGTTCCTTGGAAACCTCGCCGTTGATGCGCACGCCGGTCTCGACGATCTCGCGCAGGCCCATGTCCTGTTCGAGCACGATAAGCATGCCCATTTTCTCGGCCGCGGCGGAGCGCACGGCCTCGATCATTTCGGCGATGAATTTATACTCCTGAGAGACCATTACACGCCCCAGCGGGTTGGAGCCGATATTGGCCAGCGCGAAGCGGATCTCGGGCTGAAAAACCACGATAAGCATGAAGATACCGGCCAGCCAGAACTGCTGCATCAGCCAGACCGTGGCGGCCAGGTTGAGGTACTTCGCCAGCGAAGTCACTACGGCCAGCACGAACACGCCCCAGATAACCTGCATGGCGCGGGTGCCCTTGAGCAGCAGGATAAGGCGGTACACGATGTAATACACCGCGAAGATGTCCGCCAGGTTGGTGACGTAGCGCAAATACATTAAGTTCTAAACCCCGCCTCTTAAGCCGCTTTCGAAACGGCTATGATATTTTCTATCTCCGCAGCGTCAATAACTTCGTTCTCAACGAGGCGCGCCGCTATGGCGTCCAGCGCCTTGCGGTTCGCGCCCAGCGCGGCCTTGGCCTTCATAAAGCAGTCGTTGACGATGCGCTTTATCTCTTCGTCCACGCTCCGGGCCGTTTCGTTGGAGTAGCCCGGCGCGCGCACGATGTCGCGGCCAAGGAACACTTCCGACTCGTCCTTCTTGAGGGACAGCGGGCCGATCCTGTCGCTCATCCCGAATTCCAGCACCATCTTCTGCGCGTAACTGGAGACCTTGGCCAGGTCGTCGTGGGCGCCGGTGGTTATTTCATTGAAGACCATTTCCTCCGCGGCCCGGCCGCCCAGCAGCACGCACAGGCGATTGAGGATCTCCGTCCTGGAGGTCAGGTATTTATCCTCCACGGGCAGCTGCAGGGTGTAGCCCAGGGCGGGGCCCCGGGGGATTATGGAGACTTTGTGCACGGGATCGCAGCCCGGCAGGGATTTTGCCACCAGGGTATGCCCGGCCTCGTGGTAGGCCACAACTTTCTTCTCGTAATCGGAAATTATGCGGGAGCGGCGCTGGGGCCCGGCCAGCATTTTTTCTATGGCTTCTTCGAGATCCTTCATATCTACCGCCTTCTTTTCTTTCTTGGCGGCCGAGATGGCGGCCTCGTTGACGATATTGGCCAGGTCGGCGCCCACAAAACCCGGCGTATGGCGGGCGATGATGGACAGGTCCGCCCCGGGCTCCATGGTCACTTTCTGGGCGTGCACGGTCAGGATCTCTATCCTGCCTTTTATATCGGGAACGGGAACGTTGATGCGCCGGTCGAAGCGCCCGGGGCGCAGCAGGGCGTTGTCGAGCACGTCGGGGCGGTTGGTGGCGCCGATCAGGATTATGCCCTCGTTGGCCTCGAAGCCGTCCAGCTCCACCAGGATCTGGTTGAGCGTCTGCTCGCGCTCGTCGTGGCCGCCGCCGATGCCGGCGAACCGCGAGCGCCCCACGGCGTCAAGCTCGTCGACAAAAACTATGGCGGGCGCGCTCTTCTTGGCGCGCTCGAACAGGTCGCGCACGCGGCTGGCGCCCACGCCCACGAACATCTCCACGAATTCGGAGCCGGAGGAGGTGAAGAAAGGCACGCCGGCCTCTCCCGCCACCGCGCGGGCCAGCAGCGTTTTGCCGGTGCCGGGAGGGCCGTAGAGCAGCACGCCCTTGGGCAGGTTGCCGCCCAGCAACTTGTATTTTTTCGGGTTCTTAAGATAGTCGACGATATCGTTCAGCTCGTCCTTGGTCTCGTCGCAGCCGGCCACGTCCTTGAACGTGGTCTTGCTCTTTTTCAGGTCCTGCTGCCGGGCCCGCGACTTGCCGAAACTCATGGCCTGCTTGCCGCCCATCTGGGCCTGCTTCACGAACAGGAACCACCAGAGAAAAACGAACAGCAGGATCCAGCCGATGTTCAGCACGAGGCCGGCGATCCAGCTGCGATCGGCTTCCGCGGCGAAATCGGCCACGCCGGCGGCTTCCATATCCTCGATCAGCTTGGGGTCGGTCATCGGGATAGTGCGGAAATTAACGGTCTTATCCGCTTCCTTCATTTCCCCGCGTATCATGTCGGGGCGTACCGCCACCTTCACGACCTTCTTGTCCCGCAGGCTCTGCTTGAATTCCGAATAGGGCAGCTGGCGCTCGCGCTCGGCGCCTTTCATGCTCTGGTAAACCGCGATGAAGAGCATCAACGACAGGAACCAGAAGAGAAGTTGTCTTAAATTCTTTTTCAGCGGCATGTCTTGTTTCCTTCTATGGCGGACTCTTTGAGCACGCCTATGTATGGGAGATTGCGGTAAATACCGTTGTAGTCCAGCCCGTAGCCGACCACGAACTTGTCCGGTATCTGGAACCCGGTATATTTTATCGGGACCTCGGCCTTCCGACGGCTGGGTTTGTCCAGCAGCGTGCAGATCTCGAGCGACCGGGGCCTGCGTGTTTTCAGGTTCTGCAGCAGATAGTCCATCGTCAGGCCGGAGTCCACTATATCCTCTACGATCAGCACGTCGCAGTCCTCTATGCTCTCTTTGAGGTCCAGCAGGATGCGAACCACCCCGGTGGAATGTTCCCCGGAATAGGAGGAGAGCATCGTAAAATCAAGCCTGGTATCCAGGGTGATGTTCTTGGCCAGGTCGGACATGAACAGCACGCAGCCCTTCAGCACGCCCACCAGCGTGACGCAGCGGCCCGCGTAATCGGCGGAGATCCGCTGAGCGAGCCTTTTAACGCCCGCATCCAGTTCGGCCTGCGAGAGCAGCACCTCTTTCAAATCTTTGTGCATCAATGTATATTCTAGGTTTTTTGGAGCGCTTTTCCTAGCCGGCGGCGCAAAATAAACCGGAGCCCGGAAAACTCCCGGGACCCCGGCTTTTTCAATTTCGAACGTCCGTCCTTAATGCTTGGGCGAAAGCTGTTCGTAGAAGTACGTGGACATTATCCGCGACAGCCAGCCGGGCTTCTCTTCCAGTTCCGCGGCCGAGAGCACCTTTTTGGCTACCGACATATCATGGGAGAAAGCCGCGTCCAGCTCGGCCACCGCGCCGCGGTCCAGCACGTTCACGTTCAGCTCGCTGTCGGAGCGCTCGCCGCGGGGGTGCAGGTTGTAAGAACCTATGCTGGCGAACTCGCCGTCCACGGTCATGAACTTGGAGTGCAGCGTCTGCTCGGCGCCCTGCTTAAGGTACACTTTGGCCCCCGCCTGCACCAGGGGGATGAGGCACTTGGCCATGGCGTCCACTATCGGCTTGCCTTCTGCGTCAATGCTTTCCTTGGAGTTTGTGAGGATATTCACCTCTACGCCGCGGGCGCGGGCCTCGATCACGGCCTGGGAAACCACAGGGATGGCCACGAAATAAGCGTTCTCTATGTTTATTGTCTTCGTCGCGCCATACATGGCCTTGATGATGCTGACCAGGATAGGGGACGACTTCGGCGGGTTGGAGAGCACCACCGCCAGCCGGGCGCTGCCGCCCTCGAAATCGGCGTTCTGCGCGCCGCTGATATCCACCGATTTGAAAGGAAGGCGCTTCTGCGCCACCTGCCCGTTCCACTCGGCGCCCATCAGCCGCTTGGCTTCCAGCACGGCCGGGCCGGAGAACATCACGTCGGTATCGCGCCACTTTACGCTGCCGGCGCCTTTATGCGAGTACACGTCGCCGAAATTCATCCCGCCAGCCACGGCGTACTTGTCGTCGGCGATCATGATCTTCACGTGCCAGATGTCGCCGCCGCGGTCCGCGTCGTTATGCCGCACCACTTCCACGCCGGCCTCTTCCATCATCTTCACCACTTTCCGGCCGTGGCTGGAGGAAACGTTATTGTCTATCATCACCTGCACGATCACGCCCTCTTTCTTTTTGGCTATCAGCATCTGGGCGGCTTCATAGCCGGTGGTGTCGTCGTAGAAAGCCCAGCTTGAAATAAACAGGCTTTTCTTCGCGTTCTTGATAAGGGCGTCCTTTTCGCGGAACGAAGCCACGCCGTCGATAAGGAAGCGCGCGGAATTGCCGCCGTTGAACCTGGCGCCGGTAGCGGTCTCAAACTCGCTGATGAAACCGGGATCGGTGAAAAGGGAAGCTTCGCCGGCCCGGCGCGCCGGGAAAGCCGCGGACTTGGAGGCTTTAAGGACGCGGTCGGAAATGGCTTCGAAAGTGGCGGGCTTTTCCGTGCCGGGCAGCCAGCCCAGGTCCGACACTTTGGAAGAAATAGTATTCCATACGGTGGCGGCCAGCCCCAGGTAGGAGACCGGCTCGCTTCCGGCAAATTCCTGCGGGACAGAGGCTTTTTCAAGCACGGGCTCGGGCACTTCGTATTTAAGCGGGGAAGAAGGGGGCCGGACGGAGGTAATTGCCTGGCCGGAATTCGCGGGCGCGGCGGTCAGCTGCACGGGGAAATCCTCGTACACGCCGACGCCTAAAGCTTCGGCCATTTTGGCCATTCTGACATTGGATTCCGCTGACCGGAGGTCGGTCGGGCCTTTGCTAACGGCCTGGGCGGACAATAAACCGGGGAGCACTACCGAGGAAACTGCAAGTATGAAGGCGGATCTCTTTATTAGCATACACATAGTATACCGGCGCCAGCCTCCTGTTTGAAGGACTGAATGCACCTTAAAGACAAAAAAAAGGGCCTATGCGGGAATAGGCCCTTAAATACAGCTTCCGGCTGCGCTAATCCAGGTCCATCGGGTTTATCGGCCTGGAGGTATCGCCGGAATCTTTTATGCGCTTCTTCTCCTGCTCGAATTTATTCTCGAGCTCTTTCTTTTTTTCCTCCATGGTTTTGCCGGCGTTGGAGAAATAGCTGTCCAGGCGGCTTTTGTCTTCCTTCATTTTCTTAAAAGCCTCCTGCATGGGGTCTCCCCCTTCCTTCAGCTGGGACTTGGCCCAGTGGCGCAGAACTTTGCCGGTCTTGCCGTCCACCTCCAGCTGCGTTTTGCAGCAAGGACAATCCACAAGAAAAGTTCCTTCGGCCATATAACTTCTCCTTTCCCGAAAATTCCCTGCCACCCGCAAAAGCGGTCCCGCCGCACCCCGACGCACTATCCCCTTATTTTACTCCCCAGATCGGATGCTGCTGCGGCAGCACTTTTACCGCCGTCAGCCGGGCGGCGGCCAGACAGCAGGCTTTTTCCATGAAAGCCGCTCCCGGAGGTTTCACGCCCCCGGGCCGCGGCGTCGCCGGCTGCAGAAAAAAAGGAATGCCGGGCCGGGCCTCAAAGACTAGCTCTATGGCTTTCTTCACGTCGGCCAGGCTGGTCCTGTTAGTCAGCACCGCTTTTACGAAAACTTTTTCCGGGGCCGCGCCGAGGAACCGCGCATGCTCGTCCCAGAAAGCCCTGCCTCCAGTGGAAGAGGGCAGTTTTATGTCCGCGGCTATGACCGTCACCAGGCCCTTTATCTTCTCAAGCTCCCGGTACAGGGTGCCGTTGGTTTCAAGATGTATCGCCAGCCCCGCTCTCTTAAGGACCGGGGCGAGCGCTTTAATGAATTTCCAGTTCAGCAGCGGTTCCCCGCCGGTCAGCGAAACCGCCGCGGCCCGGTTCCGGCGCGCAAGCTTTAAAACTTCAGCGGCGGCCTCGGAGCAGCGCATCTCCGCGAAAGGCCCTCCCGCCGCGGCGGCCGGCTCGTCGCAATAGCCGCAGGCGAGGTTGCACCCGGCGAAACGCAGGAAAACCTGCTTCTGCCCGCAATAAAGGCCTTCGCCCTGCACGGAGCAGAAGATCTCGGAGACGGGCGCGGTCAGCGGTTTCACTTTATCCGGCCCGCCTTGTCCGGGGGCCGGCCTTCAGCGCGGGGTCGGCTATGCCGGCGGCGGCGAAGCCTTTGGCCCGCAGTTTGCAGGAATCGCAGCGCCCGCAGGGCAGCCCGCCCCCGCTGTAGCAGGACCAGGTAAGCTCGAGCGGGGCCTTAAGTTTCAGAGCGAGCCGGATGATGCCGGCTTTGCTGAGGCGGATAAGCGGGGTGAGGAATTTTATCCGCCCGCCGCCTGCCCCGATGCGGGTGCCGGCAGCGGCGGCTCGCTCCACGGCCCGGTAAAAAGACGGGCGGCAGTCGGGGTAGCCGGAATAGTCCACCACGTTCGGGCCCGACACCACGGCGGCAGCGCCGACGGAGTCCGCCAGCGACACGCCTATGGCCGAAAAAACAAAATTGCGCCCGGGCACATAAGTGCTCGGGATGCCCCCCGCGCCGATCTCTGAAGACGCGGTGTCGGGAAGTTCCTGTTTTGAATTTACCAGCGAGCTGACCGCCAGCCAGGGGAAATCCAGCTTAACTTCATAGAGCGGGACTTTCAGCCGCGCGGCTATTTTGCGGGCGGAAAGATTCTCGCGGCTATGGCGCTGGCCGTAATCGAAAGAGATCGCCAGGCAGTCGTACCCGCCCTTCAGCGCCCAACACAGCGCGGTGGTGGAATCCAGGCCGCCGGAAAAAAGCACTACGGCTTTCTTTTTCATATGCCCGCCGCCCGCTCTATCCTGCCTACCCCGTCGGCCAGTTTCATGCGCGGCACCGACTTGAAGATGCCCTTCTTAAGGGCGATGTCCATATCGCGCTGCCCGGTTTCCGGGCGGGTGGTCATAAAATCCAGCACGCGCCCGCTGGCGTGGATCTCCTCCAGCGCCGCGGCGAAAGTATCTTCCCCCTCCAGCGCCCGCTCCAGGGCCCGGGCGCAGATAAAATCCTCTACGTGGGCGCGGTTATAGAACAGGCAGGCCGGGACGATGAGCGTGGGCAGGGGCCGGCTCCGGCAATAGGCCGTCAGCGCCGGGAAGTTGGCGAAGCAGGCGATAAGTATTTCCGCGGCCAGCGGCAGCGACGTGGCTGCGGGCGAGCCGGAGTTAGTCACCGACAGCGCCGCCCGCGCCGGGTCGGAGCCGTGCAGCGCCGTATAAGGGGAATTGTCGTATTGTTCAACTTCCGGGCCCAGGTCGATCTCCGAGAACAGGTCGGAATTCTTCTCCAGCTTCTTTACGGCTACGGCGCGCGCGGGGCTGGCGTAAACGCGGATATCGCGGCGGCCGCTTTCCTGCAGCGCGCAGATGGTGTTCGAGAACCGGAACAGGTCTATCACCAGCGCGCGGCCCGTCCAGGAGCCCGCCTCGGCAGGTTCGTACGCCACGCGGACGCCGCCGCTAGCGCGCGGATGAAGTTGAGATGTTTGCGTCATATTTAAGGGCGAGCCCGCTGAGGAAAACCTCAGGCTCTTGCTGCAGCTCCGGGCGTCTTTCATCCGCGGCGCTGTCCACCACCAGTATCAGGCCGTCGGCGCCCATGCGGGCCGCCGCCTCGCGGGCCCGGAGTTTCTGCTTTTCTATTTCCGGGCTGCCGGGAGGAACCCTGGGCCCGTGGATTATGCCGATCGCGCCCCAGGGGGCGCGCGTCTGTTCGCGGGCGGAGTAGACCTCCACCTCCCGCGCGGGGCGCGGGGCGAACCACGGCCCGACCTGGATAACATCCAGCCGGGGCGCGGCGCAGGCGCACAGCGCCAGCAGCAAAGGCGCGGTCCCGGAGAAAACGCTCAGGGCTGGTCTATGCCCAGGTCCCGGCATATTTTCCTGACGGTAAAATCCGCTATCTCGGTATGCCTGGTGACCGGAATTTCTTTATTGGTAACCGGGTTCTGGAAGACGGAGTACTTGCCGCCTTCACGTGACAATACACAGCCCTTACTGAGAAGATGCCTAACAAGGTCTTTGCGTTTCATATTTGCACCTCTTTGGCCGACGAAGAAAGGCGGCCACAGATACATTTTAGCATTTGCGGGGGCGGCTAGTCCGCGCTGCGTAAGATGCGGTCCACCAGCTTCCAGGCCGCGCCGGTCCTGCCCAGCGTTATCTGCACGAAATATACCGTGCCGTCATCCGGGTTCTCAAAAACAAGGATACTGCGCCCGCCATCGCTGATCACGCCTTTGCACTGCCCGTAAGAAGACGGCAGGCCGCCGGGGACTTCCACCTCGGGCTCGGCCGCTTCGCCGGCGGTTTGCCCGACGGAACCCCTTTCGTCAGGCTCGCCTTTTGAATCTATCATTACGGTCCCGTCGTCCGCCTCCTCGGCCTGCTTTTTACTGTTCTGCCCGGCGGCTGGCGCCTTCCCCACTCCGGGCTGGGCTTTGCCCGCGGCGGCCGGCTTTTTTTCAGCGGCCGGAGCGTCGGCCGTTTTCTCGGGCGCCTGGGCGAACAGGGAAACCGCCAGCGCCGAAAGCGCGAACACGGATATAATTGTTTTCATTGTAAAACTCCTCCCGTAATTTCACCGATCAAAAACGTTTGACCTCGACTTTCCCTGTCTTTATTTTAAGCAGGCGGGAAGCCAGACCCGAAAACCGCCGCGGCGCGTCACTGACGACGAAGGCTGCTTTGCCGGCGCGGCCCGCGTTGAGCAGACCAGCCTCGGCCAGCGCGTCGCGGGCCGCCAGGGCGGCCGCCAGCGCGGAATCCACGATGCGGACGCGCGGCCCCAGTACGCCGCTGATAACTTTTTTAAGCAGCGGATAATGCGTACACCCCAGTATTACGGCGTCCGGCTTTTTTATTTTGAAACCCGAAAGGTATTCCGCGGCCACGAGCCCGGCCACCTTTTTAGCGCACCAGCCTTCCTCCACCAGGGGCACGAACAGCGGGCAGGCCTTTTCGATCACGCGCAAACCGGGGCGGGCGGCGCGCAGCGCCGCGGAATAGGCGCCGCTGGCCACGGTGGCGGCGGTGCCGGTAACCAGGATCCGGCCTTTGGGCGGAACAAGGCGCAGCGCGGCCTCGACGCCGGGCGCGATCACGCCCATGACCGGCACCGGGGAGATCCTGCGGATCTCGTCCAGCGCTACGGACGACGCCGTATTGCAGGCCACGATCAGGAATTTTATTTTCCGTTCAAAAAGATAAGCGGAGATCTCTTTAGAGAACGCGACTACGGCCTCGGGGGATTTGGTGCCGTAGGGCACGCGGGCCGTATCCCCGAAATAAACGACGTTCTCTCCGGGCAACAGTCCGCGCACGGCCTTATAGACGGTCAGCCCGCCCAGCCCCGAATCAAAAATGCCTATCGGCCTTTTATTGTCCGCCATAACTTGCCCGGCGCCCGGGAACCAACGGCTCCCGCTTTTAATGTTTTACAAAATCTGCAACCCCGGATGCACGCTCACCGGCCCGGAGCCTGCGTTCACTGCCACTGCTTCATTTTCGCGTACGCCAGTATTCCCCTGTGGATAGCGTTGGCGATCTTGGTGCGCACTTTTTTATCGTTAAGATTTTTCTGGTCGGTGGAATTGCTCATGAAGCCCATTTCCACGAGAATGCCGGGAGAATAAGTGCCGCGAAGCACGTAAAAGGCCGCCTGCTTCACGCCCCGGTTGGCGAAAGGCGTCTTTTTTTCCATTTCCGCCGACACCAGGCCCGCCAGGCGGCTGCCCTCGTTGACATATTCATTGCGCGCCATGGAATGCAGCAGCATGGCGGCGGCGTCCGACTGTTTGTCCCCGCCTTCAAGTCCCAACACGGAGTTTTCATAGTCCGCCACTTCCGCCGCCCCGGGATCGGAAGCCTTCTCGGACATGAAATACACTTCGAAACCTTTTTCCTTGCGGTCGCGGGAGGCGTTGCCGTGGATGGAGACGAAGAGGTCGGCTTTGTAGGTGTTCGCTATGCCCGAGCGCTCCGAAAGCGGCACGAATTCGTCGTTGCTGCGCGTCAGCAGCACTTCGAACATATCGTCTTCCTTCAGCAGCCCGTAAAGCTCTTTGGCCACCAGGAGGTTCATTTCCTTTTCCTTGAGGCCGAACAATTTTTTCCCGCCCGCGTCCTTGCCGCCATGCCCGGCGTCTATCACGATCCTCTTCCGCCCGGACTTTTCCACCACGAGCTTATCGGGGATGTTCACCGCCGCATAGGACGCCGCGCGCGCCGCGGCGGTGGCCGCAGAAACGCCGAAACCGCCGCCGGAGGGAGCGATGACCGCAGGCTCGTCCGCGGGCGCGCCGCTGATGCCCTGGGAGATGACTTCCTGACGCTTCATTATATCGACCACGATCCTGTCGGGGTCGGAAAGCCGGAAAGCGTCCACCTTGCCGAAATTCGCGTCCGGGTTTATCACCAGGCGCGCCATTTTATTTTCCTGCACCAGGTCCACGCCGCGCACCACCCCGTCGCCGATGGCTATTTTCTCCTCGCCGGCCAGCACGCCGCCGGAAATGGTAAGGCTCACCAGGTTGTTCTCTTTCTGCGAAGAGCGCCATTCCAGCGGCTCTTCCATATAAATGACTATGCGGGTCTTGTCCTGGTAGGAGAAATAATTGACCGAGGTGATATTAATGTCCCGCTGGGCCGCCAGCGCCGCGGTGGCGGGATTGTAATCCAGCCTGAAGCCGAACGCGCGCGCGAAATGCTTGGAAACGAAGAAATCCAGCGCGAGGAACGCCTTGCCGCCCCTGACGATCATCGGGTTGGGAAAAGCCGTTTTATCGTCGTTGATCAGCACGGAATCCGATTTCATAAAAAACACGACCTTGTTGCCCCTTATCTGCAGCAGCAGTTTGCCCGAGACCGGGTACCAGTATATTTTCCCGCCTATGGCCCTGGCCGCCTGGGCGGCGTCCAGGTAAGTGGAGCCGCTGAGGCTGTAAGTCGCCATCTTGCCGGAATAGACCCCGTTCTTAAGGTAAGAGATCTCCGCCACCTTAGCCTGCGCCGGCGCGCACAGCGCCGCCGCCAGGAACAACACCGCCGATAGCCGTTTCAACATAACACAATCTCCAATCAAAGTTTGCCCGCTCCTGAAGCCTGCCGCGGCCGGCCGCCGGCCGCCCGCACTGATCCGTCCCCTCCTACTCCAGTATTATCCGGTAATCTTCCCAGGCCAGCTGCGGGTCGCCCGTAAGTTTTACGGCGCGGTGGACGTTCTTTTCCAGCAGCCCCTGCTTCTTCTTCAGCGCCTCGCAGAGCACGGGGTGCATGGAGACGCGCATATTGCCGCCCGGGCGGCCCTTGGTGATGCTCTGTATCTCGCGCTGTATCTTTATGATGATACTCTCGCTCGAAAGGACCCGGCCGGCGCCGTGGCATTCCGGACATTCCTCCGTGAGCAGGCTGAAGGTGCTCTCGCGCTTACGCTCGCGCGTCATTTCCACCAGGCCCAGGCGCGTAACGGGCAGGATGCGGATCTTGGCCCGGTCGCTGAGCACCGCCGCCTCCAGCGCCTCCACCAGCTTATGCCGGTTCGACGCTTTTTTCATGTCTATAAAGTCTATCACAATTATGCCGCCGATATTGCGCAGCCGCAGCTGCCGCGCCACTTCCTGCGCGGCTTCCAGGTTGGTGGCCGTCACCGTTTCTTCCTGCGACTTGGAGCCGGTGAAGCGCCCGGTATTCACGTCTATGGCGCACAGCGATTCCGCCTCCTGGATGATCAGGCTGCCCCCGTTGGGCAGCGGGACCTTGATCTTGCGCAGTTCCTCTATTTCCTTTTCGATGTGGAAGGCCTTGAAGATCGGGGTCTTGGCGTCGTAGAACTTGACGCGTTCCTTGAGGTTGGGAGACATTTTCCCGACGAATTCCTCGACGTTGTGGAAATCGTCCTTATTGTCCAGCATATAGATCACGGTCTCCTCCGAAAGGATGTCGCGGGCCACCTGCAGCGTCATGTCCATGTCCTTGTGCAGCAGGGCGGGCGGGCGCGCTTCGTCGAAGCGGGCCTTGATCGTATCCCACATGCGCAGCAGGTATTTAAGCTCGCGTTCCAGCTCCTCTTCGGTAGCGCCCTCGGCCTCGGTGCGCACTATGCAGCCCTTGGTCCCCAGCGTCTCCGGGTCCGCCAGTTTGCGGATGATCTCGGAGAGCCGCGCGCGCTCGTTGGCGTTCTCGATGTTCTTGGACACGCCCACGAACTCCTGGAAAGGGGTCAGCACCAGGTACCGGCCCGGCAGCGACACGTCCATGGTCACCTTCATGCCCTTGGTGCTGATGGCGGCCTTCGTGACCTGCACCATCACCTCCTGGTCTTTTTTCAGCAGGCGCTCTATCGGGTCCTTCTGGTTGCCCAGCACGTCGGAGATATAGATATAGGCGTTCTTTTCCAGGCCGATGTTCATGAAGGCGCTGGAAATTCCGGGCAGCACGTTCTCCACCGTGGCCTTGTAGATATTGCCCACGATATTGCCGGTGCTGCGGCGCTCCCAGAACAGCTCGGACAGTTTCCCGCCCTCCACTATCGCGATGCGCGTCTCCTCGAAAGACGTGTTGCAGAAAATTTCTTTCTTAACCTTGTGTGCGTTGCTCATATTGATACTCCTTTTAAAAAACTTCCAGCTTCCCCTGCGAATCCATCCAGTAAAGTTCCTTCCTGACTATGCGCCGGAAAACCGGCGCCCCGCCCGCGATCAGTTCCGACACCGTTTCCGGCTTTATGGTTTTCCCCGGCGCCAGCCTGAGCGTAAGCTTCAGCAGGGACGACGGCGCGTCCCAGGAGGCGGCCAGCAGCGGCGTGCGGGCGTCCAGCGCCTTGCGCTCGCCCGACGGCTTCACTTTTTCGTACGGCACGCTTTTCAGCGCCATGAAAGCGTCCAGCGAGACCTGCGAGAACCCGGCCGGGAAATCCGCCTCCAGGAAATACTCCGCGGCGTTCACCGCCGCTTCTATCGACGGAAAGAACACCGGGATGCGGCGGGCGGAAAGCAGGCGGAATTTATCGTCGTCCAGCGGCTGTATCTTTTCCAGCGCCGCCTCGTCGCGCACGAACTCCTCCAGGTAAAGGTCGGCGTACTCGCACAGGCTTTCATGGCCCACCGAGACGGCAGGCCCGAAAGCCATGCGCGGGATAACGCCGCCCCCCGTCTTGGCCGGCCAGAATTTAAGCCCGGAGGCGGTCGCCCTGGCCCTGAAAGTTTTTATCTGTTCGAGGTGCGTAAAATCAGCCGCGGGCCGCAGCCGCGCGAATTTCAGCCTTATTATGGATTTAGGACCTTCGTTCATAAGTTCTTTGTTCCCGCCTTCATCCGCCGGATCCCCGGCCTTCCGGTTAGACCAGCGCGTACCGCCGCGAATAAATAGATTCCGCTATGCCCAGCGCCATCAGGGTAGCCACCAGGTTGGACCCGCCGTAGGACAGCAGCGGCAGCGGCACGCCGGCCACCGGGGTCAGCCCCAGGATCATTCCGAAATTAATGCTGAAGTAAACCAGGAACATGGCGAAGATGCCGCAGCAGACCAGGTAGCCGAACCGGTCGCGCGCAAGGCGGGCGCACTGCATCAGCCGCCGCATTATCACCGCGTACAGCACCGCCACCAGCGTCATCCCGAGGAACCCCATTTCCTCGCCTACCACGGCCAGGATGAAGTCGGTATGCCGCTCCGGCACGAAGCCGAGCCGCGACTGCGTGCCGGAAAAAACGCCGCGGCCGAACAGCCCGCCGGAACCGATGGCGATGCGGGCCTGCAGCAGGTTATAGCCCGCGCCGCGCGGGTCCGATTCGGGGGACAGGAAAACTTCCAGCCGCTTCTGCTGGTATTCTTTCATCTGGTTCTTGACCAGCACCCCGGAAAAGAAACCGAAGATCAGCACCAGCGCGGCGCCGGCGAAATAGACGCCGGACACGTTGGCGTAAAGCCTGACCGAAAGCTGCCAGAGCAGCCAGGCCAGGACGGCGATGCCGACGACGAAAAAGACCGCGCCCCACAGGGACGCCGACAGCTGGAAGAAATAACCGATTAGGGCGCTGTCCATCAGTTCCGGGTTCAGCGCGATAACCGTCCAGAGTATCGGAAAAATACCGGAGATGAACGCGTAGCCGAGTATGATAGAGAGGTGGAACAGGCTCGCCCCGGCGGCAAAAAGCATCACGATGACCACCGGGAAAGTTATCAGGATGGCGGAGAAATCCGGCTGCTTGATCAGCAGGAAAAAAACCGGCATGCAGAGCCCGAAGGCGCCCAGCACCGTTTTAAGCTCCCTGATCTTGCCTATGCGCTTATCCAGGAAATTGGCCAGCACCAGGATGATCCCCACCCGGGCGAACTCGGAAGGCTGCAGCGAGAAGAAAGGCAGCCGGTACCAGGACCGCGCGCCCTTATCTACAACCCCGACGATAAGCACGCCGGCCAGGAAGACCAGCAGGAAGCCGTAAACGAATTTCCACTGGTCCTGGTAGATCTGGTAGTTCAGGCTCCAGACGGCGCTGAAGATGGCCAGGCCGACAGGGATGGCGATGAACTGCACGCGGATGATACGCGCCTGCTGCGGCAGCGCCGCCACGGAAGAGAAAACGGCCATGGTGCCCACGGCCAGCAGGATCAGGACCGAAATAAGCATTACCCAGTCCATCCGGTTCTTCTTAAGGCCGCCCTGCGGGGTGAAGATCATACGGCCCTCCCGCTCGCCGGCGCCGTGGAGGACGGGACCCCGGGCGCCGCAGGCAAAGTTTTTTTCGGAGCCAGGTCTTCGCGCAGCACGGCCTCGATCACGGCCTTGGCTATGGGCGCGGCCGCGGAAGCCCCGTGCAGCCCGTGTTCCACCAGCACCGCCACCGCTATCTTCGAGGGCTGGCCGTTGACGGTGGCGTAGGCCACGAACCAGGCGTGGTCCTTGCCCTGCGGATTCTGGGCGGTGCCGGTCTTGCCGAACATTTCCGCGCCGGCGATCTTGGCCATCTGCCCGGTGCCCTCGAACACGACGTTGTGCAAGCCTTCCCGTATCAGCTGCCAGGTCGCGTCTTTCAGCTCTACCCGGCTCAAAACTTCAGGCTTGCCTTTATAAGTGGACTGGCCGTCGGCCTTTACGATCCTGTCCACGTAATAAGGGCGGTAAAAAGTTCCGCGGTTGGCCACCGCGGCTATCATCCCCGCGGCCTGCATCGGGGTCATCAGGGTTTCGCCCTGGCCTATGGACAGGTTCAGCGTGTCCCCGATGAACCAGTAACTTTTCTTGGCGGCCCTGGGCCCCGGCCCGAAAACGTTGCCGCTTTTTTCTTCCGGCAGGGCTATGCCCGAGCGCTGGCCGAGGCGGAAAGCCCTGGCGTATTTCTCGATATTCAGCGCCCCGGCGCGCTGCCCGTTGATATAAAAGTACACGTCGCAGGACTTGGTCAGCCCGGTGAGAAAATCTACTTTCCCGTGCCCCCTCTTTTCCCAGCATTTGAAGACGCGGCTGCCGGCGTCGTAATAGCCGGGGCAATTGATCGTTTCCTCCGGCTTAACCCGGCCGGACTCCAGGATGGCCGCGGCGGTGACGATCTTGAAGATGGACCCCGGGGGATAGCTGCCCTGCAGCGCGACGTTAAATTCGGGCAGGATCTCGCCGGGCGCGAGCTTTTCCTTTTCGCTGCCGGAAACAACGAACTGGTTAGGGTCGTAATCCGGCATAGAGGCGAAAGCCAGCAGCGCCCCGGTGCGCGGGTCCAGGGCCACCACGGCGCCTTTGCCGCTTACGGATTTCTTCAATCCCTCTTCCGCCGCGGCCTGCGCCTTGGAATCTATGGTCAGGAAAATATCAGCGCCCGGCACCCACTTGCGGCTTTCCAGCACGCGGTTGAGCCTGCCCCTCGAATCCACTTCCAGGTAGATCCCCCCGTCCTTGCCCTTAAGCTCGCGCTCGTACATTTTTTCCAGGCCGGCTTTGCCCAGGCGGGAATCCATGGAGTAATTTTTATCTTTCGAAAGACCGCCCCAGTCCTTCGGGTCCATTTTCCCGGTATAGCCGACGAGGTGGCTGAGATAGGCGCCGAAAGGGTAGAACCTGCGCGCCTCTACGATTATATCGATGCCGGGGTAAACCGCCTTCAGCTCGGAAAGGACCAGCATGGTCTTCGGCGGCAGGTTTTCCGCCAGGCGCACCGGTTTTTCGCGGGAGACGGCGCGGTAAATTCCGCTGCGGATACCTTCGTAATCGGTGTTCAGTCGCAGCGCCAGGGCCCGCGCCATGCGGTCCACTTCGCTGGCGGTCTTGAACTGGCCGGGGAAATAGATAAGGCTGAACGACGGTTTGCTGGTGGCGATGGCCGAGTCGTCCGACGAGAAAATGCGGCCGCGCGGCGCCGATTGCGCTATTACCTGCGTCCTGTTCTTTTCGGCGATCTCGCGGTAATAAGCGGTGTTAAGCACCTGCAGGTTCACCAGCCTCAGCAGGAACAGCAGCGTCAGGCCGTACGCCAGCGCCCATACGAGGTCCAGCCGCTCCTGTGGGATCTGGCGGTCTATCATAGCACGTCGAACTTCCGCTTCAGCCTGTAAAAGATCTGGAACAGCACCGGCACGGCCAGGGCGTTAAGGAAAGGCTCGGCCAGGAAAACGCGGAGGTCCAGGCTGGCGGGGCGCGAAAAGATGATGCCCAGCCCCTGGTAAAAAAGCATGCAGGTCCAGGACAGAGAAAGCGCCGCCACCAGTTGGGAAAAGAGGCTGTCCAGGTCGAATTGCCGTTTTACTATATAGACCGCGTAGGCCATGATAGTATAGGTAAGGGCGTTGGCGCCGAACATGCTCGACCCCAGGATATCGGCGTACAGGCCGAGGAAAAAGCCCCAGGCTATGCCCTTGACCGGCCCGGCCAGGATGGCCGCGCACAGGGCGGACGAGAACACCAGATTCGGCACCAGCCCGAAGATAGCCAGGTTCTGCGCCCACCACCAGTAGCCGGCGCCGATGAACAGGTAAAGCGCGATCTCGAGGATTATGCTCATTTCTTTTCCGCCTGCCGGGCGCCCAGCAATTCCGCCGGCAGGTTGCGCCTTATCACAAAAACTTCCTTCAGCGTATTCACGTTAACTGCCGGCACGATGTCGGCGGTGATAAAATTCATGAAAGATTCCCGCTGGTAGATCTTTTTGACCTTCCCGACCAGGACCCCGGCCGGGAACAGCAGGCCGCCCGGCGAGGTCAGCACTTCGACGCCTTCTTCCAGCCTGGCTTCCTCCGGCACATAATTGAGCTTAAGCATCCAGGTGCCCTTGCCTTCCACCAGCGCCTCAAGCCCGTCGGGAGCGAACGAGCAGACCGCCGAAGCGGCGCTGTTGGTCAGCAGCAGCACCTTTGAAAATTCGGGGTAAACTTCGAAGATCCGGCCCGCCAGGCCGGCGCGGCCGCCCTCCATCCCGATCACGGTATCGTTCACCTGTATGCCGTCGTCGGCGCCCCTGTCGATAAAAACAGAGCCGTACCAGTCCGCCGGGGTTTTGTTTATCACCCGGGCCCAGGCGCCGGTCCAGGGCAGCGCGCGGGAAAGGCGCATCTCTTCGGCCAGGCGCGCGTTCTCCGCCTCCAGCGCGGAGGCGCCCTGCAGGCGCACTTCCAGCGCCTTCACCTTTTCCTTAAGCAGGCGGTTGTCCTGGTCGGTCTCCAGCAGCTTAACGAAATTGTCCGGGACATTGCGGATATAATGGGTATATCTCGCGCCGTAATGCAGGGAGGGATAAAGGCTGTAGCTGGCCGCGATGCGGACCGTGTGCGCGATTTTTGAAACGGGGAATAACAGCAGGAGGACGGAAATGGCGGCAAAAAACACTACCGCGTAATTGGCTGCGTCTTTTTCTCTGCTCATCGCCTGTCCTGTGAGAGGACCCTGGCCAGACCGCCCCCACCCCGGGTTCTCCCGACGGGAGAACCATGAGGCTTAACGGTAAGGTTTAAGGAATTCGGGCCTCTGCTGGATCTTGTCCAGCTCTTCAAGATACTTACCGCAGCCCAAGGCGACACAGCTAAGAGGATCGGCAGCCCTGTGGACGGGCAGTTCGGTTTCCTGCCGGATGAGCTCGGGGAAGCCGCGCAACAGCGACCCCCCGCCCGCCAGCACCATGCCCCTGTCCACGAGGTCAGAGGAAAGTTCCGGCGGCGTCTCTTCCAGCACCTGCTTGATCACGTCCACGATAAGCTGGACAGGCTCCATGAGGGCCTGCCTTATTTCTTCCGAAGTCACAAGAATCGTCTTGGGCAGGCCCTTGGCCTGGTCCCTGCCTTTCACTTCAATGGTCTTTTCTTCTTTTAACGGGAAAACGGAACCTATCTGTATTTTCACTTCCTCCGCTGTGGATTCACCTATTACAAGGTTATGTTTGCGCCGGAAAAACTGGACTATGCAGTCATCCATCTCGTCACCGGCGACGTCGATGGAATTAGTTACGACCATGCCGCCCAGGGAGATCACGGCCACTTCGGTGGTGCCGCCGCCGATGTCGCAGATCATGCTTCCGTGGGGTTCCGAAACCGGCAGGTCCGAACCGATGGCGGCCGCCATGGGCTCCTCGATAAGCAGCACTTCGCGGGCGCCGGCCTGTTCGGCGGACTCCTGCACGGCGCGCTTTTCAACTTCGGTTATGCTGGACGGTATCCCGATGACTATCCTGGGATGAAGGAGGCTGCGGCGGTTGTGCACCTTGCGGATGAAATACTTGATCATCTCCTGCGTAACTTCGAAGTCGGCGATGACGCCGTTGCGCAGCGGGCGCACGGCCGTGATGTTGGAGGGCGTCCGGCCCAGCATCAGCTTGGCCTCCGCGCCCACCGCCAGCACCTTGCGCCTGTTCTTATCGATAGCGACGACGGAAGGCTCGCGCAGCACGATGCCTTTGCCTTTAACATAGACCAGGGTATTGGCCGTCCCCAGGTCTATGCCGATATCGTTCGAGAACAGGCTGAAGAAATAATCGAACATTCCTATACCAGTTTAACAAGCGCCACCTGCGCGGCGTCTCCCTTGCGCTGGCCGAGCTTGAGAACGCGGGTGCAGCCCCCGGGGCGTTCTTTGTAGCGGGGCGCCAGGACGTCGAATACTTTGTGATAGACGACCTTGTCCTTGATCACGCGGCGCACTTCCAGGCGGCGGCCGTTCTTGGCGTCCGCGATAACGCGCTCGGCGACGCGCACCAGCTCCCTGGCTTTGGGAAGGGTGGTTTCAACCTTCTCGTGCAGCAGGAGGCTCGTCGCCATATTGGAGAACATGGCGCGGCGGTGCGAACCGGTCCGGGACAGCTTGCTTGTACCTAAATTATTTATCATAAACGTTCCTTCTTAAAACCGCGGTTAATCTATCTTCATCCCGAGGTCGAGACCCATTTCCTTCAGTTTGTCCTTGATCTCATCGAGGGATTTCTGTCCGAAATTCTTTACGGCCAGCAGGTCGCCTTCCGATTTCCTGACCAGTTCGCCGATGGTGCGGATGCCGGCGACCTTGAGGCAGTTGGAGGCGCGCGAGGAAAGCTCTATCATATCCACGCCCTGGTCCAGCTTGCCGGTCAGCTCTCCGCCGGCTTCCGTCTTGGCGGTTTCGCTGGCCTGCGCGGGCGCCTTTACGGCCTCTTCGGCCGGGAGGAAGGGCATGATCGACCGGCGCAGCAGCGCCGCCGTGCGGTTCACCGCGTCGGAGGGGCTGACCGTGCCGTCGGTCCAGACTTCCAGGACCAGCTTGTCGTAGTCGGTGCGCTGTCCCACGCGGGCGTTCTCCACCGTGTAATGCACTTTCTGTATCGGGGAGAAGATAGCGTCCATCGGGATGAAGTCCGCGGGCAGGTTAATGCGGCCGCGGATCTCTTCCGAGGTCAGGTAGCCGGCCCCGCTGGAGATCTCGAGCTCGGCTTCGAATTCGGCGCCGGACTCTACGTGGGCGATAACGAGGTCCTTGTTGATTATTTCTACGTTCGCGTTCTCGCGGATGTCGGAAGCTTTCACTTCCTTTTTTCCCTTAACGGAGATCAGCACGGTCTCGGGGCCTTCGCCGATGAGCCGCACGCGCAGCTTCTTCAGGTTCAGGACGATATTGACGACGTCTTCCTGCACCCCGTTGATGGCGGCGTATTCGTGCCTGGCGCCCTTGATGCGCACGGCCACCACGGCCGCGCCGTCGAGGCTGGACAGCAGGATGCGGCGCAGTGAATTGCCGATCGTGTGCCCGTAGCCTTTTTCGTAAGGCTCGGCGGTGAACTTGGTGTAGTTATCCGTCTTCGACTTGTCCTCGACGCTGAGCGCTTCGGGAATTACCAGCTGCTTGGAGAAAGTGGCCATTGATTAAAACCTCGCTTACTTGGAATAGAATTCTACGATAAGCTGCTCGTCAACCGTGATGCTGGACTCCGCGCGGTCCGGCATGCGCACGAGTTTGCCCGTCTTGTTGGCGTCGTTCCAGGAAAGGAAACTGGGCCGCTGGGCGGTCTTTTCCGCGTGCTCAAGCCCCTGCTTAACCAACACGGTTTCCAGTGATTTGGGATCTATCGAGATCTCGTCGCCGACCTTCGTCAGGTAGGACGGGACGGAAATGCATTTCCCGTTGACCCGGATATGCCCGTGGTTGACGATCTGGCGCGCGGCTTTCAGCGAAACCGCGAAGCCCAGGCGCCGGACTATATTGTCGAGCCTGATCTCGAGGAAGCGCAGCAGGGCTTCGCCGGTCTGGCTTTTGTCCTTGGTGGCTTTCGTAAAAAAGCGTTTGAACTGCGCCTCGCCGATCTGGGCGGTGAGGCGGGCTATCTGCTTCTCGCGCAGGTGCTTGGCGTAGTCCGACTGCTTGTTCCGGGGGCCGGAAGTAAAACGCTTCTCCTTGACGGCTTTCGCGCGGTCAACGAGGCAGTTGGTAAAACACTTGGTCCCTTTAAGGAACATCTTCTGGCTTATCTTCTGGCATTTCTTGCAGCTGGGTCCGGTATATCTCGACATTAATCCTCCAGTAAATACTTTTGCTGGTGTTCAGCGCCGGGCGCTGAGCACTGCTGTTAAACTCTGCGCGCCTTGGGCGGCCTGCAGCCGTTGTGCGGGATGGGCGTAATATCCTTTATCGAAACGACATGGATGCCGCTGGCCGCGATGCCGCGGATGGCGGTTTCGCGTCCCGGCCCGGGGCCGCTGACCAGCACCATGGCCTGCTTAACGCCGTATTCAGCCGCGCGGGCCGAAGCCTTTGAAGCCGTTATCTGGGCCGCGAAAGGCGTGCCTTTCTTGGTGCCCCGGAAACCGTTGCCGCCCGAAGTGGACCAGGCGATCACGCCGCCCTTTTCGTCGGTGAAGGTGATCAGCGTGTTATTGAACGAGCAGTTAATGTAAACGCGGGCGAAAGCCACGGTGCGGAAGCGGCGCTTCGCCTGGGGTTTCTGCTCCATTTTCTTCGCCCCGTCCTGAGCCTGAGGGCCTTTGAGTTCTTCTGCCATAGCTTTCTCCTTGTGTCTGCGTCAAATCTGCGGCTGCGGCCTTTTTTCAGGCCGCAGCCGGGACCGGTTATTTCTTACGCCTTCCCGGTTGCCGAGGGCGCCTTGGCGGCTGCGCCTACCGTGCGGCGGCGGCCGCGGCGGGTCCTGGCGTTGGTGCGCGTGCGCTGGCCGCGGGACGGCAGGTTCCTTCTGTGCCGGTAGCCGCGGTAGCTGTTGATCTCTACGTACCGCTTCATGTTGGCGGTAAGTTCCCTGCGGAGCTCGCCCTCAACTTTATATTCCTTGGCGATAACGGAGTTAAGGAGACCGGCCTGGTCCTCGTTAAGGTCCTTGACCCGGATATCGGCCGGGATCTGGTTCTTCAGACCCTCGAGTATCTTCTCGGCCAGGGGGCGGCCGATGCCGAAAACATTAGCCAGCGCCACGCGTAATTTTTTTTCTTTGGGCAGATCAACGCCCGCTATTCGTGCCATAACTTCTCCTTGGATTTCAGTTCTAAAGCGCAGAAGACCTGAATTTGCTTTTAATTTTTACCGCGGCTTGAAGAGCTTCGGGAATGTCGGCGCTTTAAGTTCCCTGGCTCCCGGTCAAAAACTAGCCCTGGCGCTGTTTGTGCCGGGGATCGTCGCAGATCACCCGCACAACGCCCTTGCGCTTGACGATCGTGCACTTAACGCAAATCTTTTTCACGCTGGCCCTTACTTTCATGTTGAGTACCTCTTTTATAAAAAACGAACCAAATTATTTTTCCCTGTACACTATCCGGCCCTTGCTCAGGTCGTAGGGAGAAAGTTCAAGGCGGACTTTATCGCCGGGCAGTATCTTGATGTGATGGATACGCATTTTTCCGGAAATAATACCGAGTATCACCTTGCCCGGGGAAATTTCCACCCTGAAAGTGGCGTTGGGCAGGGACTCTTTTACTATGCCTTCAACTTCTATTTTTTCGCTGTTTTCTGACATATTTATTATATTATACCAAAATTACCGCCCGCCGCTCGCTGTATTTATGAAACCGAACTCAGGATCTCGCAGCCATTTTCCGTGACCACCACCGTGTGCTCGTAGTGGGCGGCCAGGCTGCCGTCCGCGGAAACCGCGGTCCAGCCGTCATTCTTTATCACTATCTCCGGCCTGCCCAGGCACAGCATCGGCTCTATCGCCAGCGCCATCCCGACCTTCAGGACCGGCCCGGAATTCGGCCGTCCGAAATTGGGAATAGAGGGTTCCTCGTGAAGCCTCCGCCCGATGCCGTGCCCGGTAAATTCCCGGACCACCGACATCCCGTTCTCCGCGGCGCACTTTTCTACGGCGTTCGAAACGTCGCCGAGGCGCGCTCCCGGTTTCACCTCCGCCAGCGCCCTGGCCAGCGAAAGTTCCGTAACCTCCATCAGCTTGCGCGCCCCGCCCGAGATCTTCCCGGCGGCCGCGGTCAGGGCGGCGTCGCCGTAAAATCCTTCGCAGATAGCGCCCAGGTCAAGGCTGACTATGTCGCCCTCGCGCACGATACGCTTCTCACTCGGTATCCCGTGCACGATTTCATCGTTGATCGAAACACAAAGAGTGGCCGGATAACCGCGGTAGCCGAGGAAAGCCGGTTCCGCGCCAAGCGCGCGCAAATGCTTCTCCGCGAACCTGTCCAGCTCGGCGGTGCTGACGCCCGGCTTCACCTGCCCTTTAAGCAGTTCCAGCGTTTTCGCCACCGCGCGGGCCGCCGCGCGCATGCTGTCTATTTCCCGCGGGGTTTTAAGATCGATCATTTCCCTTTAAGCATGCCCGCGATATTCGCGGCCACGCTCTCGGGATCCAAAGCGCCGTCGGCTTCGTAAAAGTTCCCGGCCGCCCTGTAGTACGCCAGCAGGGGTTCCGTCTGGTCCCTGTAGACCTGCAGGCGCCTGGTTATGACCTCCGGCGTATCGTCGGGCCGGATGATCAGCGGCTTGCCGCAGGCGTCGCACACGTCGGCCTTGGCGGGAGGGTTGGTCCCCACGTTATAAATTTTCCCGCAACCCGAGCAGGTGCGCCTTTCTCCCAGGCGTTTGGCCACGTCGGCCTCCGGGACATTGATAAAAATCACGGCGTCCAGCGGCGTGGCGCGGGTTTCGAACCACGCGTCCAGCGCTTCGGCCTGCTCTACGGTGCGCGGGAACCCGTCAAAAAGCAGGCCGCGCGTTTCGGTGGCGAGCCGGGCCTTGATGACATCCAGCACCAGTTTATCAGGGACCAGCCGGCCGGCGGTCATATAGGAGGCCACTTCCTGGCCCAGCGGCGTTTTCTTCGCCAGTTCCTCCCGGAAAATATCCCCGGTGGAAACGTGGAAAAGCCCGAACTTCTGAGAAAGAATTTTGGCCTGCGTACCCTTCCCGGAACCGGGATATCCTAAAAGAATAACGTTCATGCTCTTCCTTAAGTCCCGACGTTAAACCAGCGGCCTTTTACCTTGGAATTCTTATAGAAGCCTTCATAGTTGCGCATCACCAGGTGCGCCTCGGTCTGGGCCACGGTGTCCAGCGCCACGCCCACCACGATCAGCAGCGAGGTGCCGCCGAAATAGAAAGGCACGTTATACGCTGCGCGCAGGTAGTCGGGCAGAACGGCTATCAGCGAAACGAACAGCGCGCCGCCCAGGGTTATCCTGTTGAGCACCCATTCGATATGGGAAGCCGTAGGCTCGCCGGGCCGTATTCCTGGGATGAACCCGCCCCATTTCTTCATGTTCTCGGCGAGGTCCTTCGGGTTGATGCTCACCGAGTTGTAGAAATAGCAGAAGAAGATGATCAGGGCTACGTAGGTCAGCTGGTAAATTACGCTCGTATGGTTCATCAGGCTCATCAGCTTCTGCGCCCAGGGGGCGGAGGGGTTGAAAGAGCCTATTGTATAAGGAACGCTCAGCAGGGAAACCGCGAAGATGACCGCGATAACGCCGGACTGGTCCACCTTGAGCGGCAGGAACGTGGAAGCGCCGCCGTACATCTTGCGGCCCACCATGCGCTGCGCGTACTGCACCGGGATCTTGCGCTGCGCGGTCTCCACCCAGATCACGAAAGCCGTGACAAGCAGGACCATCGCGACCACGCCAATGCCCTGGAGCAGGCCGATCTCGTCTATCTGGATGAGTTTGATCATCCCCGTCACCGCCGCGGGCAGCCCGTTTACGATACCGGCGAAGATGATCAGGGAAATGCCGTTGCCGATGCCGCGCTCGGTGATCTGCTCGCCCAGCCACATGACAAAGATAGTCCCGGTGGTAAGCGTGAGCACGGTTATAAAGTAGAAGCTGAACGACGGGTTCAGGACTATGGACGGCCCGCCGCCGGCCTGCATCCGGGTGAGCGCCAGCGTCAGGCCGAGCGACTGGAAAGCCGCCAGGCCCAGCGTGAAAAAGCGGGTGAACTGCACGATCTTGCGCCTGCCGGTCTCGCCTTCCTTCTGCAGCCGGTCCAGGACGGGGAACACGTGCGCGCCCTGCACCAGGCTCATGATGATGGAGGCGTTGATGTAAGGCATGACGCCCAGCGAGAAGATGGAGAACCGCCCCAGCGCGCCGCCGGAGAAGATATCGAGGAAACCCAGGATGGAGCCGGACTGGGCCTGGAAGATAGCCTGGAGGGCGGCGGTGTTGATGCCGGGTATGGGGATCACCGCGCCCAGGCGGTAAACCGCCAGGGCGCCCAGCACGAATAATATCCTCTTCTTGAGTTCCTCGATCTTGAATATATCCGTGACGTTTTGCATTATTTCTTTACCGTTTTGGCTTTCTTCCTGGCGGAATCAGCGGCCTTTATTTCCGCGAACTTGGCCTCTTTGCGCCCGACGAGCTGCGTAGTCTTGCCGCCGGCCTTGGTTATCTTCTCGGCCGCGCCTTTAGAGAAGGAGTGGGCCGTGACGTTGAGGGCCTTGGTAAGTTCGCCGTTGCCCAGCACCTTTACGAGCGTGTCGTGCTTGATCAGCCTGCGCTTGAGCATCTCCGCCGGGGTAACTTCAGAACCGGCCGGGAAATACTTCTCCAGCGAGGAGATATTGATCCATTCGTATTCGGTGCGGAACTGCGCGTTGCTGAACCCGCTCTTGGGGATGCGGCGCAGCAGGGGGGTCTGGCCGCCCTCGAAGCCGTTGCGCTTGGTGCCGCCGGAAGTGGAATTCTGACCCTTCTGGCCGCGGGTGGAAGTCTGGCCGTGGCCGGAGCCCTGGCCGGTACCGAGGCGCTTGCGCTTGTGGAATGAACCCGGTTTGGGTTTAAGATTGTTAAGTCCGACCATATTATTTTTCTCCTCTGATCTTCAGAACTTCGTCCTTGCTCTTGAGGCGCTTGAGGGCGTCGATCGTGGCGTAAACCGTGTTAAAGGCGTTGCGGGTGCCGATGTTCTTGGTGAGGATGTTCTTTATCCCCGCGGCTTCCAGCACGGCGCGCACGCCGCCGCCGGCGATGAGGCCGGTCCCTTTCATGGCGGGCTTCATCCAGACATGCCCCGCGCCGAAATTCCCCTCCACTTCGTGGGGGATGGTGGAATCATCCATCGGGAACTGCATCATTTCTTTCTTGGCGCCGGCGGTGCCTTTCTGTATGGCGGTCTGGACCTCGTTGGACTTGCCCAGTCCGACGCCGACCTTACCGTTATTGTCGCCGACCACCACTAAAGCGTTGAAGGAGAAGCGCTTACCGCCCTTCACGACCTTGGTGACGCGGTTGATGACCACCACCACCGCTTTTTCTTCTTTAGCGTTGGTCAGGTCGAGCTCCATCGGGTCGCCTGCGGGGCGCGGCCCGCCCTGGGCGTTGAGTTCTTTTGAAGTTTTAAGCTGTTTCTGGTTTCTAAGCATGTTTTATCTTCTCCTGTTAAAATTTCAGGCCGGCTTCCCGCGCGCCTTCCGCCAGGGATTTGATGCGGCCGTGGTAGATCCGGCCGCCGCGGTCGAAACAGACTTCCGTGACGCCTTTGGCGAGGGCCCGCTTGCCCAGCAGGTTGCCTACGATCTTGGCCGATTCCACGCTCTTGCCGGATTTGAGCTTGCCTTTAAGCTCTTTATCCAGCGTAGAGGCCGCGGCGAGGGTGACGCCCTTTTTATCGTCGACGATCTGGGCGTACAGGTATTTGGTGCCCCGGTAGACGCTGAGGCGGAGCCGGTGGATGCCGTTCTCAAAAAGCCTGCTCCGTGAACGCGCCTTGCGGAATTCGTATCTTTCTTGTTTGCTTATCATAGTTCAACCTCTTGTTTATCCGAAAATTACTTCTTAGCCGCGCCCGCCGCGCCGCCCGCCGCGCCGCCGCCGCTGGCGCCCGCAGCCGTCTTGCCGGCCTTGCGGATGATGTGTTCGCCCTGGTACTTGATGCCGGTGCCTTTATAAGGCTCCGGCCGTTTGATCCTCTTTATCTGGGCGGCCAGGTTGCCCACCGCTTCGCGGTCGATGCCTTTTATCGTAAGCACTACCTGCTTCGGATCGAAGGACATCTTTATGCCCTGCGGGATGTCGAGGATCACCGGGTGGGAGAAGCCCAGGGTCAGCGAGACCTTGGAGCCCTCGACGGAGCCCTTGAAACCGACGCCACTGATCTCGAGCACCTTTTCAAATTCTTTGGTCACGCCGGCCACCATGTTGTTGACGCGGGCCCGGGAGGTGCCGAAAAGCGCGCCCTTGTCCACGGCGCCCTTAGCGACGCTCATGATGATGTTCGAATCTTTCACATCGGCGTTTATGCCGTCGGGCAGCGAGAAGGAAAGTTTTCCCAGCGGCCCCTCCACCAGTACTTTCCTGTTCTCAACTTTGGCTTTCACCTTCTCCGGAAGCGCTACCGGCATTCTGCCTATTCTGCTCATGTTTTTACCTCTTTCTTGAAATCAGTTCTTAAATTCCAGCTGCCCGTTTCCTTACCAGACCTGACAGATCACTTCACCGCCTACTTTCTGCTTCTTGGCTTCCGCGTCCGTAAGCAGGCCTTTAGAAGTGGAAAGGATGGTTACGCCGAAGGCCGCGCGGATGCGGGGCATCGCGTCGTGGGCGCGGTAGACGCGCAGGCCGGGCTTCGAAACGCGCCGGATCCCGACGATAACGGACTGCTTGTCCAGCGTGTACTTGAGGGTAACGCGGATCACGCCGCGCCGGTCGATGGTCTTGTCCACTTTGGGGTCGAGCACTTTGTAGTTGGATACAAAGCCTTCTTCCTTGAGCAGTTTGATCATCCCGAACTTTATGCCGGAGAAAGGGACGTCAACGCGTTCCTTCCGCTTGGCGGCGGCGTTCTTTATTGAAATCAACATGTTCGATATCGGGTCCATTTTTTCACCTCGTAAGCTTAAAACTCTTCAGGCGCCGGTCCTTTTGTCCGCGGCCCGCGCCCCTTGTGCTGCCCGCTTTTACCAGCTAGATTTCCTCAGGCCGGGAATAAGACCGTCGTGCGCCATCTTCCTCAGGCAGATCCTGCACAGCCCGAAATCGCGGTAGTACGCGCGGGGCCGTCCGCAGATCTGGCAGCGGTTCCGGAAGCGCGTAGAGAACTTCTGCGGTTTGCGCATCTTCGCCATCCATGCATATGTAGCCATAAATTTTCTCCTTTATCCTTATTAAGCGCGGGGCTGCTCAACCTTGGGTTTCTTGAAAGGCAGGCCGAGATATTCGAGCAGCGCCTGGCCTTTCTTATTGTCTCCGGCGGTAGTTACGAAGGAGATGTTCATCCCGCGCGCCTTGGGAGATTTTTCCATGTTAACTTCCGGGAAAATATGATGTTCTTTGAGGCCGATGTTCAGGTTGCCGCGGCCGTCGAAGAGCCGGGGATCGAAGCCCTGGAAGTCGCGGATCCTGGGCACGCTCAGCGAAATGAAGCGGTCCAGGAACTCGAACATCCGGATGCCGCGCAGCGTCACGCGGACGCCGATGGGCATGCCCTCGCGCAGTTTGAAGTTCGAAATGGACTTCTTGGCGCGGCGCACCTGCGGCGTCTGGCCGGAGATCAGGGTGAGGTCTTCCTTGGCCAGGTCCAGCGCCTGGATGTTCTCCTTGGCCTCGCTGACCCCGATGTTGATGACGATCTTGGTCATTTTGGGGGCGGCCATAGGCGAAGCGAGATTAAGATCCTTCATCAGCGCGGGCAGAACCCGGGCGGTGTAATCCTCTTTCAGGCGCACCTTGTAATCTTTAGGCAGCGGCGCCACGGCGCCCTGCACCAGCACCACGGAAGACTGCTGGGCCTTCTGATGGGCCTCTTTATTCTTTTTCTCGTGCTGCTGGGCCAGCTTCGAATCCGGCTTCTTTTCCGGCTTATTGTCCTGCTTTTTTTCCTTCGCCATTAAAAGTACCTCTTTATTAAATTATGACCTCGCCGCATTTCTTGCAGGCGCGCAGCTTGTCTCCGCCCTGGAACACGACCTTCACGCCCGCCGGCTTGGAACACTTGGGGCAGACCAGCCTGACATTTGAAATGTCGAGCGGGGCTTCCAGCTTATGGATGCCGCCCGGCTTGTCTTTGGTGGTTTTCTTGTGCTTGGACACGATGTTAATGCCCATTACCACGACTTTGCCGCCGGACTTAAGCTCTTTTATCTCGCCTTTTTTACCCTTGTCGCGACCCGCGATCACAAGGACCATATCTTTTTTCTTTAGTTTCAGCATGATTCCGCCTTTTAAATGACTTCCGGCGCCAGTGAAATTATCTTGAGGAAGTTCTTGGCGCGCAGTTCCCTGGCCACCGGTCCGAAGACGCGGGTGCCCTTGGGTTCGCCGTTCTCGTCTATCACGCAGACGGCGTTATCGTCAAACCGTATATAAGACCCGTCCCTGCGGCGGATCTCTTTTCTGACCCTGACCACGACGGCCTTCACGACTTCGCCTTTCTTAATGGCGGCGTGGGGCGTGGCTTCCTTTACGGAGCACACTATCGTGTCTCCCAGGAAGGCGTAGCGGCGGTAGCTGCCGCCCATCACGTGGAAACACATAAGTTTCCGCGCTCCGGAATTGTCGGCAACGTTCAACATTGTTCTCAGCTGTATCATAAAGCTTTCTCCGTTTTACCCGTATCTTACCGCGCGGCCTTCTCGACTATGCGGCTGATCCGCCAGCGCTTGAGGGCCGACAGGGGGCGGGTGCTGGTGATCTCCACCAGGTCCCCGCTTTTCGACTCGTTGGCTTCGTCGTGCGCGTAGAACTTGTGATGGCGCCGCAGGGTCTTGTCGTAGAAGGCGTGGCGAACCACGTGTTCCACGCTGATCACGCGGGTCTTGGCCATCTTGTCGGAAACCACCAGGCCGCGCAGGACTTTCCTGCCGCCCCTGACTTCTGCTTTCTGCTCGGAATTTTGATTTGTCATTTTTTAACCTCTGCGGCGGGTTTAGCCGCGGCCAGCTCGCGCTGCCGGAGCACGGTGTTTATCAGCGCTATCTTGCGGCGGGCAAGACGCATCTGCACCGGGTTCTCGATGGGCGCCGTGATCCGCTTGAAC
>DAOPZW010000003.1:0-44971 GCA_035353595.1 Elusimicrobiales bacterium | reverse complement strand
CCCCGACAGGCTGGCCGTCCTCGACGCGGTGTGGCAGAAGGAGATGGGCAGGCTCGCCGAGCACTGCGTGCTCCTCGGCGTGGACGGGCACGACATACTGGTGCGTCCCCGCTCCGCCGCCGCCGCCAACGAGCTGGCGCTCAGGAGCTCGGTCCTGGTAAAGGGACTGAACAAGTATTTTAAAAGGCCGTGGATAAGGTCCATAAAAACGGCCAGCAGGATATAGCGGTAAGACAAAGGAGTCTGACAGCCATGACAAAGACAGCGAACACGAAAGAGGCTTCCTACGATTCCTCTAAAATACAGATCATGGAGGGCCTCGAGGCGGTGCGCAAGCGCCCCGCCATGTATATCGGCTCGACCGGCATACAAGGCCTGCACCACCTGATCTACGAGGTAGTGGACAACTCTATAGACGAGATCCTGGCCGGCGGCTGCAATAAGATAGACGTCGTGCTGAAGGAAGACAATATCTGCTCCGTCACCGACAACGGCCGCGGCATCCCCGTGGACCCGATGAAGGAAGTGAAGGACCCCCGCCTGAAGGGCAAGTCCGCGATGGAGGTGGTGCTGACCGTGCTGCACGCCGGCGGCAAGTTCGACGCGGGCGCCTACAAGGTGTCCGGCGGTCTCCACGGCGTGGGCGTGAGCTGCGTCAACGCCCTGTCCGAGTGGCTGGAAGTGAAGGTGCAGCGCGACGGCAAGCTGTGGCAGCAGGAATACAGGCGCGGCAAGCCGCAGTACGACGTCAAGAACATCGGCGTGGCCGAAGGCCACGGCACGTCGGTAACGTTCAAGCCCGACGCCGAGATCTTCGGCGAGGGGGTCTTCTCCTTCGACGTGATCTCCAACCGCCTGCGCGAGCTGGCCTTCCTGAACCCCGGCTGCCGCATCAACATCATAGACGAGCGCGAGGAAGGCAAGAAGCACGCCTTCTTCTTCGAGGGCGGCATAAAGCAGTTCGTGAAGTTCCTCAACACCAACAAGCAGGTCATCAACGAAGACCCTATTTTTGTCAGTAAGACGGAAGGCGACACGATGCTGGACCTGGCCATCCAGTATAATACCGACTATTCCGAGACGATGTTCTCCTTCGTCAACAACATCAAGACGATAGAGGGCGGCACTCACGTGTCCGGGTTCCGCTCTTCGCTGACCCGCGTGATCAACGACTATATCAAGAAATACGAGCTCCTCAAGGACAAGGAATACAATGTCACCGGCGACGACGTGCGCGAAGGCCTCACCGTCGTGGTGAGCGTGAAGATCCCCCATCCCCAGTTCGAAGGCCAGACCAAGACCAAGCTGGGCAACGGCGAAGTGGAAGGCATCGTCAAGACGCTGGCCGGCGAAGCGCTGAGCGTATTCTTCGAGGAACATCCCTCCATCGCCAAAGCCATCTGCCAGAAAGGCCTGGGCGCCGCCGAGGCCCGGGAGGCCGCCCGCCGCGCCAAGGACCTGGCGCGCCGCAAGGGCTCGCTGACCGATTCCGGCCTGCCCGGGAAACTGGCGGACTGCCAGGAGAAGGACCCGAAGAAATCAGAGATCTTCATCGTGGAAGGAGACTCGGCCGGCGGTTCCGCCAAGCAGGGCCGCGACCGCGTGTTCCAGGCTATCCTGCCGCTGCGCGGCAAGATCCTGAACGTGGAAAAAGCCCAGCTGGTGCGTATCATCTCCAGCGAGATGATCCGCAATATCATCTCCGCGATCGGCACCGGCATAGGAGAGGGAGAGGATGGCTTCAACATAGAGAAGCTGCGCTATCACAAGATCGTCATCATGGCCGACGCCGACGTGGACGGACAGCACATCCGCACGCTGCTGCTGACCTTCCTGTACCGCCAGATGCGGCCGCTGGTGGAACAGGGCCACGTTTATATAGCCCAGCCCCCTTTGTATAAAGTGAAGAAGGGCAAGTTCGAAGCCTATTTCGAGAACGAGGAAAAACTGCAGAAGTGGCAGCTCAAAGAGGCGCTGTCCGGCATCACCGTGAAAGTTAAAGGCAAAAAGCTCGAACCCAAAGAGATCAGCGAGCTGATAGAGCTGACCATAGCCGCGGACAATACCGGCCGCAAGCTCGAGAGCAAGAACCTGACGCTGAAGGACTACCTCAAGTTCCTGGCCGACGGGCAGGTGCCGATGTACCGCATCGAGACCGGGCCGGAGACCTACCGCTATTTCTTTACGGAGGCGGAGTGGGAAGCTTACGAGAACGATTATGTGCAGAAGAAAAAAGAAGCGCTGGCCAGGGAAGCCGCGCCCGCGCAGGAAGGCGTGCCGCCGTTAGAGATAGAAGAGGACGACCTGGGCCCGGATTTCCAGACGCTGGGGGAATTCACCCGCCTCAATAATATCTGCGCCAAGCTGCGGGCTATCGGCCACAGCCTGACCGAATTCCAGGTTGAGGACGAGAAAGCGCCGGCCCTGTTCGAGCTGACCACCGAGAAGACTCTCACTTCCGCCAGGGACCTGAAAACCCTGATGGAGAACGTGATGAAGGCCGGCGCCGCCGGGGCCCACATCCAGCGCTACAAAGGTCTGGGCGAAATGAATCCCGGACAGCTCTGGGAGACCACGATGGACCCTTATAAGCGCAAGCTGCTGAAGGTTTCCCTGGAAGACCCGGCCGAGGCCGAGAAGATGTTCACCACCCTTATGGGGGACAAAGTGGAACCGCGCCGCCTCTTCATAGAGCAGAACGCCCTGGCCGCCCGCAACCTGGATATTTAAAACGGAGTAAAAGAAAAAAATGAGCGATCATAAAGACGCAACACCGAAGCAGCCCGAGAACATGTTTCTCAATATAGTGGACCGCGATATCAGCGAGGAGATGAAATCCTCCTATATCGACTATTCCATGAGCGTGATAGTGGGGCGCGCGCTGCCCGACGTGCGCGACGGCCTGAAGCCGGTGCACCGGCGCGTGCTCTACACCATGGACGACATGGGCCTGCAGCACAACAAGCCCTTCAAGAAAAGCGCCCGCATCGTCGGCGACGTGATGGGCAAGTACCACCCGCACGGCGACGCCTCCATTTACGACACGCTGGTGCGCATGGCCCAGCCGTTCAGCCTGCGCTATATGCTGGTGGACGGGCAGGGCAACTTCGGCTCGGTCGACGGCGACCCCGCCGCCGCGATGCGCTACACCGAGGCCCGCCTCAGCGGCATTGCCGGCGAGCTGCTGGCCGATATCGAGAAGGAAACGGTCAAGTTCATCCCCAACTACGACGGCTCGCTGACCGAGCCCTCGGTGCTGCCGGCCAAGCTCCCGAACCTGCTGATCAACGGTTCGTCGGGCATCGCGGTCGGCATGGCTACGAACATCCCCACTCACAACCTGGGCGAAGTCTGCGACGCCACCATAGCCGTAATGGCCAACCCGGACATTGAAACCAAAGAACTGCTGAAGATCCTGAAGGGTCCCGACTTCCCGACGGGCGGCATTATCCGCGGCCGCAAGGGCATCAAGGATTACTTCGAGACGGGGCGCGGCTCCATCGTTACGCAAGCCCGCGCCGAGATCGAGGAGATGAAGGGCAACCGCGAGTGCATCGTGGTCACCGAGATCCCCTACCAGGTGAACAAGGCCACCCTTATCGAGACCATCGCGGGCCTGGTCAAAGAGAAAAAGATCGCGGACATTTCCGACATCCGTGACGAGAGCGACCGGCGCGGCATGCGCATAGTGATAGAGATAAAGCGCGACGGCAACGCCCAGGTGGTGCTGAACCTGCTCTACAAGCACACGCAGATGGAAGCCAGCTTCGGTGTGATCATGCTGGCCATCGTGGACGGCCGGCCCCGCGTGCTGCCCATCAAGGAGGTAATGCTCCAGTACGTGCGCCACCGCCGGCTGATGATAGTGAACCGCACCAAGTACGACCTTAAGAAAGCGCTGGCCCGCGCCCACATCCTGGAAGGCTACCTGATAGCCCTGCAGAACATCGACGCCGTCGTCGAGATCATCAAAAAGTCCAAGGATTCCCTGGAAGCCAAGGGCAAGCTGATGGTGAAGTTCGCGCTGTCCGATATCCAGGCGCAGGCCATCCTCGACATGCGGCTGCACCAGCTCACCCGGCTGGAAGTCGGCGCCATCGAAGAGGAGCACCGGGCGCTGATGAAGCTGGTGGCCGAGCTGCGCGCCATCCTCGCCGACCCCAAGCGCGTCCTCCAGATAATAGTGGACGAGCTGAAAGAGCTCAAGGAAAAATACGGCGACAAGCGCCAGACCGAGATCACCGGCGAAGCCGCCGAACTCGACATCGAAGACCTGATCCCTGAAGAGGACGTGATCATCACCATGTCCCACGGCGGCTACATCAAGCGCATCCCGGCCGACACCTACAAGGTGCAGGGCCGCGGCGGCAAGGGCATCATCGGCTCCGACGTGAAAGAAGAGGACTTCATCGAGAAGCTCTTCGTCACTTCGAGCCACGCCACCATCCTGATGTTCACCACGCGCGGCAAAGTGTACGCGCTGAAGGGCTACGAGATCCCCGAGGGCAACCGCACCGGCCGGGGCAAGGCCATAGTGAACCTGCTGCAGATCAAGGACGAGACGGTCACCTCCGTGCTGGCCATCGAATCCTTCGCCGAAGCCAAAGGGAAAGAGGCCTTCATCGTGATGTGCACCCGCAAGGGCAACATCAAGAAGACCCCCATCGCGGACTTCGCCAACATCCGGCGCAGCGGCATCAACGCCATCGGTCTGGAGGACGGCGACATCCTGACCAGCGTGGGCTACACCGACGGCAAGTACGAGATCATCATCGGCACCAAAGAGGGCATGTCCATCCGCTTCAGCGAGAGCGACGTGCGTTCGATGGGCCGCAACGCCATGGGCGTGCGCGGTATCCGCCTGGCCGATAAGGACACCGTCATCGGCATGGAAGTGGCCGAGCCCAAGACCAAGAAGACGCTGCTCACGGTCTGCGAGAACGGCTACGGCAAGCGCACCGACCTCGACGAATACCGCCATCAGAACCGCGGCGGCTCGGGCGTGATCACCATCAAGGCCACCGACCGCAACGGCGCGGTGGTGGGCATCTACCTGGTGGAGAACAAGGACCACCTGATGGTGATGACCGAGAAGGGCAAGATCATCCGCATGCCGTGCAAGGCGCTGCGGGTGATCAGCCGCAACACGCAGGGCGTGCGGCTGGTGCGCATGGAGGAGGGCGACAAGATAGCCTCCGTGGAGCCCGTGGTTGACGACGGGGTGGAGGGAGTGCCTCCCCCCGCGGCCGAAGAAAAGAAGTAGGCGGCGCTAAAAGCGGAGAGCGGCCGGCGGGGCGCGCGGGCGTCAGAGCCCCGGCCCCCGGCCCTCTCCGCGGTTATTTATGGACCTGACACAGTTCATCTCCTCGGTTTTCACGCTGACGCTGGTCATGGACCCGCTGGGGAATATGCCTCCCTTCGTCACCGCTCTGAAAGGCGTGCCGCACGCGCGGCGCCGGGCGGTGGTGACCAGGGAACTTTTCATCGCCCTGGGGATAATGGTGTTCTTCCTGTTCTTCGGGAAATCCCTGATGTCTTTCCTGGCGCTGGATATTATTTCCCTGAGCGTGGGCGGCGGCATCGTGCTGTTCCTCATCGCCATCCAGATGATCTTCCCCAACCCGCATTCCTCTTTCGCCGAGGGCCCCGGCGGGGAGCCGTTCATCGTGCCGCTGGCCATCCCGCTCATAGCCGGGCCGTCCACGCTGACCACCGTGCTCATTTTTTCCATGAAGGCGGGCGGGGGCTGGTCCGAGCCGCTGGCCGTGGTGATAGTTTCCTGGCTGATCAATATGGCCATCCTGGCCGGCCTTTCGGACCGGATCTCCCGGGTGATGGGCGCCCGCGGCCTGCTGGCCATGGAAAAGCTCATGGGCATGATACTGGTTACGATCTCGGTGCAGATGATCATGACCGGCCTGAAGAAATTTCTGGCCGGCTGAAGCGGGGGGGCACGTTAACTATGGGAACTAAAAGGTCCGCACACTGCGCCTCGGGAAAAATAGCCATACTGGGCGCCGGGAATATCGGCGCCGCCATCGCCAGGGGGCTGGCGGTTTCGGGGCGCTGCCTGCCCGCGGACATAATCCTCACCCGCCGCCGCAGCGAGCTGCTGGAACCCCTGCGGGCGGAGGGTTTCAGCGCTACTTGCGACAACCTCGCCGCTGTGAAAGGCGCGGAAATAATCATACTGGCGGTCGGCCCCGGGCAGGTAGAAGGCCTGGCGAAGGAAATACGGCCCGCGCTGCGGCCGGGCCGGCATACCGTGATCTCTATAGTTTCGGGCGTCAGCACGCAGCAGATAGCGGGCTGGCTCAAAAAGGACGTCGGCCTGGTCAGGGTAATGACCAATACCGCCATAGCCATCCGCGAGGCCATGACCTGCCTGTGCGCCGCCCCCGGCAGCCGGGACGCGCTGGCCAGGGCGAAGGAGATCTTCGATGCGCTGGGAAAAACGCTGGTGATCAGCGAGGAACTGATGCTGTCCGCCACCGCGCTGGCCGGCTGCGGCATAGCTTTTTTTCTGCGCGCCATCCGCGCCGCCGCGCAGGGCGGCACCCAGATCGGCTTTCATTCGGAAGAGGCTCAGCTCATGGCCGCGCAGACCGCGCGCGGCGCGGCCTCCCTGCTGCTGAACCTGCAGGGGCACCCGGAGAGCGAGATAGACAAGGTCACCACGCCGCGCGGCTGCACCATAGAAGGGCTTAATGAAATGGAGCACCACGGCTTCAGTTCGGCTATGATAACGGGGATCGTGACCTCCAACGAGAAGGCCGCTAAATTGTTTACCGGCAGGAAATGAGCGACGGGGGCGCGGAATGAAAAAAATATCCATACTGCTGCTGCTGGCGCTGCCCCTGTGGCTGGCGGCCGCGGAAGAAAGCCGGACGCTTAAAGGGGTGGCCCTGCCGCTCAGCCTGCAGCAGGACGGGAAAAACCTGAAGCTCAACGGCATGGGCGCGCGCACGAAAGTGGTCTTCAAAGTTTACGTGGCCGGGTTGTACCTGGAAAAAACATCGTCCGACGGCCTGGAAATAGCCGCGTCGGAGCAAATGAAGCGCATGGAACTTTTTTTCCTGCGCGCGGTGGACGGGGCCGACGTAGCCGCGGCCATCGCCGGAGGCTTTGAAAAGAACGCGGGGCCGGCCCTGCCCGCCCTTAAAACGCGCATGGAAAAATTTTCCCGGCTGATCCCCGACGTAAAAAAAGGGGACAGGCTGGTTTTCACTTACCGGCCAGGCGCCGGGCTTGAGGTGCAGGCGGGCGGCAAAGCCGCAGGCGGCGTGGAAGGCAAGGATTTTTCGGACGCGCTGTTCAAGGTCTGGCTGGGAGCGGAGCCGGCGGATAAAGCGCTCAAAACCGGCCTGTTGGGCCTGTAGGCCTGGAGCCGGGCGGGAGCGGATTTTGGACGTTCTGTTCATGGGAGGATCCTATATGGGGAAAATAGAACTTATGATCCGGGAAAGCATCGGGCTCTTAAAGAAGAAAAAAAATATTTCTTACCTGCTGCTGCCGGTCTTTCTGGCTGTATTCGCCCTGCTGGGTTTTAAAGCGGGGCTGGAAACTCCGGCGCCCCTGGGGGGCGTTAATCCTGCCGCGGGGCAGGGAGGCCCGGCGGCAGCCTCTGCGGTCCCCGGCAGGGTGTCCGGGGTCCCGGTTATCCGGTTAAAGCAGCCGGCCTCCAAGTCAGGACCGAAGGAACTGATAATCCAGTGCGAAGAGTTGGCGAAAAACAATAAAAAAGAGAAGGCGCTGGAAGCGTGCCAGAAAGCGGTCTACCTGGCGGAGTCCGGTGAGGGCGGCACCCTGGCGGAGCGGAAAAGGCTGGGCGGCAAGGCGGGGTTCGAAAGTTACAAGCTCCTGAAAGCGCTGGGACGCGTCGAGGAAGCGGAGAGCGCGCTGGCCTGGGCGGCGGTAAACGATCCGTCCCTGGCCGGCGCGCGCTGAGGCCCGCGGAGAAAACTTCACAGGTCCCTGGGCGGCCGGGGCCGGCCCGAGAACAGGCCGCCTATAGCCCAGAAAACAGGAAAAAAGTATATTTATCGGCAAGGAGACGCTATGTGCGGAGTTATAGGCGTGCGTTGTGAAAATGAAAGGAAAGACCTGGGGCAGGTGGCGTCCAGGCTGCTCCGGATGCTGGAGTACCGGGGTTATGATTCCACCGGCGCGCTGCTCCAGGGTGCCGGCGGGAAGATAACGCTGAGGAAAGATGTCGGCTCGCCCACGGTGATCACGAAAAAACTAGGCATCGACCGCCTTGCGGGAAAACTGTTCTGCGGCCAGGTGCGTTGGGCCACTTTCGGGGCGGTGACCAGGGAGAACGCCCAGCCGCACGACGTGTATTGCCACACCCATCTCTACGGCGCGCACAACGGCAATATTACCAATTGCGACCAGCTAAAGAACTGGCTGGTCAGCCGCGGGCACGACGTGAAGAGCGATAACGACGGCGAAATGCTGGTCCATACGATAGAACATTTTTTCGCCATAGAGCTTAAAAAGCTGGAGAACGGCGGCAGCCGCGGGCAGCGCTACGCGGCCCTGAAGAACGCGATCCTCGAAGCCTCTAAAAAAATGACCGGCTCATTCGCCGCCGTGGTGGTGGACCCGGTGACGGAACTGATGGCCTGCATCAAGGCCGGCAGCAGCCTTTATATGGGCGAAGGCGCGCATGGAACGCACGGGAAATTCATCATCGCTTCGTCGGACCTGGCCAGCGTGCTCTCGCTGACAAAAATAATCTACCCGCTCAAAGAGGACGAATTCGCGCTGTATACGCACGACAAAGCCGATTTTTACAACATCAAGACCGGCGCCCGAGTAGACAAGGCGCCCGCCCGGAGCCACCTGAAGGTGGAAGAGACCGAACTGAAAAAACCGTTCAAGTATTTCATGGAGCAGGAGATCTCCGGCGAGGTGGAAGCGGCCGGGCGGGTGCTCAACTATTTCGCCGACCGCTCGCCGCTGGTGGCGCTGGCCCGCAAAGCGGCGGCGGAAAAGCCGGCGCTGGTCAAAGAATTGAAGGCGGAAATCCTCCGGCTAGCCGCGCTGACGCAGGCTGCGGAGCTGAAGGCGGAGGCCGCCGCGTTCCTGCGCAAGGCGGAGGCCGGTGTGCGGCCTTATGTCGCACGCTGCCGGGCCGCCCTGGCCAGGCAGCCGCTCGAATCCTACCTCGCGGATTTCTTCGAAGAGCTGGGCGGGGCCGCCGGTCCCGGGAAGAGCGCGGGCGCCGTGAAATTTTTCGACGCCCTGTTCATGCTGGAGGAGATAGAGGATATCACCGCGAGGGTAAAAGCTTTCGTGCAGCGCCTGGGCGCATGCCGAAAAAGCGGCAATACGGCTTACTTCGTGGCCTGCGGCACTTCCTACAATGCAGCCAAATGCGCGTCGGTATTTTTTAATAAGATAGCCGGCATAAATATCACCGCTTACCTGCCCGGTGATTTCCGGTCCCAGTGCCTGGAAGCGGTCGAGGACGGGGATATCATAATAGGCATCAGCCAGAGCGGCGAGACGAAAGACCTGATCGACGTTTTCAACCAGGTCAGGGAAGCCGGGAAGAAAGTCGGCTATATCAACATCCTCAACAACGTCAACTCCACCATCGCCCTGGAGAAGTCGGACGTGTTCATCCCGCTGCATTGCGGCCCCGAGATAGCGGTGCCGGCCACTAAAAGTTTCATCAACCAGCTGCTGGTGCTGTACGTGCTGGCGCTGCGGCTGGCCGAACAGTTTTACGCGGAGAAGAGCGGGCCGGTAGCCGAAGAGACCCTGGAAAGGGCGGAGCGGAACCTGCGGCGCATCCCGGAACTGATAGGCGCGGCTATAAAGAATTCCCGGGCGGGCGTCAAACAAGCCTGCCGGGACCTGTTCCTGGAGCCCAGCATGCATATCCTGGCCACGGGGATGCAGGGCATCGCGCGCGAAGGCGCGCTGAAGGTCCGGGAAGTGGTCCTCAACCATACCGAAGGGTTCGAAGCCCCGGAGTTCAAGCACGGTCCCAATACGATACTCGGCGTGAACACCATTTTCGGCATGGAGGGCGTGGGCGGGCTGGTCAACAAATTCTCGGATAGCGTAAAATACGCCGTGAGCCACAAAGCCGGCAGGCATCTGCCGGGGGAAAGCGTTTACCGGATCTTCCGCGCCGTCTCCGACTACGCGTTCTTCGACCTGAATCCGAAAGGGCTGAGCGCGGACGAGGCCAGGATCTTCGCCGAGATCTTCAGGGAGCACAACTTCTTCGAGAGCCTGTACACGAACTATCCGCTGGTCTTCGTGACCGGGCCGAATTCAAGGGACATCAACCTGACCATCTCGCAGATCAACACGCACAAGATCCGCGGCGCGAACATTTACGTGATAGCCGAGGAGAACAAGCTGCTGCGCGACGCCGCGGAAAAAAAAGCGGCGTCCATGTATTCCAAGACTTACCGGTCGGGCTATATCGTGCTGCCCGCCACCGGCGACGACCTGCTGGTGTTCTTCACGAGTTCGGTAGTGCTGCAGCTGCTGGCCCTGGAAATGAGCGTGAGGAAAATGAATTTCCTCAACAGGCTCGAGATCCGGGACCACGGCGTGCACCCCGATTCGCCCAAGAACGTGAGCAAATCCATAACGGTGGACTGACCCCGCCCGCGCGCGTGGGCAGCGGCGGAGCTGAAGAAAATCTGTTTGCGTTTTGCGGGCCGGCCGGGCCTTACTGGCCGGCCAGCTGGCCGCAGGCGCCGGCGATGTCCTCGCCCAGGCTCTTGCGGATAGTGGTTTCAAACCCCATTTCTTCCATCAGGTCCGCGAAGACCTTCACCCTTTCCCGGGCGGGAGCCCGGAACTGGCCGCCCGTGCGGTTGTAGGGGATGAGGTTGACCACGAAATATTTGGGCGCCGCCACCGAGCGCAGCCAGGAGTTGAGCCTGGCGGCCTGGCTGCGGCTGCTGTTGATCCCTTCGAGCATGACGTACTCGATGAAGACGCGGCGCTTGGTGGAGAAAATATAATCGGTCAGCGCCTTGGCCAGCTGGGCCAGGGGGTAAGTGTTGTTGAGCGGCACCAGGGTGTTGCGCAGCGCGTCTTCCGCGGCGTGCAGCGACACCGCCAGGTTGCACTGCGGGAAATCCTTGGCGAAGCGCCGTATGCCCGGCACGTGGCCGGAGGTGGAAACGGAGATATGGCGCTGGCCCAGCCCGACGCGGTCCGGGTCGGTGAGGGCGTTTATGGCTTCGGCTACGGCGTCGTAGTTGAGCATCGGCTCGCCCATGCCCATGAAGATGACGTTCGAGATCTTCTGCGAGCGCGTAGCTTTGAGGTAATGCGCGGCGGCCAGGAACTGGTCGGTTATCTCGTCGGGAGAAAGGTTGCGCTTGAGGCCTTTGCGGCCGGTGGCGCAGAAGGGGCAGCGCACGGGGCAGCCGGCCTGGGTGGAGAGGCAGATGCTCCACTTTTCCGGCAGCAGGTTCAGCAGCACGGTCTCTATCTTGAGCCCGTCCTTGAGCCCGAAACAGAATTTAATGGCGTCGCGCTTCTTCGAGACCAGGGTCTCGAGGTTGTCCACCGAATGGATGCGCACCGCTTTGTGCAGGCCCTCGCGCAGCGGCGCGGGCAGCACGGGGACTTCGTCCCAGGAGGCGGCGAAATTCTTGTAGACGGCGTCGCGGGCCTGTTTGATGCGGAAAGCGGGCGCGCCGCTCTCTTTGAAGAAAACGGCAAGTTTTTTTAGGTCCATAAAACAGTTGGCGCGGGCGGAGGGCGCCGGGCCTGCTAATTAATGCCGTCTACCAGCTGGGGGGCCAGCACGGGCTTGAAGACAGGTATAAAAATTTCTTTCTGCAGCGATTTCAGGGTCGCCTTGTAATCGAAGAAATAAGAGCCGTGCCAGTCGCCAATGCTGCGTATTTTGAAAAGGTCCGCCCGGGCGGCCTTCTTCAGGGGCTTGTTGTGCAGGATCAGGTCTATGAGCAGCGGCTCGACATAAGCGACCTCGGTGTCCACCTGGGTGTTGGCGTCGGCGGCGGTTATGGCGTTGGACATCATGTCCCTGTCCGCCCAGATATTGCGCCACTGGCTGACTATCGCGGGCTTGGCCACGGCTTTTTCCAACTGCTCTTTCTTTATGCCTACCTTGACGAACATTTTTACCACGAAATTAGCGGGCATCAGCGGGGAGCCCATAGTGATAAAACGGCCTATCTTCACATCCGGGCGGGTGCGGTTCACCATGTGCAGGGCGGTGTGGGAAAGTACGGTGCCCCAGCTGTGGGCCAGGATATAGACCGGCCTGCCGGAACCCTTGTACTGGTCGTAAACTTCCGTTATCCTGCGGGCCAGTTCCGGGATCACCGTTTCGCTGTCATCCGGGTCGCGGGACCAGCGGAAAGGGAGGATCACCAGGTCGTGGGTGGCGTAGCCGGGGAGTTCCTTGAGCTTTTCCTCGATGTAATTGTCGGGCACGCGCCGGGTCGGGGCCGGGGTGACATCGCCGTCTTCCATCATGAAATAATCATTGTTGAGCGCGTCCAGTTCCGTTGAAAGTACGCATTCATTGACGTTCTTCTTCGGAAAAAGGAGTTTGAACAGGTTAAGGATGACCTTCAGCTCCAGCGGGTCCGGGCCTATCTCCGCGAAACTCAGCCCCGGCACGGTGATGATCACGGGGTCTACGGGCGTGTCCTGGAAAACGGCGTCGTTCATGGCCTTGGCCGCGGGTACGGGGATGTCGGCCGCGAGGGCCTGTATGTCGCCGGCTTTTACGGCGTTCAGTTCAAGGGCCGGCAGGGCGGCGCCCAGGGTAAAAATTGCAAAAACTGCTATGAAGGCGATTTTTATCATTTTCATAAATATGTAGAATCATTATATCACTTTTACGCGGTTTTTGACTTCTATCAACCCATGGCGACTGAAAAACCCGGTTTTAAGCGGCTGGCGGTGTTTTTAGGGCTGAATTTCTGCCTTTCCCTGGCAGTCAGTTCCATTTACCTTTTCTTCGCGGGAGGGCATCCGCTGGAACTGGCCTATGTCAGCGCGGCGCTGGTTTCCAACACCACAATGCTGTACGCCGTGCTGGCCATCCCCGCCGCGCTGCTTTTCCTGAGCGCGCCCGGGCGGGGATTGCTGGCGGCGCTGCTGGCCGCTTTCCAGATGACGCTGGTTACGGATGTCGCGATCTTCAAGATCTTCAGGTTCCACCTTAATTCGATGGTGCTCAACCTGGTGCTTACCCCCGGGGGGCTGGAGTCGCTGGACCAGGGCTGGGGCACCAAGGCGCTGTTCGTGCTGATAGCGGCGGCCCTGGGCTTTGCGCAGTGGCGGTTCTGGCGCTTATCGGAGAAGCTGGCCCTGCAATGGCGCAGCCGGCGGGCCGCGGCGGTCGGCGCGTTACTGCTGCTGTGCGTGGCGGCGGACAAGGGGCTGTTCGCCTGGGGCACTCTTTACGACTCGGTCTATATAACCCGCAATTCGCAGTTGTTCCCGCTTTACCAGCCGCTCCGGATACGCAGCTTCGCCACCAAGTACCTGGGAGTCAAACTGGACAATGAAGTGAAAGGCGGCATAGACCTTAAATATTCCGGTCTGGCCTATCCTGCCGCGCCGCTGGAGGTTGCGCCGCCGGACCGCCCGCTGAATTTCCTGGTGATAGTGGTGGATTCCCTGCGCGCCGACATGCTCAACCCGGAGGTGATGCCGGAATCCTCGGCTTTCGCCAGGAGGGCCGCGGTCTTCAGGAACCATTACAGCGGGGGCAACTGCACCCGTTTCGGCATCTTCTCCATTTTGTACGGCCTCTACGGCAATTACTGGTTCCCGGTGGTGGGGGAACGGCGCGGCCCGGCTTTCATCGACGTGCTGAAACGGCAGGGTTACGACCTGCGGGTGTCGGCTTCCGCCAAGCTGAGCTATCCCGAATTCAACAAGACCTGTTTCGTGGACGTCCCGCGCGCGGGTATTTACGACGAACCCCGGGGCGCCGACGGCGCCGAGCGCGACAGCGACATTTCGGATAATTTTATTTCCTACCTCAGGCAGCGCGACCGTAAAAAGCCTTATTTCGCCTTCATCTTCTACGACGCTTCCCACGGGAATTACGATTACCTGCCCGGGTTCGAGAAATTCAAGCCTTCCTCCGGGATAAGCCAGCTGGCGTTGAGCAAGGCCGCCGTAGGCCCCTTGTTCAACAAGTACAAAAATTCGTTGTACGGCGACGACGCCTTCATCGGCCGCATTCTGAAAGCGGTCGGCGCTACGGGCGGACTGCGCGATACGGTGGTGCTTATTACCGGGGACCACGGCGAGCCGTTCTATGAGAAAGGATATTACGGCCACAACCAGGCATACAGCGCCGAGGAAGTGCGGGTGCCGCTGGTGTTCTACGAACCCGGCCGCCCGGCTATGGTAACGGAGACCGTCACCAGCCATATGGATGTGGCGCCGGCGCTGATGCGGCTGGCCGGGGTAAGGAACCCGGCTTCGGATTATTCCAACGGGCGCTGGCTTTTTGAAAAAGGCCCCGGGCCTTTTGTGGCGGTGGGGTCGTGGGATACGGCGGCTATTATCCGCGACGGGGACGCGCTGGTGATGCCGCTGGAGGCGTACAAGGGGGGGCTCAAGGTCTTCGACGCGGAGTACAGGGAATTGCCGAAAAGCGCGGCCGCCGCTTTCACCCCGCTGATCGCGCAGTTCCAGAAAGAAGCTAAACGCTTCAAGCGTTAGCGAGGCATAGCCGTATCTATGGACTCCAACAGCACTTTCTTCGCCCTGACGAACTGGATAGACACCCTGCCGGACCGGCCCGGGATGCTGCTGCTCTTCATCATGGGCGGGGCGTCGGTCATTCTTTGCTTCATGCTTGTGTTGTTGCGGCTCGCCTGGAAACTTTTCGGCGGGTTAAGTTTAGGCGGTGACGATGAAATGAAAAAGTTAGCCGCCAGGGTCTACGGCGGGGCCGGCCCGGACGGGAAAATAGACGGGATCCCGGCGCTATTCAGCACTAATTCCGTTTCTAACCACGGCAGCGTGACCGGTTACGAGGCGGAGTTCCGTTACGCCGTCGGCAACCCGCAGGGGCTCAGGCTGGCGGCGCACCGCTCGGGCCTGCTGCACCGGCCGCTGGAGTTCCTGCCTCCCGAGGTGGCCGATGTGCCGGAAAGTTTCAGGGCGGCCGGCTATACCCTGCGCTGCGAGCCGCCGGAACAGGGACCGTCGGCCGCGGACAGGGCCGCGGCGTTCGGCGTGTTCGCCGCCGGCGGGGACCTGACCGAGCTTTCGCTGGACGCCGGAGAACTGAAAGTGCGGCTCTACCGCAGGAATAACTGGACCGACGAGGAACTGCGCGCCCTGCTGCACGCCGGCGCGGCCGCCGCCAAAAAGTTCAACTGAGAAACAGGCTTGCCCGGCGCCGGTCCTAGCGCGCGGCTCCCAGTTTTTCGAGTGCCAGCCTGAAGGCCTTTACCGCGTCCGCTACCGGGATCTCGCGGCAGTTGCCGCCTTCGGCGGAAGTGATGGCGAAGTGCTTTTCCCCGCGCGGCTTCCAGCATTTTTCGGTATACGGCCTGTTGAAGGAGAAGGTCGGAACGCCCACCGCCGCCGCCAGGTGCAGCGTGCCGGTGCTGTTGCAGACCAGCATGCCGGTATTCTTCAGGATGGCGCCGGTAAGCTCGGCGGATTTGGGGGGGATGTGTTTTATCCCCGGCAGGAAGCGGAGTATGCCGTCCGCCGTTTCCTTTTCTTCGCCCAGCCCCACCAGGTAGAAGACCGCAACCCCGGGGATCTTCATTAATTCCTTCGTGAACTCCACGAACTTCTTCTCAGGCCACCGGGTCTCGTATTTCTTAAAATTGCCGGGATGGATGGCCACCGCGAAGGAGCCGGGCGCGAAGCCCAGGCCTTTGTAAAGCTTTTCGCCTTCGGCGAGCAGTTGCGCGCCGAGGCTTATGTTCATGTTTTCCGGCGGAACGAAGCCGAGCAGCCCGGCAAGGTTCACGTATTTGTCCAGGAAATGCTCTTCGGCCAGATCATGCTTGATCACCGAGGTATAGGTCCCGGCGGGCGCTTTTTTTTCGAAAGTCAGGCGCTCCCGCGCGCCGCCCGCCCGGATCAGCCACAGCGAGGACCGGCTGTACGACGGGTTCAGGTCTATGGCCAGGTCGTAGTTTTTCATCGCGGTCGCGAACATCATGATAACGCCGGGGAGGTCGTGCCAGCCCCGGAAGATCAACACGCGGTCCACGTTGCGGTTGGAGGCAGCCAGGTTCATGGCTTTTTTCGAGGTGATCAGCGTTATTTCCGCGCCGGGGTAACGCCGCCGCAGGCCTTCGAGGAAAGGCGTGGTGACGATATAGTCGCCCAGCCGCCCGATAAGTATAAGAAGGATGCGCTTGTAATCTTTATCTGTTTCAGTTGCCATACCTGTCCCGGTAGATCTGCCGTACTTGGCGGCGCCAGGCCGCTGAAACTTGCCTGCTGCCGCCGGGCCGGAGGATTTTTCAGCTCCGCCGCATAGCTAGTATACAAATATTGCGGCTCGGGCCGTGACGCCCAGGGCGGCGGCTGCCCGGCGGGATTGCGGACCGGCAGGCAAGATCAGGGCGCTCCTCCCTCCCGGCAGGCGCCGAAATATTTTCAAATGAAAATATGTATTTCCATATGAAAATATAAAACCGGTTGTTTGCTGCGTCTGCCGGCTTTTCGAGTGTAAAAAGGGTGAAAATTGGTTTTGTTCGCTGTTGGCATAATAATTGCTCTGTGCTGGTTGAGGCTGCATGGCAAGCATATTAAGGAACCGGGAGGCGGGAAAACTATGAAAAAAACAGGGCTCATTCTGGCGGCGGTGCTGGCGGTGGCGGCGGCGGGTGCGGGCGCGGAAGAGGGCGGAATTAATTTTGACGGCCGGGCTTTGAAAAGTTCCGGTTTTTTTACCGCTGCCGGCTGGTCGGGCAGCACGCCGCTGCCTGCGCCGGTCTGCTCTGCCCCGAAGGAGTACAAAGAAGCAGCCGCTGAAGCGCCGGCCGTTCCCGCGGCAAAAGCGGCGCGCCGCGGCATACGCCAGGCCGGGTATACCTTTAAATCCAATAATATAGACGAGAACGGCTACGGCTGGGCCATGTGCTCCGATACTTCCCAGCGCTGGAATATGGAAGAAGTGGAATACCGCACCGTAAAGACGCAGCGCCAGGAAAGATATGTGTGCAAGTTCAACGTTTCCTGGAGCTGCAGCTGGAGGAATTGCAAGGAGATCTATCCCCATACCCAGCCCGGCGAATGCTATTGCAAGGCCGCCTGCAGCCAGAGCGCCCGGAATACCAACGAATGTTACTGGGAGCCTGTGGATTGACAGGCCGCGGCGGCGGGGGCGGCCGGGGCCGCCTTTATTTAGCCCGCGCCCTGGCGCGGGCTTTCTTTTTGCGGATCTTTTCTATTTCCCTGAGGCGTTCCGAGGTTTCCGGCGAGATCCTGACTTCGATCTCGTCGACCAGCTCGCGCAGCGCCAGGAAGCGGTTGAGGGAACGCTTGCGCTCGCGCTGGCAGCGCACTACCAGCCCCAGCGGCGGGTATTTCAGCTGCACGTTGTTGGAAGTCTTGTTGATCTTCTGGCCGCCGTGTCCCGAGCCGCGGATGAACTGCTCGTCGATAAGCCGCAGGTCTATGCCCAGCCGGGCGATGCGCTCTTTGAGGGCCGCAACTTTGGCTGGCGTGATCTCGGAAAACTCAGTGAAATTCATGATTTGCCGCCGGAAAAAACAGCCGCTCCGGGCGCGGCGCCCCTTGCTGTTCCTGTATACGCCGCTGCGGGCCGCCGGTCGCCAGGCCTAGTCCTGCAGCTGCCCGTGTTCCCTGAGGTACTTGCGGATATGGCTGCGGGCGCCGGCCGTCTTTACCGACGTCAGCCAGTCCTTCTTCGGGGCGGAATTCTTGCGGGTTATTATCTCGCAGACGTCGCCGCTCTTGAGCGGCTGGTCCAGCCGTACCATCTTGTTGTTGACCCGGGCCCCTATGCAGGTGTCGCCGATGTCGGAGTGGATGACATAGGCGAAATCCAGCGGCGTGGCGTCCACCGGCAGGGGCTTCACTTCGCCCTTGGGCGTGAAGATGAAGATCTGGTCCAGCTCGAGGTCGGTCTTGAAACTTTCTATGAATTCGCGCGGGCTGTTGATGTCCTGCAGCCATTCTATCCACTGTCGCAGCCAGTTGAGCTTTTCGTCGAGGTGCTGGTCGGCGCCTTTCTCGCCCAGCTTGTAGCGCCAGTGGGCGGCGATGCCGTATTCGGAGATGCGGTGCATCTCCTCGGTGCGGATCTGGATCTCGATGATCTCGCCGGAGGACGCCATGACGCTGGTATGCAGGCTCTGGTAGAGGTTCATCTTGGGCACGGCGATATAGTCGGTGAAGGAGCCCGCCACCGGCTTGAACACGGAATGCACGGTGCCCAGCAGCGCGTAGCAGTTGATGACGCTGTCGGTGATGATGCGCACGCCCAGCGCGTCCTGGATCTCCTCGAAAGGCTTCTCCTGCCTGAGCATCTTGCGGTAGATGGAGTAGAGGTTCTTGGCGCGGCTCAGCACGCGGTGCGGGATCTGCGTGGTGCCCAGGTGGCTTTCCACGCCTTTCTTGAAATCCTCGAGCAGCTTCTCGCGCATCACGTAGCGCAGCTGCACCTTGCTCAGCAGGCTCTGGAATTCGTCTGGGAAGAGGTATTTGAAGGAGAGGTCTTCGAGCTCTGACTTGAGCCGGAAGATGCCGAGGCGCTGGGCCAGCGGCGCGTACAGGGTGATGGTCTCGTGGCTGATCTCCAGCTGCTTTTCACGGGAGAGGAAATTCAGCGTGCGCATGTTGTGCAGGCGGTCGGCCAGCTTTATCACTATCACGCGGATGTCCTTGGCCGTGGCCAGGATCATCTTGCGCCAGTTCTCGGCCTGCGCCTCGTCGCGCGAAGTGAATTTCAGCGTTTCTATCTTGGTCACGCCCGCCACCAGCTCGTAGATCTCGTCGCCGAATTCCTTGCGGAAGGTCTCGTGGGGGATCTTGGTGTCTTCCAGCACGTCGTGCAGCAGGCCGGCCGCCACCGTTTCCAGGTCCATCTTGTAGTCCACCAGGATCTCCGCCACCGCCATGCAGTGCACGAAATACATTTCGCCGGAGGCGCGCTTCTGCGTGTTGTGGGCTTCGCTGGAATAGTTCCACGCGTATTCCAGCACGGTGGTGTCCTGGGCGGAATATTCCCTGAATTTGTTAAGCAGGTCGTTGAGTTCCATAATCAGGCTCCGAAGCGGCGTATCAGCCAGACCGTGGCGAACCCCAGCGCGAAAATAGCCGGGGCCAGGCGGTCGTAAGTTTTGTGCAGCCGGGGCAGGATGTCCGCCATGGCTATGTAAAGGAAGGAGCCGCCGCTGAGGCCCAGCATGAAGGCTTCGCTGCCCGGCGGCAGGCCTTTGAGCAGCGGGGCGGCGACCAGGGCGCCCGCCGGCGTGGCGGCGGCCAGCCAGAGGCTGAAGACCAGCGCCTTGCGGCGGGTATTGCCGGCGTGCAGCAGCAAAGACACCAGCGTTACGCCGTCGGCGAATTTGTGCAGGATCACGCCCAGTGCCACGTTGATGCCCGCCACCGTGCCCGGGGCGAACCCCACTGCGATATTGAAACCGTCCAGCAGCGAATGCAGCCCCATGGCCGCTATGGCGACGGCGCCGATATGGTGCACCTCGCAGTCTTCCAGGTATTCGCTGCAGGAACTGTGGGCCGCGAAGTTCTCGAGCGTGAAGATGGTCAGCAGCACCGCCAGCATGCCGTAGGACAGCGCGGAGGGGGAAAGGGCGAAGCCGGCCGGGACGATGTCGAGCAGCGCGGCGCAGATGAGCACGCCGGCGGCGTAGGCCAGGGCGCGGCCCAGCGCGCGCTTGCTGAGGCCGCCGAATTTAAGCACTATCCCGGCGCCGGTAAGGGTGAAAGCAACGGCAAGAAAACTGAAAAAGATCACCATAAAATTTTATACTCCGGTCACTGCGGCGGCAGGGTCATCAAAATGCGGCGTCGCGCGGTCACGGATAAACCGCATAGCGGTTTTCCGCGACCCCGGCTCGGCAATTTTTCGCTGTAAAAATTGCCTCCGCCCTTGCGGCCCGGACGCGAGGCATAATTATGCCTCGCTCTAAAGCCGGGCCTCACCGTGTGCGCGCGCCTCATCACTCGGCCTCGGCGCTTACGCAAGCCTCGGCCTCCGTGAAGGTTTTGCTGACCCTGCCGCCGCGGTGACCTCCGCGCGGCTAAGTCTGGGCTTCGTAAAGGCCCTTATAAATACCGCCCAGGGCCAGCAGCTGCTCGTGCGTGCCGGTCTCGGCCAGCTCGCCTTTCTTCAGCACGAAGATCTTGTCCGCGTTCTTCACGGTGGACAGCCGGTGGGCCACCATCACCACGGTGCGCCCGCCCAGGATGCGCTCTATGGCGGCCTGCACTGACTGCTCGCTGGCGGTGTCCAGGTTCGAGGTCGCCTCGTCGAGCAGCAGGATCTTGGGCGACTTGATGATGGCGCGCGCTATGGCCAGCCGCTGGCGCTGGCCGCCGGAAAGCTTTACGCCGCGCTCGCCCAGGATGGTGTCGTAGCCCTGCGGCATCGCCATGATGAAGGCGTGGGCGTCGGCGGCCTTGGTCGCCTCCACCACTTCCTCCATGGAGGCGCCCTGCCGGCCGATGGTGACGTTCTTGTACACGGTGTCGTCGAAGAGGATGGTGTCCTGCGTAACCAGGCCCATGTGCGCGCGCAGGTCGGCCGTGTCCAGGTCCAGCATGTCGTGCCCGTCAACTTCCACCCGGCCGCCTACCGGGTCGAAGAAGCGCAGCAGCAGGTGGATGATGGTGGTCTTTCCGGAGCCGGACGGGCCCACGAAAGCGGCCACCTCGCCCGGGTTTATCGTGAAGGAAAGGTCCTTGAGCACCTGGGTGTCGCGCGACGGATATTTGTAATTTACACCCTTGAATTCGATCTTGCCGTCCAGGTGTTCGATGTTCCTGGTGGTCGGTTTTATGATGACGGTGGGTTTTTCCTCCAGCACCTGGTAAATGCGCTCCCAGGCCGCCATGCCCTGCTGCAGTTTCGAATTGAGGTTGGCGATGTTCTTGAGCGGCATATAGGCGGTCAGGAAGCCGCCTACGAAGGAGAAGAAGTGCGCGGTGGTCATCGTGCCTTTAAGGATGGCGTGGCCGCCCAGGTAGATGATGGCGATGAGCACCATGCTGCCGATGAATTCCATGATGGGGCCGCTGATGGTGGCGGCCCGCAGGTAGCGCATCATCTTCGAAAAATAGGCGTCGTTGGAAACGCGGAACTTGGCTATGGCCTGCTCCTCGTAATTGAAGGCCTTCACCACGGTTATGCCCTGCAGGCTTTCCTGGAACTTGTGCGAGATCTCGCCCACGATCACGTTGCTGTCCGCGCTGGCCCGGCGCATTTTTTTGCCGAAGATGCCCAGCGTCACGCCGGTGAACGGGATGATCACCAGCGAGAGCAGCGCGAAGCGCCAGTTGATGTAGAACAGCACGCCTATGCAGGAGACCACCGTGAGCACGTCGCGGATGCCGTAGAGCGGGATGAACTGCACGGTGCTCTGCACGTTGTTGAGGTCGTTGATGACGCGGCTCATCACGTCGGAGGAGCGCTTGCGCCAGTAGAACTCTATGGACAGGCGGTGGATGTGGGTGAACAGGTCCTCGCGGATCTGCTGTACCACTTTCTGGCCCACCCAGCTCATGGTGTAGGTGTTGGTGTATTCCGCCAGCATGCGCAGCAGGAAGAGGAAAGGCAGGCCCAGCACCACCCAGCGCAGGATGCTCAGGTCCTTGTCCATGAAGACGCCCTGGATCACGGGACCCATGATGTAGACCACGCCGCCCCGGATGGCCGCCAGCAGCAGCATGGAGACCGCGGCCTTGGCCATGTCGGCCTTATAGGGGGCCAGGTAGGCGAACAGGGAGCCGGCCAGGACTTTGAAGCGCGCCTTGCCGGCCGCGGGATCTTTTTGTTCCATCGTTCAGCTCAGATAAGGCAGGATGCGCTCGGCGGCGCGCTCGGCGGCGCCGCGGTTGCCCAGCAGGGCGCGCAGGCCGGTGAGCTCCTTGCGCACCGCGCGGATGCGCGACGGGTTGTTCAGGAAAGAGAAAGCTTCCTGGGCCAGCAGGTCCGCGGTGGCTTTTTCCTGCAGCAGCTCCTTGACGGCGGGCCGCTTGAGCAGGATATTCACCAGCGACACGTACTGCACGTTGGCCACGCGCTTGGCTATTTCCCAGGTGAAGCGCGGCATCTTGTAGGCCACCGCCATCGGGACGCCCAGCAGGCCGTTCTCCAGCGTGGCGGTGCCGGAGCAGGTGAAGGCGAAGTCCAGCTGCGCGCGCTGCTTGTAATCCGACTCGCGGACTATCTCCACGTCTTTGGACCAGTATTTGTCCACGGCTTCCAGCTCCGGGACCAGGCGCTCGTCCGGGAATTCGGGCACCGCGAAAACGAAAGCTTTGGCCTTGGGATGCTCTTCTTTTATGCGGTAGAAGGCCTTCAGGAAGATGGGCAGGTGCCGGGATATCTCCGCCTTGCGCGAGCCCGGCAGGATGCCGATGTTCCAGGCGCCGTCGGGCGGCGGCACGGGCCGGTCAGCGGGTTCCGGGATGAGGTCCAGCAGCGGGTGCCCCACGAAGGTGGCGTTGCCGCCGGCTTTCTTGTACAGCGCTTCCTCGAAGGGGAAGATCACGAAAATTTCTTTGGTCAGCTTGGCTATCTTGGCGGCCCGCCCGGGGCGGGAGGCCCAGACCTGCGGGCTGATATAGTAGAAAGCGGGGATCTTGCGGTGCGAGGCCAGGCCCAGCATCTGGTAGTTGAAGCCGTAGAAATCCACGGCGATTACGCAGGCCGGCCTTTTCTCTTCCATGTAGCGGCGCGCCAGCTTGATCAGCTTCAGCCACAGGAAAAAATTCTTGAAAGGCTCGGCGAAGCCCACAGCGCCCACCGACACCAGGTTGTAGATGAAGTGCGTGGAAACTTCCTGCATGCGCACCCCGCCCATGGAGGTGACCGAGATCTCGGGGTCCTTGGCGCGCAGGGCTTTTATCAGGTTGGCCGCGTGCAGGTCCCCGGAGGGGTCGCCCGCTATGACCAGGATATTCTTGGTTGTAGGTGCTGTGTTAGCCATAAATGGTTCAGGATTTGTCGATGCCGGAGCTCTTCAGGCGCTCTTCCACCAGCACCTTGGCCACCTTGCCGATATCGGCCAGGGAGCGGGACAGCGATTCGCTGCCCTCTTCGGTTTTCGGGCTGGAGACTTCGAAGCGGCGCATCTTGTGCGTGATGTCCAGCGCCAGGCGCACGGCTTTAAGGCCTTTCTCGCCGCTGGGCGCGGGGGTCTTGGAAGTCTTGATGCAGTCTATGAAGTGGAGTATTTCCTCTTGTATGGGCTGTTTCCTTTCCAGCTTGGGAAAAGTGACTTCTATATCCTGCAGGCTGCGCACTACCGGGTTCTTTTTCGTGTAGATCTTCAGGCGCGCGCTGACATAGTCCACCGAGATGTAGGCGTCCTGCTGGTAGATGCGCATGCGGCGGCTGGCTTCCATGGTGGCGCGGCTGGCGGTGATGTCGGCCACGCAGCCGTTCTTGAACTTCAGGCGCACATTGGCGATGTCCTCATGGTTGGACAGCACGCTGGCGCCGATGGCCTCGAAATCCTCCACTTCGCTGTCTATCATGGTGAGGATGATGTCCAGGTCGTGGATCATCAGGTCCAGCGTGACGCCCGTGGCGGCCACGCGCGGGTCGTAAGGGCCCAGGCGCTCTATGGTGACGTAGCGGGGGTTCTTCACGTGCTTGAGCGTTTCCACCACGGCGGAATTGAAGCGCTCGGAATGGCCCACCTGCAGCACCAGCTTGTTCTTTTCGGCCAGCTCCAGCAGCTTGCGGGCGCCTTCTTCGGAATTGGTGATCGGCTTCTCCATCAGGATATGCTTGCCGGCTTCGAGCGCCTTTATGCCTATTTCGGCGTGATACTCGGTGGGGGCGGCTATGATCAGCGCGTCCACCTGGCTGAAAAGTTCCTCGTGGTTCTTGTAGGCCACGCAGTTGTATTCCCAGGCCAGGCTCTGCGCCCGTACCAGGTCAGGGTCGGAGATGCCTACCAGCACCACTCCTGGCAGGTTTGAAAGTGTTTTGGAATGGAAGCCGCCCAGCTTGCCGGCTCCCACCACGCCGAAGCGCATTTTCTTTTCTTTTTCAGCCATAATGTCCTCAAAAGACTAATGACAAATCGTTGCCGGGTTTCAGCCGGCCTTATATTATTATTCTACTAAATATGGCAAGCTATGGCGGGGCCGGCCGGGGTCTTTCGGCCCGTGTTCTTAGTTCCCGCGCCCCGGGGCGGGATAAGGCTGGCCAAAAAGACCGCCGGCAGCCCATTCCCTGATCTTCATTTCCCCTGCTTTGCCCTGACCGTCCGCGGCTTTGAGCATCGCGCCGAGTTCTTTAAGCTGTCCGGACGGAAGGATCATTTTCTCCAGCCGCGGGAATATTTTCGCCATGCCCGCCGGGGGCCAAAAAACAAGGAGTTCATAAAGGGTCCTGTCAAAGCCGCTGATATCGCGCTTCAGCCGGCCGGCTATTTCCTTGTCTCTCGCATACGGTTCTCCGCGCAGCATGTTGCGCAGCTTCTGGTGCTCGGCCAGCGCGTTCCGGAAAGAGCGCGCCGCCGCCGTTTCGTCGCCCAATTCCAGCTCGCGCAGCATTTTTGCCGCGGCGCATTCCGGGCAGGTCCCCGCCCCGCCGCAGGCCGGCGTGGGGATCTTCTCCGGGGAAGCGGAGGCGAGCGCGGTTAAAATGCATGTTGTTACCTTGTCGCCGAATTTCCGGTTGTAGCCGCCCAGGCAGGAGTAGAAGCCGGCGTCGTCGCCGTTGCGCCAGAGCTCCCGGCAGCGGCGCGCATAAAAAGCCGGCTCATCGGGAAAGAGGGCGGCGGCGCGCGAAAGGGCGGCTCCGTCCAGGGCATTGCGCGCGACGCGCCGCGGATAAACCGCCAGCAGCGCCGCAAGGCCCAGCGCCGCGCAGAAAATAACGCAAAAGACGGCGCCGGCGGCGGCGCGCGCCGGCCGGTACAGGTCCTGGGAGGCGCCGGGTTTTCCTAAAAATGTTCCGGCCGCCAGGGGCGGCAGCAGGTAGATCAAAGGGGTGAAATAACGCGCTTCAATGGAAAGCAGCGAATGTACGGCGATAAAATAAGCCGGCAGCATGAATAGAAAAGCCTTGCCGCCGGCGCGGCCCGCGGCTATAGCGGCCAGCGTGAGGCCGAACAGCAGCGGATGCAGCAGGAAAATATGCCACAGTCTCCTTAGAACGGTAAGAACATGGAACAGGGGGGCCTCTTTTAACCTGCGCAGATAAAAAGAGGCGGCGCTGTCGCCGGGCTGCAGGCCGGCCAGGTTCCTGGCATTGCCCTCCATGGTGTAGACGCTGCCTTCCGCGGCGGTAATAATGTTGGAGGCGGCCCTGCTCGTTTCGAATAGTTCGACCTTGCCGGAGAGCGAGTAGATCATGAAAACCCTGGGCAGCAGCAGGATATAGCAGGCGCCCAGGAAAAGCAGCGCGCGCCGCAGAAAAACAGCCGGATCTTCCGCGCGCCGCCAGTCGAAGCACACGACTACCAGCGGGAACAGGAACAGCGGGGTGCGCACCAGCAGGGAGGCCCCTATGGCCAGGCCGCACAGCAGGCTGCTGAACTGCCCGCCTTCCCTGCGCCTTATCAGCAGCAGGCATTGGACTAAAAGCACAAAGACGCTGTAGAACACTTGCTCGGGATTGCTGAACAGGAACGCGGTCTCGAGGGAGCCGGCGCCGGCAAGGGACAGGGCGCCGGCCCAATACCCGCCCAGCAGGCAGCCCGCGGCAAATACCAGCGCGTAAAGGCAAAGGTGGAGGCCCGCCAGCACGGCCGCGGCCGATACGCCGATATACTGGAAGAAAGAGAAGGCCGCGGGATATAGCGGCATGTTCGTGAGCAGCGGCGGATACGGCAGCCCGGCCAGCAGGAACGCGCCGAGCTCGGTGGCGGGAGGGGCCGCGCGGTACCGGTAAGAGAGCAGCGTGAAGTACGCGGCGAGCAGCACCGGCAAGGCCGTCCTGAAACGTTTTGAAGCCGCCATCTCGCGGGCGAGACGGATAAGAACGGCGAAAAATCTGCCAAACCGGGCGGCCGTGAAGGTCATTATATCCTTCTGTTCAAAATGGGCGGGGCGTGCCGGCTATAAAAAACCGCCGCGCGCCGCCGGATCTTTAATGAATGTAAATTCGATTTATTCTACATAAAATGCGGCAAGGTTGTGAGGCGGCCGGGCCGCCGCCTTCTGGGGGCTGTGGCAATCTTAAAGGTAAATTGGGATAATGGTTGAGATAGCGGAACAGGGGTGAACAAATATGAAGAACGCAAGATCTGCCGCAGCCGCGCTTTTGATCCTGTTTGCAGCCGCCGCGCCTTCACCGGCCGCGGACCGGTGGGATTTCAGGAACGAGACCATTTACTTCGTGATGACCGACAGGTTCGTCGATGGCGACGCCTCCAACAACAATATTTACGGCGACGAGTACCAGCCGGGCAACCTGAAATATTACCAGGGCGGAGACTTCAGGGGCCTGATGCAGAACCTGGACCACATAAAGGACATGGGTTTCACCGCCGTCTGGATAACCCCGCCGGGGATGCAGCCCCCCGGCCGGTCCCAGAACCTGGACGGCTCCTACGACGCCACCGGGTATCACGGCTACTGGGGCTGGGATTTCTCGAAGATAGATCCGCACCTGGAATCCGGCGGCGCGACTTATGCGGACCTTATAAAGGCGGTGCACGCCAAAGGAATGAAGCTTATCCAGGACGTGGTGCCCAACCACGGCCACGGCGGCTACGTTAACCCTTCCGTGAAATGGTACAGCCAGAAAGGGCAGGTGTTCGGCCAGGGTAAAATGTACGATTACGACAATGACAAACAGAGCTGGTTCACCCGCAGCGGGCCGGTCATAGCCGACCTGCTGGACTTCAACGACGGCAATCCCGAAACCGTCAAATGGCTGGTCGAGATCTACAAGGGCTATCAGAACATGGGCGTGGACGCGTTCAGGATAGACACCGTGGCCTGGATGCGGCCGGAGTTCTGGAAAACTTTCACCGCCGAACTGCACAGGAATAAAAAAGATTTTTTCCTGTTCGGCGAGGCGTGGACCAACGGCGACATAGACTGGCTGGCCAGCTTCACCAACCTGGCGCCCGGAGACCCGATGAACTCGGCCATGAGCGTGCTGGATATGCCGGGCTCGTCGATGGGCACCTGGGGCCAGTTCGAGACGATCTTTAAAGGCGGGGATTATGCCCAGGCGGACAAGGTGCTGATGCAGGACGTGAAATACAAGGACGCCACCTACCTGGTTACCTTCCTCGACAACCACGATAAGCCCCGCTTCAACGGCCCCGGCTGGGACGGCAGCGCCGCCACCACCGAGCAGTATTTCGACGCGCTGAACTTCTATTTCACCGCGCGCGGCATCCCCTGCATTTACTACGGCACGGAGGTGCAGATGGCTGGCGGCAACGATCCCGACAACCGGAAGCTCCTGGGCCCGGCCGGCATAAAAAACGCGAAGACCAACCCCGTCTACCTGCATCTCAGGAAGCTCAACGCCGTGCGGCGCGCCAGCCCGGCCCTGCAGAAAGGCGCGCAGAAGCGGCTCGCCGCCGCCAAAGACCAATACGCTTTCAGGCGCGACTATAACGGCGAAACCGTCTTCGTCTTCCTTAATAAGGGCTATAACGGGGCGGCGATGGGCGCTGAACTGCCCGCCGGCACCTATACCGATATCTACAGCGGCGAGACTTTCGCCGCCGGCGGGAAAAAGTTCTCCGTCAATGTGCCCGCCCACGGCTTGAGGGCGCTGACCAAAGGCGCCATAAAAGGGCGGCCATGGGAGCTGCCGGAAGGCGGAGAATACAAGCTTGTGCCGGAACAGCCCGGCGAAACCGACAGCCGCACGGCGCTGCGTGGAGCGAAAGAAGAGGCCGAAAAGCTGACGGCGCATGGGAAATAATTCCCGGCAGCGCAGGCGGCTGCCGGGCCGTACCGCGCTTTTTCATAAGGAAAGTCCGATCGCCCGCCGGCGGTTCCGGGAGCCGCCGCTATTGTTCGCGGGGTTTGTGCTTAGCGCGTAAAAGTGATATATTTTTGACTGCGCAAGGAAGCTTTTTCATATTTTTTACGAGGCAGGAAAAGCGGGCGGGGCGTCTTACTACACAATTAACAGCCCCGCCGGTCCGGATGGCTGTCTTTAGCCGGCGGGCGGGAGCGATGGTTCTCAGGCGGCGCTCAGGACGGCCGGCTTAAGCGCCGGTCCGGGGCACGGAAAGGACGAACCTACATGAAAGATCTAAGGGACAGCGTTTCCGGGAAAAAAGTCATGATCACGGGCGGGCTCGGCATGATAGGCAGCACTATCGCCTGCAAACTGGCTGGGGCCGGGGCGGAAGTCACGCTTGTGGACGCCTGCATAGAACCTTACGGCGCCAATCTGTTCAATATAGAGACGATCAAGGACAAGGTCCGGGTCAATATAGCCGACATAAGGGATAAGGAGGCCGTCAAAACCCTTGTTAAAGGCAAGGACATCATTTTCAACCTGGCCGGGCAGGTCAGCCACAACGAAAGCATGCAGAACCCGTTCCTCGATGCTGAAATTAATTATATCGGGCATCTTAACGTGCTGGAATGCGTGCGCATCTTCAACCCGCAAGCGGTGGTGCTTCACGCCGGGTCCCGCCTGCAGTTCGGCAAAACGGAGCGGGTGCCGGTGGACGAAACGCATCCGATACGGCCGCACACCCCTTACGCCCTGAACAAGGCGGCGGCCGAAAACATGTACCTGTTCTACAACCAGATCCACCGCGTGCCGTGCGTGTGCTTCAGGATAGCCAATCCCTACGGTCCCCGGTCCCAGATGAAGCATTCGATGTATTCAATGGTCAACTGGTTCATACGGCAGGCCATGGAGGACCAGCCGCTCAGGGTTTTCGGGGACGGCCGGCAGCTGCGCGATTATATTTACGTCGAAGACCTCGCGGACGCTTTTATTGCCGCGTCGTTAACCGAGAAGTGCCGGGGCGAAGTGTTCAATGTGGGCAGCGGCGCCGGAATAAGCTTCGGCGGCATGGTGGAAACCATTATTCGGACGGCCAAAAAGGGGCGTATCGAATATGTGCCCTGGCCTGAAAATTACATCAACGTCGAGACCGGGGATTACGTCTCCGACAACAGCAAGATCAGCTCTTTCACGGGCTGGCGGCCGGCCGCGGGCTTTGAAGCCGGAGTAAAAAAGACGGTCGAGTATTATGCCCGCCACCGGGCGCAGTACTGGCGGTGAAAGGCGCGAACCCCGGCCGGGCGCCTGCCGGCATAAAGAGGCCTATCCACGGATGAAGTTAAAGATCTGCATGCTCATCGCAAGATTCGCGCCCGTGAAGGGCGGGATGGAAATGCAGACGCTCAGGCTTTCCAAGGCGCTGATAGCCCGCGAACATGATGTTTTTGTGGTTACGGCCAGGCTGAAGGGGCTGCGGCCCTATGAAGAATACGGAAAGCTGCCCGTCCACAGAACTTTCGCGTATGGAAGCGGCATAATTTCTTCGCTGTTCTTTTGCCTTTCAAGCTTTATCTTTTTAATAAAGAACCGCGCAAGGTTCGATATCATTCACATCCAGCTCGCTTCTTCCCACGCGGTCACCGGGATAATTGCGGCAAAATTGCTGCGCAAAAAATTTGTGCTCCAGCTGGGCGCCAGCAGGGAATACGGCGACGTCGGCACGTCCGGTAAAACGCTGGTCGGAAGGTTGAAGCTCCGCTTTATCAGGAGATTCACCGGGCTTTTTCTGGTGCTGAACGATGAAATGGTCAGGGAGCTTCTGGATATCGGGATCCCTGACGAAAAGATCGTAAAGATCCCCATCGGCGTCGACGTGAACGAATATAAGCCGGTAGACGGCGCGGAGAAAGAGCGGCTTAAAACCGCTCTTAAGCTGCCTTTTAAAAAGATAGTTATCTTTATCGCCAGGCTGGAGCCGCAGAAGGCCGCCGATAACCTGCTGAAAGCCTGGAAGATGGTCCGCTCCGCCGGCAAAGACGTTAACCTGGTAATAGCCGGCGGAGGCTGCCAGGAGGGCTACCTGAAAAAGCTTTCGACGGAATTGGGGCTGGACGACAGCGTCACTTTTGTCGGACCGGTCGAGAACACCGCCGTATACCTGCAGGCTTCGGATATTTTTGTTCTGCCTTCCCTGGCGGAGGGGCTTGCAATTATTCTTCTTGAAGCTATGTCGGCGGCAAAACCCATAGTCGCGACCAGGGTCGGGGGGACGGACGAACTTATAAGGAATAACTTCAACGGCTTGACCGTGGAACCGGGCAATGTCGAAGCGCTGGCTGAAGGTATAAGCAAGCTTCTCAATGACCCGGAACTTTCCGCCGCCCTTGCCGGACAGGCAAGGGGGACCATTATCAACGGTTACTCTCTTGAGGCGGCAACTTCGATCTGCGAAGACGTATATAAAACCCGGATTTAAAATCCCGCTGTTTCGAAACCCTCTTCGTGTTTTTCCGCGCCGGCTCGCCGGCGTAAGCGCGCGGCTGTGCCGGCTTAATTGCGCCAAACTCCGTCGGTCCAGGTCATGAATTCGTCCCACTGCGAAGCCTTGGAGAGGGACAGGTCCGGGTATTTGGTCTCGTAGATGTCGGCCACCGCGGCGGGCATGTTCTTTATCTTCATGGTCATGTTGATGGCGATGCCGCCGACGCGGGTGTAATCGTAACCGTTCACGGCGTCGGAATTGAGGCCCACGCTGCGCATCACCACCTGGGTCTTCACGTAGCCCATCAGGCTTTCGGCGGCCTGCTTCACCGCCGGCGACGCCGCGTTGGCGCCCACTATCGCGGCGAAGTCGTAAAGGTCCACGTAAGGCGCTATTTCTTTTTTCTTGTCGTTCTCGGGAGAAAGGCTGGAGAAGCGGACGGCCGATGCTATGGCTTTTTTTACGGCCTCGGTTTCATTGTTGGCGATGACCGCGCCGGTGAAAGCGTCCAGGTAGCCGGGCAGGGCGTTGAGGGCCTGGGGGCGCACCGTGGACAGCGTGGCGCCGATATTGCCGAAGGGCACGGTCAGCGGGCCGATCTGCATGCCGCCGGCCATGAACTGGCGGTACCAGCCGGTCATGAAATCGCTGAGCTGCTCGTTGGTGAAGGCCGGGTTGGCGTTCATGAAGGTGAGCAGCCGCTCGTAGTCGAAGCCCTGCGCCAGCATGGTCTCTTCGGAGGCCAGGATCAGGCCGGTATAATCCTTAACTTCGTAGCCGACTTCCGCCATCTGCATCAGGCAGGCGTTCATCGCGAATACGTCCACGTAGCCGGACTGTTTGAGGATCTCGCCCAGTTCGCGGGTCCGTACGTAGTTCTTGGTCTCGTCGTCGAAAAGGATGCCTTTGTCGGAAGCGCCGGTGCCGGCGTTGCTGTGGGACTGGTTGGGGTCTATCCAGCCCAGGCCGTGGTTCCAGAGCACCAGCATGTAATGCTTGGCGGGGAAGGTCTTCTTGGACCAGTTGACGAATTCTATGACGCGCTTGTAATCGCCCATGTCGGCGTTGGGGTATTCGCCGTAAACCTTCTCGCCGGAATTCAGGACGCCGTCCTTCTGTATGTACAGCCGGCGGGCGCCTTTGCCCTTTATGCCGTGCTCTACCACCACGTTGATCTTGTCGGTGGAGCCGATCTTCTTCATCTCCTTGATGTCTTTTTCGGCGAATTTGCCGACCATGCCCAGCAGTTTGCCGTCGCTGAGGTTATTCTTGGCGTTCATGAACACCATCACGGTCCATTCCTTGGTGACGCCCGTCTGTGGTTTGGGCGGCTTAATGAAATCGAAGATGCCTTTGTCGGCGCCGGAAGCTTTGATGTCGGCGGCGCGGAGGCTGTTAAGGTTGAAGTCCTGGGCCGCGAAGGCCGAGGTGCCGAGGAACAGCGCCGGGAGGATTGCGGACATAAGTTTTATCGTCTTGGTCATTCGGATCTCCTTGCTCTTGCTTGCTACATGAATAGTGTAGCGGATAAAAGCGCGGGACCGTAGAGGCAAAAGGCCCCGAAACACCGGGTTTAGGGCCCAGGCCGGTCTGGGACCTTTTGGAAATTAATTAAAGCCCCGCATGACAGGCTGATATATATATTTTGATACAATAAGGGATATTCGCATTTATCTGGAGGCGACATGTCAAAAGCTCCCGAATTTTCCTATACCCCGGAACAGGTTAAAACCCTTGCCGACAGCGTGATCAAAGATCTTGAGGAGAAGCTCAGGGTCCTGGTCAATGTCCCGTCCGCCCAGCGCAATTTCCGCAATACGGTGCAGGCCTTCGAGCACGCGGTCAGCGGCTTCGGCGAAGCCGTGCAGATCCCCATAGCCCTGGCCTACGTTTCCGACAATGCCCTGCTGCGGGCGGCCGCGCAGGAGCTGGAGCTGAAGATCAGCCAGTATTCGGTGGACCTGTTCACGCGCGAGGACGTTTTCAAGGCTTTGAACGAATACGCCGCCAAAGGTGAAAAACTGGCCGTGGTGGACGCCCGCCTGCTGGAAAAAACGCTGCTGGATTTCAAGCGCAACGGCCTGGGCCTGGAGCCGCGCGCCCGCAACAGGGTGAAGAAGCTGATGAAGGAGCTGATAGGCCTGGAGCTGAAGTTCTCGCAGAACCTGCGCGAGGTAAGCGACGCCCTGGAGGTTACCGACGGGGAGCTGAAAGGCCTGCCCGAAGATTTTAAAGCGCGCCTGAAAAAGACCGTGGACGGCAAATACCTGGTGACCATGAACTACCCGGATTATTTGCCGTTCATGGACAATGCCGAGAACGGCGACGCGCGCCGGCGGCTGGAGATGAAGTTCAACCAGCGCTGCGTGCCGGCGAACATAGAGCTGATGGAAACAGCCATAGCGCTGCGGCGCAAAATAGCCAGACTGCTGGGCTACGCCACTTTTGCCGATTACGTGCTGGCCGACCGCATGGCCGTCAGCAGCGAAAACGTGTTCACTTTCATGGAGCGCACCCGCCTGAAGCTGAAAAAGAAGGGAAGAAAGGAACTGCGCGGCCTGCTCAAGCTCAAGGGCGGGGAGGAAAAAAATCTGCATTCCTGGGAATGGCGCTACTATAACAACCTGCTCAAGAAAAGCAAGTATTCCATCGACCATGAAAAGATCAAGGAGTATTTTCCTCTGGAAACCGTGGTGAAAGGGATGTTCGAAGTGTTCGGGGAAGTGTTCGGGGCCCGCTTCGTGCCCGCCGCGCTGCCCTCCTGGCACGCCGACGTGCGCGCCTACGAGGTGAAGAACCCCGACGGCGGCGTGGCCGCCTATTTCTATTTCGACCTGTTCCCGCGCGAGGGCAAGTACAAGCACGCGGCCTGCTTCGGCCTGCGCCACGGGCGCGAGCTGGAGGACGGTTCCTACGAGCTGCCGGCGGCCGCCATCGTGGCCAATTTCCCGGCGCCCTCGGGCGGCAACCAGGCGCTGCTCAAGTTCGACGACGTGGTGACGCTGTTCCACGAGTTCGGCCATGTCACGCACAATATCTTCACCCGGGCCAAATACGGCAAATTCTCCGGCACCAGCGTGTCGCGGGATTTCGTGGAAGTGCCCTCCAAGATGCTGGAGAACTGGGCCTACGATCCCGCCGTGCTGCGGCGCATTTCCGGGCATTTTAAGAACCCCGCCGAAAAGCTGCCGGAAGAGCTGATAAAGAAACTTATCGCGGCCAAGAATATGGATTCCGGACTGGGGTACCTGCGTCAGATCTTCTTGAGCGTGCTGGATATGCGCTACCATACCGCCCGCGGCAAGGTGGCTACCACGAAGGTCTATGAAAAGCTGCGCAAGAAAATTTCGCTGATCGCGCTGAGCCCGGAGAATTACCCGCAGGCTAATTTCGGGCACCTGATGGGCGGCTACGAGGCGGGCTATTACAGCTACCTCTGGTCGGAGGTCATAGCGCAGGACCTGTTCGGCGCCTTCGAGGCCTCCGGCGTGATGAACCCGGAGACGGGCGCTAAGTACCGGGAGCTGATCCTGGCGCCCGGCCGCAGCTACGACGAGGCGGGCCAGGTGGAGAAGTTCCTGGGCCGGCCGGCCGCGGAGGACGCTTTCCTGAAAAGCATCGGGGCGGCTTAAAGAGCCCCGGAACGGGGCTCCGGCAGAGGAACCCCCGCGGAGGCGCGGGCAGCGCCGGCACAGGGAAGGCTTGAATATTTTCCGGCAAAGCTTCCCCCGGCCCGGTCGAGGGTTTGCCCGGCGGCTTTTGCGCCCCGCGGTGATATCCGGCGGCGCGTATAATTTATGAAAGCAAAAGTTTCCATTATCGCGGGGGTTCTGGTAGGGGCGGGGCTGTTCTACCTGGCGTTCAGGAACATAAATTTCCGGGAGACGCTGGCGATCTGCCGCGGCGCTAATTCCTGGTATGTCATACCTTTCTCCTTTACCGTGGTGGCGGAATTGTTCCTGAGGGGAGTTAAATGGAAACTGCTGCTGGATCCCGTGAGGCCCGTGCGGGTCTGGGACGCCTTCCGCCTTGAGGCCGCCGGCCTGGCCCTGAACAATGTCCTGCCGCTGCGGCTGGGCGAGATAGTGCGCGGCACTTCCGGGGCGACCCTTTTCCAGATCCCGGTGATGACGGTCTTCGCCACCATCCTGGTGGAGCGGGCGCTGGATACCATCGTGCTGCTGCTGCTGCTGGCGGCGGCGGTCTTCATGGGCGGAATTACCGGGGGGCCGCTGGAAGGCGGGGGGGCGTATTTGTGGCCCGTGGTGGGCGGGCTGTGCGCCGCCGTCGGCGCGCTGATCTTCATCGACGAGATAATCGCCCATCATTTCTTCGCCGGTTTTTTCGGGCGGTTCCCGCGTCTTAAAAAGGGGCTGGGGCACCTGGCCCTGGGCGTGAAGGCTTTCCATTCCGTAAAAGGCTGCGCGCTGATCCTGACCGCGGCCGCGGTGCAGTGGCTGATGAATTCGCTTACTTTTTACTGGATAGCCAGGGCTTTCGGGATAAACGGCGTGGTGGGTTTGGCCAAAAGCGTGGTGCTGATCTTTACCGCCGCCGTGGCCTGCTCGGTGCCGGGCATGCCGGGCTATTTCGGCAATTTTGAGGCGACCATCGCCGGGGTGGTGGCGGCTTGGGGCGTGCCCCGGGAGACCGGCCTCGCCTATGCCGGGTACGCGCATATCGCCGGCTATGTGCTGGTAACCACCATCGGTCTGCTGTTCGCCTACCAGATGGGCCATTCCGTGGGCAAGATCTGGACCCAGTTCAGCGGCGGGGAAAAAAAGGACGGCGCGGCGCCGGCGGCCTGACGGCCGGTCCACTATGGGCAGACAAATAAGATCCGTGCTGATGATAAGCCAGGCTTTCTACCCGGTGCTGGGCGGGGCCGAGAAGCAGGCTTTCGAGCTTTCCAAAGCGCTGGTAAAAAAGGGCGTGAAAGTGGCGGTGCTGACGCGCCGCGTCGCCGGCCTGCCGGAGCGGGAAACGCTGGACGGGGTGGAGATAGAGCGCTTTAATACCGCGGGCTCCGGAACGGCGGATTCGCTGTGGTTCATGCTGCGGGTTATTTTCTACATGCTGAAACACCGCGCGGAGTACGATGCGGCGCATGTGCACCAGGCTTCCTTCCCGGCGGCAGCCGCGGCGCTGGCGGGCCGGCTCTCGGGAAAAAAAGTGGCGGTTACGCTGAGCCGCGGCCGGGGGCCGGACGAATTCGCCCTTTCGCGGGAAACTTTTTCCGGGCGGCTGAAACTGAAGCTCTTTTCCCTTGCCGGCCCCGAATTCCTGGTGTTCAGCCGGGAAGTTTTCGAATGGCTCAAAAGTGGCTCCGGATTTACGGGGTTTCGGCCGCATCTTTTCCGCAACGGGGTGGATACCGGCCGCTATACGCCGCCGCTGTACCATGAAAAGATAGCCGCCAAGGCCGCGGTGGGCCTTGAGGGGAACACGGTGTTCCTGGCGGTCGGCCGCCTGGGGCCCCAAAAAAGAATGCGTGAATTGGTGGAGCTGTGGGCGGAGCTCCTGTCCGAAGAGCGGGTCAAGCCCGGGATCCGCCTGGTCATCGTGGGCAAAGGGCCCGAAGAAAAAAAACTGAAAGAAGCTGTCGCGCAGCTCGAGGTGGGGCAGAGCGTGACGCTGGCCGGCCCCAAGGACGACCTGCTGCCTTACTACCGGGCCGCGGACGTGTTCGTCCTGTTTTCGCTCACCGGGGGCATGTCCAATTCCATGCTGGAAGCCATGGCCTGCGGCGTGGCGGTCATGGCCGCGCGCGGCGGCGGGGCCGGGGACGCGGTGACGGAAGGGGAAAGCGGCTGCCTGTTCGACCCGCTGAACCCGGGCGAGATAAAGCAATGCCTGCGCCGCTTCATCGCCGACCGCAACCTGGCCTTAAGGCTGGGCGAAAAGGCCCGGGCCACGGCCGTGGAAAAGTATTCGATGGCCCGCGTGGCCGACGAGATAATGAAGATCTACGAAGAATAAGGACCTATGTGCGGGATCTGCGGAATATATAATTACGGTTCACAGCTGCCCGTCGCGCGGGCGGAGCTGAAGGCCGTCAACGACCTGCTCATCCACCGCGGTCCCGACGCCGAGGGCTATTACGCGCAGGGGAACCTCGGCCTGGCCATGCGGCGCTTGTCCATCATCGACCTCTCCACCGGGGACCAGCCCATTTCCAACGAGGACGGCTCGGCCTGGATAGTTTTCAACGGGGAAATTTATAATTTCCAGGAGCTGCGCGCCGGGCTGCTGGCCAAGGGCCATAAATTCAAGACCCGGTCCGACACGGAGACGATACTCCACCTTTACGAGGAGAAGGGGGTGGATTTCCCCAGGTATCTCCGGGGGATGTTCGCCGTGGCGATCTGGGATATGAACCGCAAGCGGCTGGTGCTGGCCCGGGACCGCGTCGGCAAGAAGCCGCTGTTCTACGCGCGGACCCCGTACAAGCTCGCCTTCGCCTCCGAGCTGCGCGCGCTGCTGGCGGTTAAGGATATACCGCGCGAAATAAACCCCGCGGCCATAGACGCCTACCTGACGCTGCAGTATATCCCCAGCCCCATGAGCGTGTTCAAGGGGATACACAAGCTCGAGCCGGCTTCCGTCCTGGTCTTCGAAAACGGGGCCGCCAGCGTGAAAAAATACTGGGACCTGCCGGTGGGCGAGCCGAAATTCTCCGCCGCCGATACGGGGGAGCTTAAAGAGCGGCTGTGCGCCGAGCTTTCCGAGGCCGTGCGGCTGCGGCTGGTGGCCGAGGTGCCGCTGGGCGCTTTTTTGTCGGGCGGCATAGATTCCTCCGTAGTGACCGCGCTGATGGCGCGGCACAGCGAAAAGCCCGTCAAAACATTTTCCATCGGCTTCAAAGAAGAAAAGTACTCCGAGCTGGACTATGCGCGGCAGGTGGCGAAAATGTACGGCACCAGCCATACCGAATTCGTGGTGGAAGCGAAGATGGCGGATACCCTGGAAGCCCTGGCCCGCAATTACGGCGAGCCTTACGCCGACCCCAGCGCCCTGCCTTCCTATTTCGTGTCGCGCGAAACGCGCAGGCATGTGACGGTGGCGCTCAACGGCGACGGCGGGGACGAGGCTTTCGGCGGCTACCTGCGCTACGCCGGCATGAAGACGGAGCGCTATATTTCCGGCGCGCCGGCCTGGCTGAAGGCGGCGGCGCTGAAGGGCATAAAGGGTTTCCCGAAAACCGCGCCTTTCGATTTTTTCTGGCGCCTCGAAAAATTCCTTAAGATCTCGCTGAAGGAGAACATCGAAAGCCGCTACCTGTCGGCGATGGCTTTCTTCAACCCGGAGGAGGCCTCCGGGCTTTACAGCGAGAAATTCCGCAACCTGCTGGGCCGGGATATAAATTACGCCGAGCGGTACCTTTCAAAGCTCTTCGAACCTACCCGCTGGGACGACCTGGTCAACAGGCTGATCTATACCGACACCCGGTCCTACCTGCCGGAATGCCTGATGACCAAGATGGACATCGCTTCCATGGCCAATTCCCTGGAGGCGCGGTCGCCGTTCCTGGACCACAAGGTGCTGGAATTCGGCTTCCGCCTGCCGGGGAACCTGAAGCTGAAAGGCCTGGGCGGCACCAAGTGGATACTCAAGGAAACCTTTAAGGACATGCTGCCGCCGGAGATCTACCGGCGGGGCAAGATGGGTTTCGGCGTGCCGCTGGGGCCCTGGTTCCGCGGCGAACTGAAAGAGTACTGGGCCGGGCTGTGCCTCTCGCAGAAAGCCCTGGCCCGCGGATATTTTAAGAACGAAGAGCTGATGCGGCTCTGGGACGAGCACCAGGGCGGGCGGCGCGACCACGGCTACAAGCTGTGGGCGCTGATGATGCTGGAGCTGTGGCACAGGCAGTTCGCCGACGATTACAAGGTGGGGTAAGAGGTGTTTCGCGGCCCCGGGCACCGGCGGCGGCCCGGAACGCAAACCCTCGCGAGTCCGGCGCTTGCGTAAGCGCGCCCGGCGGGTGAAGAGGGAGGCCACGGTGTAGCCGGCCGCGTTTCTGCTCCCGGGCCGCCGCCGGGGCCGGGGCGGCGAAAGTGCCCGGAAGTTATAAGAAAATGAAAATAGTGCTTATCAATCCAGACATCCCGTGGAACGCCGGCAATATCGGGCGCAGCTGCGTGGCCACCGGCACGGAACTGGCATTCGTCGGGAAAATGGGTTTCGAGCTCAGCGCCAAAGAAATACGCCGTTCGGGCCTGGACTACTGGCAGTTCCTGAAATACTCCGTCCACGCCGATTTCGAGGCCTTCCTGAAAACGCTGCCGGAGAACCCTTCCCTGATCTTTTTTTCGACGCGGGGCGGGACCAGCTACTGGCAGGCGCCGTACCGCGAGGATTCTAACCTTGTTTTTGGCGCGGAGACCGCCGGCTTCCCGGACCAGATCTATGAGAAGTACGCGGACCGCCTCTACCGCATCCCGATGTGGTCGGACAGGGTCCGCTCGCTGAACCTGTCCACCTCGGCGGGCGTGGCGCTGTACGAAGCCCTGCGGCAGACCAGGTCCGAAGGGCCGGGCTCGCCGGGGAAGTGAGCCGGCCCGCCGGCCCGTTGTTTTGTAAAATCGGAACGCTATTTATGGAAAACGCGAAGAACAGGATAAAAGCCGCTTTTGACAGCGTTGACAAGACCCTGGTCTGGATATACCTGCTGGCTTTAGCCGTAAGGCTGGTCTGGGCCGTTCATTTCGTGGGCCTGGATTTTTTCCCGATGGACGACGACGGCTCGGATTTTTTCGAATACGCCAGGAACCTGGCGGCCGGCAGGGGCTATATCGGCGGCGGCGGCAGCCAGGGCTTCAGGCCGCCGGGTTACCCGTTCTTCCTGGCGGGCATCTTTTATGTTTTCGGGGAATCCAACGCCGCGGTCAAGATAGTGCAGTGCCTGCTCAGTTCGCTGACCCCCGTGCTGGTGTATCTCATCGGCCTGAAATTGGCTGCGCGCAGGGTTGCCGTGGCCGCGGGATTTTACGCAGCCATCTATTTCGGCCTGCTCATTGAACCGGCCCGCTACATGTCCGAAGCCACCTTCACCTTTCTCCTCACGCTGACGGTGTTCCTGTTCCTGCGTATCCGGGAAAAACGGTCGGCTGCGATAGCCGCCGGCATAGCGCTGGCCCTGCTGGTGCTGACCCGTCCGGTCGGCATCGTTACGCTGCCGCTGTTCGTGGTCTGGCTGTATCTCGTGTTCGACCGGAGAACTTTCATCCGGGTAACGCTGACCGGCGCCGCGGCCTGCGCGCTTACCATGGCGCCCTGGTGGATACGCAACTACCGGGTTTACCACGCTTTCGTGCCCGTCTGTTTGCAGACCGGGATGGTAATAGGTGGGAACTCTCCCCACGTAAAACAGGCTACTCCCGGCTATACTGAAAACATGTCCGAGTATGAAGTGGACCGCCTTAATGTCAAGCAGGGGCTGGCGGCGCGCAAGCAGATGAGTCTTGCCAAGACGCTGAAGGTCGGCATGTTGAGGCTGGTTACATTCTTCTATCCTTTCCTGCCCGCCTACGACCTTACGTGGTTTTTCATGTTCCCGTTCCTGGTCATAGGTATGTACGCCGCGCTCAGGGAGGGGAACAGGCCGGCTTACATCCTTTTCAACTTCGGTATTTACCTGCCCATCTATTTTTTCGTCTGCGCCACCACCAGGTACAGGCATTCCGTGGCGCCGCTGATGATACTTTTCGCGTCGCTGGGTTTTTTCTACCTGTATGACAAGTACGGGGCCGGCAAAAAATACCAGGCCGCCCTTGCCGGCTGGACGGCCGCGAACCTGCTGGTCTGGCTGAACGCCCCGGCCTTCCGCTCCATCGCGCTGAAGGTCAAGGATTTGTAAATTTATGCGCGGATCTTGCGAATATCTGATCGCGGTTCAGGCGCTTGCGCGGCGGGGGCAAAGGCTGCCCGCCTGCGCCGGAAGCTCCCGCGCTCTAGTATGAAAAAACAATACATCGAGGTTCCGCGGCAGCCCGTATGCGGGCCGGCCTGCAAAATATGGAGGCTGGCGGCCGGGCTATTGCTGACGCCGGTATATTTCGCCGCCGCGTGGCTGCTGGGGGCTCCGGGAATTGCGGTGCAGCTTAACTGCGCCCTGCTCGCCCTCCGGCTGTTCTTCGCCGGCCGCATTTCGGCGGGGTCCTGCTATTTCCTGATGTTCTCGCCGATGGATTCCACGCGCTATTTCGAATTCCACGAAGTGCTGAAAAGCCTGACGGCCGCGCCTTTTTCGCGCTGGCTGGACGTGTCCTCGCCGCGCCTGGTGCTGCTGCTGCTCCTGCTGCGCAATAAAAAAGCCGCCGCCGAGCTGATAAACCCCGACGGCAGCGACGCCCGGCAAACGGCCGCGCTGGCCGCCGCGCTGGGTCTGGCCGGCCGCTGCGCCGTGACCGAAAAGACCATAGAAACGGCGGGCTTCGCGCCGGGCGCCTTCGACCTGGTCACCTGCCTCTCGGTGCTGGAGCATATCCCCGGCGACAGGAGGGCCCTGGAGACCATGTGGTCGCTGCTGCGCCCCGGCGGCAGGCTGGTCCTCACGCTGCCCTGCATGGCCGAACCGCTGGAGCAGTATATCAGCCGCAACGATTATGGCGTGCTGCGCCCGGAGGCGGACGGCTACACGTTCTGGCAGCGGTTTTACGACGAGGAACGCCTGCGCTCCGTCATCTACAGCCTCACCGGCGAGCCGGTAAAGACGGCGGTGTACGGCGAGCGCGAGCCCGGCCTGTTCTTCAGGAACGCCGGGCAGAAGCGCGGGCTGGGCGAGTTTTACCCCTTTTGGCGCGAGTCTTACATGCTGGCGCGCGAATACAGATATTATAAAAAAATCTCCGAGCTGCCCGGCGAGGGCGTGGTGCTGCTGGAGTTCATAAAGCCATGACAAAACCCCGGCTGTCCATCTGTATCGCCACCTATAACCGCGCCGGCTATATCGGCGAAACTCTCGACAGCCTCCTGCCGCAGCTGACCGGGGAAGTCGAGGTGGTTATCGTCGACGGGGCCTCTACCGACGATACGGCCGGGGTGGTAGGCGGCTACGCCGCGCAGTGCGCCGGCATCAGGTACGTGCGCCTGCTGGAAAAGGGCGGGGTGGACAAGGATTATGACCTGTCCGTCAGCCACGCCACCGGGGAATACTGCTGGTTCTTCACCGACGACGATATTTTAAATCCGGGCGCGGTGCGGGCCGTGCTGGCGCAGCTGGATAAAGGCTACCCGCTCATCATCGTGAACGCCTGCGTAAAAGACGAGGCGCTGGCGCGGCTGCTGGTGGACAGGAAGATGCCAATTGCGCGGGATATCGTTTACCCGCCCGCGGAGTTCGACAAGTTCTTCGTCAACACCTCCGACTGCCTGACCTTTATCGGCTGCGTGGTGATCCGGCGCAGCTTGTGGCTGGAGCGGGAGCGCGCCGCGTATTACGGCCTGGAGTTCGTCCATATGGGCGTGATCTTCCAGCGGCCGCTGCCGGGCCCCGTGCTGGTAATGGCGGAGCCCCATATTTCGATAAGGCTCGGCAACGCCCAGTGGACGGTCCGGGCTTTCGAGATCTGGCTGTTCAAATGGCCGAAGCTTATCTGGTCTTTCACGGTTTTCCCGGAAGAGGTCCGCGCGCGGGTGTCGGCCAGGGAGCCCTGGCGTGACCTGAAAAAGCTGGTTTTCCTCCGGGCCGAAGGCAATTACGAACTGAAAGATTATGACCGGTTCATCAGGCCGCAAAAAGCCCCGCGCTGGTGGCAGCTGGCGGCCCGGGCCATCTGCGCCGTTCCCGGGGTGGCGCTGAACTTCCTGGTCGCTATGAACTACAAGATAAGGTATCCGGGCAGAAACAACTTGTTTTTCGCGCTTAAAAACAGTAAGTATTACTATGTCGCCGCGCTGAAGAAAGTTTTTGGATCAACCGGAAGTCCCGGGAGGGAAAAATAAATGCATTTAATACACCGTAAAACCTGTCGTGTCTGCGGTTCCAGCGCTTTAACGCCCGTTATCAGCCTGGGCGACCAGTTCCTGCAGGGCTCTTTCGTGAAGCCCGGCAAGGAAGTGCCCTCCCAGCGCAAGGTGACCATGTCGCTGGTGCGCTGCGACCCCAAGCGCGACGAAAAAGCCTGCGGGCTGCTGCAGATGGAGCATTCCGTCCCGCCGGAAATACTGTATTCCGCGTACTGGTACCGCTCCGGCACCAACAATACCATGCGGGAGCATCTGAAGGGCATCGTGACGGAAGCGGTCGCCATCGCCGGCAAGCCGGAGGCGAAGGTGCTCGATATCGGCTGCAATGACGGTACGCTGCTGGGCTACTATCCCAAGGATTATATGCGGTTCGGCGTGGACCCCTCCGACCTGGCGCAGGAGATCGAGAAGACCACGGCGGCCATCGTGCAGGACGTGTTCCCGTCCGAAGAGCTGACCGCGCGCATCGGCGCCGACAAGTTCGACATCGTCACCTCCATCGCCATGTTCTACGACCTGGAGGACCCGATCGCTTTTGCGAAGGGGATAAAGAACGTGCTCAGCCCCGAGGGCATCTGGATCTTCGAGATGTCGTACATGCCCGCGATGCTTAAGATGACGTCCTACGACACCATCTGCCACGAGCACCTTGAATACTACAGCCTGGCGGTGATAGAGCATATCCTCAAGCAGAGCGGGCTGAAGATCTTCAACGTGGCGCACAACAATATCAACGGCGGCAGCCTGCGCTGCTACGCCACCCAGGTGAACAACTTCAAGTACAAGAACGAGAAATACGCCGGGAACATCCAGCGCGTCCACCAGGAGGAGTTCGACCTGGAGCTGGACACCGACAAGCCTTACCGCAACTTCCAGGACAAGATCAACCTGCACCGGGACGAGCTGCAGACGCTGCTGAGGCGGCTGAAGAAAGAGGGCAACAAGATCCACATCTACGGCGCGTCCACCAAGGGCAACACGATCCTGCAATGGTGCGGCATCGACAACCACATCATTGACTGCGCCGCCGAGCGCAACCCGGATAAATACGGCGCGTTCACGCTGGGCACGGATATCCCGATAGTCAGCGAGGCGGAATCGCGGGCGATGAACCCCGATTATTACCTGGTGCTGCCCTGGCATTTCAAAGAGGAGTTCATCGAAAGGGAAAAAGCCGCTCTGGCCAAGGGCATCGGCTTTATTTTCCCGCTGCCGAAAGTGGAGATCGTAAGGGGCTAGGCCGGGCACCCGGCGCGGCGGGCGGAGCTCAATGAAGATCGGAATCGTTACCTATTACCGGGACCCGGGACATGTGCTGCAGAGGTGGCGCGGCGACCTCCTTGTAAAGTATCTGCCCCGGTACGGGCACAGCGCGGAGTACTACCGGGAGGAAGAAAGCTACGACCTCGCCATCGTGCCTATCCTGGCGGAGAACGCCGGGATCTTCAGCCGCATTTGCGCCAGGGGCATCCCCGTCATCGGCGAAGTTACCGACGATCTGCTGACCTTCCCGTATTCCTATTACAGCCCGGTCGGGCGGCTTTATTACAGGCTTAAATTCAACCTGGGCGGGCGGCGCGCCCGCTTCAGGGAAATGCTGGAAAGGTCCCGCCACGTGGTGGCGGGCAGCGAATTTCAGCGAAAGAAGTTCCTCGCCTATAACCCGAACGTGAGCCGCCTGACCGACGCGGTCACTCCGGATATCCTGGGCCTGCATGCGCGCTACGATAACCCCGGGCCCTGCAGGCTGGCGTGGTTCGGCAACGTGATGAGCCTGCACGGGTTCAAGGCCATGGGGGACGCCCTCGATATCCTCGCCGCCCGCGGGAGCTACGAGCTGGTGCTGATAGTTTCGGATTATGTCCAGGGGCGCTTCCTGGGCGCGTACCCGCGCACGGTCCATGAGTTCATCGGCAGGCAGAAGATCCCCTGCCGTCATGTGCAGTGGAGCTATGAGGCCCAGCTCAGAGAGACCGCCGCCTGCGATATCGGGATAGTGCCGGTAGACGTAAAAGAGCCGTTCGTGGCCGCCAAACCTTCCGGGAGGGCGCTGCTGATGATGGGCCTGGGGCTGCCGGTGGTGGCCGGCCCGCTGGACGCCTATATCAGCGATATCCCTGAGGGCGCCGGTTTTATAGCGCGCACCCCGGGGGACTGGGTAGAGCTCGTCGAGAAACTCCGGGCGGACCCGGCGCTCAGGGAAAACACCGGGACACGGGCCAGGCAGCTGGTGCAGTCCGGCTTTTCCGAACAGGCGTTCGCGGCCAAATATGCGCAGATCATAGACCGCGTGAAGTAAGAAACCCCGAAATTCGAGGCTGGCAGGAATACGTCCGGAAAAGAGGGCGCGCCACGAGTTCAAAACGCTAGTGCAACAAAATAAATAGACCTGCTGTAGAATA
>DAOPZW010000002.1:0-47477 GCA_035353595.1 Elusimicrobiales bacterium | reverse complement strand
GGGGATTCCCCCACATCCTGCACCACGTCCACGGACTCGATGGTATAGGTACCGCGCACGCAGTCCAGCAGCACCTCGGTAAGCGACGTGGCGTAGCTGTAATAAGCGAAGGGCCGGCCGCGTTCGGCTTTGAGGTCATAATGCAGGTTGGGCGTTGCGTAGAAAGCGTGTTCGGACAAGTCCACGCGCGCCCACTGCGCGGCGGCCACAAGCTTGTCCCAGCCCAGGTCGGAGCGCTTCTCGGCCACGCATACGTCGCCGTCGCGGATGGCTACAGAAGCGGGGTCGCCGCAAGCCAAATGCTTGGCGGCGAACTCGCGCAGGCGGTCGCGCAGCTTCTCGCAGGCCATTTTGGTGGCCATGCCGTTCAGGTCGGCGCCGGAACTGGCCGACGTCGGGGAAGCGTTGGGGATGCGGGAGGTGTTGGTGGTATCCACCCGCACTTTCTCCACGGGGATGCCCAGCGTGCGCGCGGCTATTATACGGATCTTGGTGTTTACGCCCTGACCCATCTCCACCGCGCCGGTGCTCACCGAAACGCTGCCGTCGACGTAAATATTCACCAGCGAGCTGGCCTGGTTCAAGGCCATCTGCGCGAAAGAGATGCCGAAGCAGACCGGCACTACGGCTAGGCCGCGCTTGGTGTCGGTATGCGTCCGGTTATACTTTTCCGCCGCGGCGCGGCGGGCGGCCAGGTCCACCTTCTTATCCAGCGTCTCCCAGCAGCGACCGGCGTTCACGGCCTCCAGTTTTACGCCGTAGGGCAGAGTATCCCCGTCGCGCAGCAGGTTCTTATGCTTGATAGTTTCCGCATCCACGCCCATCAGCTCGGCGGCGTGGTTGAGCGCGGCTTCTATAGCGAAGGTGCCCTGCGGCACGCCGAAACCGCGGAAAGCGTTGTTGGGCGGAATATTGGTGCGGCAGCTTATCCCGGTGACGCGGATATTGGGGATATTGTACGAACCTGAAACGTGCAGGAAGGAGCGCCCGAGCACCGCCAGCGAAATGTCAGCGCAGGCGCCGGCATGCTGGAACAGGTCTATCTGGTAGGCCATGATCCTGCCGTCGGCGTCCAGGCCCAGCTTGTAGTCGTACTCGTAGGCGTGGCGCTTGCCGGAAGTGGCTATGTCCTCGTTGCGGCCCAGCACCAGTTTTACGGGGCGCTTAAGCAGGAAAGCCGCCATGGCCGGCGCGGTTATCCAGACGGCCGTGGACTCCTTGCCGCCGAAACCGCCGCCGAGGCGCCTGATGTCCAGCTCCACCTTGTGCATGGGTATGCCCAGTACCTCGGCAATGTGGCGGTGGAAAGTGCCCGGCGACTGGGCGCTGGCGTGCACCTTGATAGTGTCGTGCTCGCCCGGCACCGCCAGCGCGCGCTGGGTTTCGAAATAGAAATGCTCCTGCGGGCCGCTGGAAAGCCGCCCCTCAGCGATATACTTGCACTTCTTGAAAGCCGCTTCGGGCTCGCCGTTCACGAGAACACGCTTTGCGCCGTGCACCAGCCCTTTGGCGGCCGCCGCGCGCGGGTCGAACACCGCCTCGAGCTTTTCGATGTCGGCGTTAATGAGTTTAGCCGCGCGCTGCGCGTTGCGCCGCGTGTCGGCCACCACCAGCGCTATGGGCTGGCCGATGTATTCCACGCTGTCTATGGCCAGCAGCGGCTGGTCTTTCAGCACATGCCCCACCTGGTTAAGGCCGGGCACGTCGCGGTGCGTGTACACCGCCGCCACGCCCTCGGCGGCGGCGGCCCTGGAGACATCCAAAGAAATTATTTTGCCGCGGGCCACGGGCGAAGTATAAAGCACCGCGTGCAGGCAGGTCTCGGCCACCGGGATGTCGTCCACGAAGCGCGAAGCGCCGCGCACGTGCATGTTCATGTCTTCGTTCTTCATACGGCCTCCCCCGCTGCGGCGAACGCAAGGAAATGGGCGCGCACCAATTGGCCCAGCAGCAGCTTCTTGTACGCCGCTCGGCCGCGTATATCGTCGATAGGCTTGGCCGCGGCTTCGGCGGCTTTGGCTATGGCGTCCGCCGTAGCCGAATCCGGCTTGCTGCCATGAAACCTTTCAAGGCCGCCCACCAGCAAAGGAACGGGCCCCACGCCGCCGGCGGCCAGGCTCAGGCCGGTGATAGCGCCGCCGCTGCCTGTTGTAAGACGCAGCGCGGTATTTACCGCCGCAATATCCAGCGTGGTCCGGTTGGACACTTTCTCAAAGTGATAGCTGGCGCCGGCAGGCAGCAGCGGGATAACGATCTCGCGGACTAGCTCGCCGCAAGCCAGGTCGGTTTTCTTATAGCCGAGAAAGAACTTAGAGAGCGACACTTCGCGTTCTCCGGCGGAGCCTTCTATGACCAGCCGCGCGCCCAGCGCCAGCAGGATGATGGCCGCGTCGCCGATGGGCGAGGCGTTGACGATATTGCCGGTGAGCGTGGCCTTGTTGCGCAGGATGGCGGAGGAATGCAGCAGCAGGTCCCGGGTCAGGCCCGGGAAATGTTCGCGCACGGCTTCAGCGTTGCGGAAATCTTCGATAGTGACCGCCCCGCCGACGCGCAGCACAGCGCCATCCACGCGGACATAGTCCAGGTCGCGGCGCTGCGACAGGAAGCAGAGCTCGTTTTCGAGCAACTGTTCAGGTTTCTGCACGAACAGGTCGGTACCGCCGGCAACCAGCACCGCGGCCTTCGCGGCCGGCGCGGGCCCGGTCTTCAACTCCGCCAGGCGGCCGGGGATCTCCGCGAACCAGGCGGGCAGCACGCCGGCGGCGGTCAGCGCGGCAGTACGGCCGCCGGGCGCGGCAGCCGCGGCCGCCAGCTTTTCGCACAGGGCGCGCGCGGCGCTGCGGATGGAGACATAGCCGGTACAGCGGCAGATATTACCGTCCAGCGCGTCCACCGCTTTTTCATAGGTCAGCGCCGGGCTGCCCAGGCAGAAGCCGGTCAGGGACAGCACTATGCCGGGCGTGCAGAAACCGCACTGCGAGGCATTATGGTCTACTATGAGCTGCTGCACGAGGGTGAGTTTATCCCCGCTCAGACCTTCCACGGTGACGACGTGGCAGCCATCCGCGCCGCCGAGGGGCAGCAGGCAGGAAGCGCAGGCCTTGTAGGCCACGGTGCCGTCGGCCTGGCGGGAGCCCACCAGCACGGTGCAGGCGCCGCATTCGCCTTCATGGCAGGCGTCTTTGGTGCCCGACAGGCAGGCGACGCCGCGTATATATTCCAGCAGGGTCAGCCCCGGGCGTTCTTCCGTCCGGACTAGCGTCTGATTAAGGATAAAGCTCAGCATTCGTGACTCCTTACAGGTTCCAGATATATTTTTCCGCGAGACGCTTCGCCTCGTCCGTGTCCGCGGTGCCCATTACCAGCACCCGGCCGTCGGCGAAGACCACCAGGCGGTGGGCGCCGCAGGTGAATTCCAGCAGCAGCCCGTTGGCCGTAACTGCGCCCAGCGGCGCCAGCTTCTCGCTGAGCCGCGCGAAGTCCGGGCCGGGCTTTGCGCGCGCCACAAGCTGCACCGCGTGCCTGCCGCATAAAAGCGTGGGGGCCGCGCCCGGCGCGGCGTCGAGAAATTCGAACCGGCGCAGGCCGCAGCAAACGCAGCCGGCGCGCCGCTGCGCGGCGATGGAACCGGCCGAGCAGCTCCACACGTCCAGCGTATGCAGGCGGGACTCCGCGGCCGCGCCGGTGAGGAACTTGAGCGCCTCCGTAACTTGCAGCGCGGCCGTCCAGGCCACGGCGGTGTTCAGAACGCCCTGTGTGTCGCAGGTCTGCAGCCGGCGCCCCTCGGGCGGTTCTTCAAACACACAGCGCAGGCAGGGCCCCTGGCCGGGGCGCACCGCCAGCACCATGCCGTCCTTGCCCAGTACGCCGCCGTACACCCAGGGCTTGCCGGCCCTGACCGCGGCGTCGTTCAATAAGTAGCGTGTCCCGAAATTATCGCTGGCGTCGAGGATGATATCCGCCGGCCCCGCCAGTTCTTCGATGTTCGCGGCGTTAACATCCGTTATCACGGCCTCGATCTTTATAGAAGAATTAACCGCGCGCAGGCGCCGCGCCGCGGCCTCGGCTTTGGGCAGCCGCCCGGCCACATCTTTCTCGTCGTAGAGCAGCTGGGACTGCAGGTTGTGGAGCTCAAGAATATCCCTGTCGGCGAGAATAAGCCGGCCGACTCCGGCGCGGGCCAGGAATTCGGCCTGCATGCTGCCCAGGGCCCCGCACCCTACCACCAGCACGGTGCTGCCGGCGAGCTTGCGTTGGCCGACCGGCCCGATCACGCCCAGCGCGGCCTGCCGCTTATAGCGCCCCTCATTCAGCATCGGACGCCTCCGCGCGCGGCCCGGAGCGTTGCGGCAGCGCTGGTATTCACGACACCATATGGGTTCATCCGGGCAAGACCTTCCAGGTTTTATTTAGCGAAGTACGGGTGCGGCAGGTAAGGCTGCCGGTCCGGCTTGCTGTCGGTCGGCTTCAGTTCCATTTCCTGCACCAGCAGCGCGCCGGGCGCTATTATGGAAGCCGGGACATAGCCGCGGTTGTACAGGAACGGCCCCGGCTGGTAATAGTTGTAGACGTAGTCCGCGTCGGAAACGAGCAGGATGTCGCGCAGCGCCCGGAAAGTGACGCCGGTCCACTCCGCCCCGCCGAGAACGGTTTCAGACCCGTCCTTAACGCTCACCTTGTAAGCCAGCACCGGGCCCGCCAGCAGGTCCTCGGATTTTTTCTGGTCTTCCGTATCCAGGCGCCGGACCAGCAGCGCGTAGTCGAGCCCGTTCTCGGCGGCCAGCCTGAGCAGTTCCTTTTTCAGGGTCGCCGGGGCGGCGCGCTTATCCGGGTTCGCCGAGAAAAAGACGTTGCCGGGGCGCGGCGAGGAGAATTCATTGTAAAAACCCCGCCCGTGCCCGTTCGAATTGCGGAATTCCTTTACCGGGCCGCGGCCCATATAAAAACCGGTCAGCTTCCCGTTCTTCACAAGCTCCAGCGGGGCGGGCCGCACGCCCTCGTTGTCCACAGGGTAGCTCCCGTTCAGCTGCACGCCGGCGTAGGAGTCCGCCAGCGGGTTATCGGAAACCTGCATGAACGCCGGCAGCACCCGCATATTGAGCTTCTTTGTCAGTTCCCCGGAATCTATATAATAATGCACCCATTCCTCGCGGTCGGCCCAGGGAGTGCGGGCGAAAGAGATGTTGCGGACGAACAGCTGGTTGAGGAACTCCGCCGCCGCCTGGTCTTCGAAGAGCACGGGCCCCAGGTAAACCTCGGCGGTGGAAGAATCCACCATGTAGCTCATATTCCTGGCGAAGGTCTCTATCTCGGCGGCCAGTTCCTTTAAAGGCGGCACCGCGGCCAGGGAGCGCCAGGCGAATTTTTTTTCGTCGGCTATGCGCAGCCCGGTCCTGTCCTGCACCGTGGCCCGGACGTCCATGCTGACCTTATCCCACCAGTAGCGGTAGCGCGTGCCTTCGCTGTTCACGAAGCGCACCGTGCGCAGCGCCCTGTCGAAAGAGACCTGCGAGCCCTGCACCTTGGGATAGGCGCGGAAAACGGCGGAGAGCTCTTTTATCTTCTCGCGCCAGGCCGCGGGGTCGTAAGGCTCCGGGCTTTCCCGGTCGGAGAAGTAAGACTCCGGTTTTTCCGCCGACAGGTCGCCGTAAAGTTCGGTAATGTTCTTTTTATTCCGGTACGCTTTTTTCTGCGAATACTTTTCCAGCGCTTTCTTGTAGACTTCGTCCGTCAGCGACCACAGCGAGAACCGCAGCGCGTCGTAGCCGTCCTCCTCGTTGAGGGGATCGGAGCCGGGCTTATAGCCGTTGAAATCCTGGCCGATATAACCGGAGCTGTCGAAAGCCATGGTCCCCACGCGCAGGTCCACCGCGGCGTTGCGCGAAATATAAGCGGTATCGTCGCGCAGGGAGCCGAACACCGCCGAAATGGAGCTTTCGGTGGAATCCATTACGTAGTAGGACGCGAAATACGGCTTATCCAGGCTGTCCATCTGCAGTTTCTGCACGGTGCGCTGCATCTCGTCCGACATGGCTTTGAGCACCACGTCTTCGGCGGCCGCCGCCGGGCAGGCCGCTAAAAAAATAAAGAACAGGTTCGCGGTAAATTTTTTCATAAGCCTTTGTCCGTAAAAGGCGGTTTCAGCACGGGCGGCTTGTCGTTGGCCTTCTGCACTTTCTCTGTTTCCATTTCGGAAAAAAGCAGGCTCGGGGCCACCGCCGACACCGGCACCCAGCCGGATTCGGCGCCGCAGGTGCCGTTAAATACGCCGTAGTCGTCGCCGGTCAGCACTATGCGCGAGAAAGTCTGCAGCGGGGTGCCTATAAGGTTAAGCCCGCGCACGGCCTCGTCCGGGCGGCCGTCGGCGTAAACTTTATAACCCAGCGTAACGTTCACAGAAAAGCTCTGGGGCAGGTACCGGTCGGTAATGGTGAACCCGCCGGAAATGTCGGTCACCACCAGGCCGTAAGGTCTGCCCGCTTTTTTAACCTCGCCGATAAGCGCGGCGCGCAGCTCCGGATAAGGAACAGTTTTCGTGGAAACGACTATAAGGTTGCCCATACGGGCAACGGGGCCGCGCCCGTCGCTGCGGCGGCCATGCCCGTTGGAGACGGGAAAATTCCTGATAGGCGAGCGGTTCATCAAAAAGCCTTTCAGGACGCCGCCGGTGATCAGCTCGGCCTTCTGCGCGGGCACGGTCTCGTCGTCGTAGCGGTAAAAGCCGCGCAGGAACTGGCTGCCGTAGCGGTATTGCGAAGGGTCATCGAAGACGCTCAGGAAAGAAGGCATTATGGGCTGGCCGACTTTTTTTGCGAAGGTCTGCCCGGAATCCTCGCTTTTCTGACGGTGGCCTTCCAGCCGGTGCCCCAGTATTTCGTGGAAGAACACCCCGGCAGCGCGGCTCTCAAGCAGTACCGGGCCGCTGTAGGGCTGTTCCGGAGGCGCGTCGCGCAGAGCCTTAAGCTCGGAGATGGAAGCGTCGATATCCTTTCCTATCACGGCTTCGCCCGGTATTTCGCCCGGGGTATCAGAGTCGTAGATCTTCACGCGTGACAGGTCCATTCCGTCGGGAGTGCGGGTATAGAGCGAATAGATGAAACGCACGTAGGTGTTCCCGGTAACGATGCCGGCGCCCTCGGAATTGACCATATAGCGGTTTACGGTCTCCGCCATCAGGCTTACTTCGGAGTTGTAGATAAAATCGTACGGCTTGAATTTCTCTGAAAGCCGGCGCGCCATAGCCCGGAACCGGGCCTTGTCGATATCCGGGAATACTGCCTTCTCGTAGAAACCGGCCACCGGCGCCGAAGAGAAATCCGCGGACTTATCCTCCTCCTCGGCCGTCACGCTTTTGTTCATCTGCACTTTCGCGTACTGGTCCTGGGCGGTCTTGTAAGCCTGGTCGGTAAGGCTCCAGATCTCGGCGCGCAGCGGCGCGGCGTCGTCCTCCACCGGCAGGGAGAAATAGCGCTGCTGTTTGGAATTGCCGGAGGAGTTCCCGCCTTTGAATTCGTGCGTATTATCCAGCGCCGCGGAACCCGCGCGCGCGTCCACATCCAGCTGGCGGCTGCGGCGGTAATCCTCGTTGGACAGCGACCCGAGGCGGGCGGATAAGGAATAATTGGTCCGGTCGTAAGCTTCGTAACCCAGGTAGTAAAGCGGCGCGGGTTCGGCGTTCTTAAGGCCGGCCACGCTGCGGGCTAATTCCGTTTTCAGCGCGGCCAGCAGCGGGTCGGCGGCGGCGGTCTGCGCCGCGGCGGCGCAGGGCCAGGCAAAAAGAGCTGCGGCAAGCAATTTTTTCATTTTTTCCCAAGCCTCAGTAAAAACTTGCCCGGACGGACCCGCCCGGCTTCTACGCAGACTGTCCGGGACGCAAGCCGGCGGGACGACGCGAATCTTTCATCCCCTGCTCCGGCCGGGAGCTGAAGAAAGACCTCCGCTAGAAGTTAAAGCCCAGCCCGACGTTAAAATACCCGCCGCTGACGGTAATGGTGTCGCTTTCACCGGTTATGCCCCTGTCAAAGGACATCGTATTGAGCTGGAACCGCATTTCAGCCACCAGCTGCATGGTGCCGGTCTTTATCCTTACACCGAAAGGCACATTAAAAACCAGGCCCAGCCCGAAATCGTCCGTGGGGGTGGAGAAAGTGGAAGTGTTGGTATACCCTTTAACATACGGCAGGCTGATAGCGTTGAGCGAAAGACCGAGCCCGAGCCCCATGTACGGCTCCACCACGGTCTTTTTCGTGAACCGGACCATAAGGTTTCCGGCCATATAGAACGAGGTGACGGTAAGGTAATCCTCCCTGCTGAAAGTAAAAGTCCCCGGGGCGTGGCCGTTAAGGCTCCAGGTTGTGGTCTGGGGCTTGATATTCCGCCTTTCCACGCCGAACTCAAAAGCCCCGCCGACATTGCCGTTGCCATAGCCGCCGACGCGCATCGACAGCGGGCCAAAACCCGCCGTTTCCAGTTTATCCCATTTCACGGACCGGTAAGGGCCGTTGGACGGGCCGGTAATATCGAGGGCCGTAAGGTAGATGGTGTTGTTCGGGTTCTCGAATTCCAGCGCGATATTGGGTGAGCCCAAACCCATGAAGATATCGAAATAGCCGTATTCATACTGGCCTTTCTGCCGTACGTAATTTTTGGACACCGGCTGCTGGTAAACCGGCTGCTGTGCCTCCCGGTAGACCGGCTGCTGGTACTGCTGCTGGGGAGCCTCCTGGTAAACGGGCCGCTGCTGGGCGGTGGTGGCGTCGCCGACCCAGTCTTTTTTAACCGCGATCTGCGAAGCGCCTATGGCCTGCGCGGTCTCGGTCTTGATCAGGCGGGCGTTGACCTCTATCTCCCCGGCCTGCATTTCCACCAGGGTGCCGGTGACGATGGCTTCCACGCCCAGCACCTTGCCCAGCTGCTTGGCGCTGGAGGCGTCTATAACGCCGGAGGACTGCAGTTTCAATTCGTTCATCACCTTGTCCAGCACGCTGCGTTCGATTATCTCGAACTTGTGCATATTGATCATCTTTATGGTGAGCCGCTCGGAGATCACTGAGCCGTCCTTGGTGGCGCCTGCCCGGCCGTCGGCGTAGGAGAAGGGGATGATGGCTATTTTCTTGCCGTAGATCTCCGAGCCGGCGGTGCTTATTTCAGAGGCCAGCTGCGAGTATTTATCCTCGGCGTATGCCCTGGCGGAAAATGCGGACAGGAACAGAAACCCCGTCAGCAGAACTTTAAATACATTTTTCATAGTGCTCTCCCGCGCCTGATTTTTTCAAATTCCTTTCATCTTTCCCGGCAGCGGCGCGCCGAATTCACGCGCGCTCCGGCAGCGTCCTTACCGCGCCGGCTATAGCCGAAGCTGCGCCGATCAAGAAGCCCCCCGGCTTTGGCCTGCAAGCCCCGCCCTTATTATAACTTTTTCGCGAAAGCTATATATATGGCCGGGGTTATCCGCGGCAGCCGCTGTACCCGCCGGCAAAGCGGCTTCAGGCTTTTTCAGACAGCCGCATGTGCGCGCCGTCGCGCCGGTAGTGGACCTTAATTATCTCGGCCAGCACGGAGACGGCTATTTCGCCCGGCGCCTTCCCCCCCAGGTTAAGGCCTACGGGAGAATGCACGCGCGGGTCTTTCAGCGGGTAAAGCTTCTTTTTCCCTAAAAGGCGGAATATCTCGCCCACCTTGGGGGCGCTGCCTATCATGCCTATATAGGCCGCCGGAGTTTTCATAAGCGCTTCAAGGCATTCCTTGTCCAGCGCGTGGCCCCGGGTGACTATTACCGCGTACGTATCCTTGTCCACGCCGGCCGACGCTACGGCTTTATGCGGCGGCTCGTTAATTACAGCCAGGGCGGCCGGGAAGCGGTCCGCGTTGGCGAACTCCGGCCTGTCGTCGGCCACCGAGTAAGGATAGCCGGCCAGGCGGCAGGCCTCGGCTATTTTCAGCGCCACATGGCCGCCGCCCAGGATCAGCACTTTGAAGGGGTTTTTATAAACATCCACGAAAACTTCCATCTTGCCCATGCAGATCATGCCCGTATTGCCCTTGGGCTTCAAGTCGAAAACAAATTTCCCGCCCGCGCCCTGCTTAAGGCATTCCACGGCTTTTTTTATGGTCAGCGCCTCTATGGTGCCGCCGCCCACGGTGCCCTCTATGGAACCGTCCTCGTACACCAGCATTTTCGCGCCGGCTTCCCGGGGCGTGGAACCATCCACCGCGATTACGGTGACAAAGGCCGCGGTTCGGCCGCTGTCAATGGCTTCGGCAAGGATTTTTATAAGGTTGCGCGTTTCTTTCATAATAAACGATATTTTACCTTATTCGGTTTTGTTTTAGCGTCCGGGGAAATTTTACTAGAACCGCAAAGCGGCGGGATCTCAGTCGTGGCAACCGGGGTTTGGTTGCGCAAACACGTGGTCGCGCAGTCACGGATAAACCGCATAGCGGTTTTCCGCGACCCCGGCTCGGCAATTTTTCGCTGTAAAAATTGCCTCCGCCCTTGCGGCCCGGACGCGAGGCATAATTATGCCTCGCTCTAAAGCCGGGCCTCACCGTGGCCGCCACTCCCCACTCGGCCTCCGCGCTTACGCAAGCGTCGGCCTCCGTGAGGGTTTGCTCCACCAAACCCCGGCTGCCACTCCGTTTTCTCTGAATATGGGGAGTAACCGGAAGGTTTGGGGCCTTTTTAGTCCATTTTCATAATCTCTTCCGCACGGCGGCGGCGAAGCGGGCCATGCCGTCGCGGGAAAACCTGAAGAACAGCTCCGGCTCGAGGATCTCAAGCTCCATCAGCAGCAGTTCCCCGCCGCGTTTAACGGCGTCCACCCGGGCATAAACTGTATCCGGGCCGCCGCGCAGCAGGGCCGCGGCCTCACCGATCTCGGCTGCTGACGGGGAGTAAGCCTCCACCGTGCCGCCGTGCCTGTCCTGCACGCGGAATTCTCCGCCGCGGGCTTTTTTCAGCACCGCGTGGGAGAATTCCCCGCCGAAAAATATGAAGGAGTACTCTCCGCCGGTCTCTATTTCCGGGATGAAGGGCTGCACCAGGACGGAACGGCCGCGCAAGGCCGCGTACGACGACGGAGCGCTTTCAGGGGACACTTTGAACGTATCCCTGCCGCCGGCGCCGATACGCGGCTTCAGCACCAGGGTCCCGTGCTTTTTGAAGTATTTTCCCGGCGTTGCCGGCCCGAACTCATCTTCGATATAGGTGGGAACCACCTTGTGCCCTTTGCGGTACAGCTCGACGAGGTAGCTCTTGTCGATGTTCCATCTCACGGTCTTTTCGGGATGGAGGATGTTCGCCCCCCGCTGCGCGGCGCCGCTGAGCTTCTCCAGGAAAAGCCCCGTCTTCAAAGCGTAATCCCAGGGGGTCCGGATCAGGATGTTCGCGTAGGAGTTCCAGTCGGTCTCGTCCCAGACCTTGACGGCAATTTCGATCCCGGCGGCCCTGAAAGCGCGGTCAATGCCGGCCTCGTCGGGGATAAGGTCCCTGTTCCTGCCGTCGGTAAGGTAAAGCAGCGGGAGCATAGCGGTCAGAGGACCTTGTAAAGTTCCATCGGCTCGGCCTTGCCTTTCAGCGCGACCCGGCCGACGCTTTCAAAGCTGAACCCGGCCCGGTCCGCGCCCAGGCCCCCGAGCACCGGCTGAGAAACCAGGATATCGGTATCCAGGTCCTTGGTCTTAGATTCCAGGCGGGAAGCGATATTCACGGTGTCGCCGATAAAAGTGAATTCCAGCCGCGAAAGGGTGCCGATATTACCCCCCACCAGCCTGCCGGAATGTATGCCGATGCCGAACTCCACCCTGCCCGGCGCGCCGCCGGAGGCGTTGTATTCCGCCAGCGCCGTGCGCATCTCCACGGCGGAGCGCACGGCGTCCAGCGCGAAGTTATGCGAGCCGAGCATCGGGGTATAGATAGCCATTACGGCGTCGCCGATGAACTTGTTTATGACGCCGTTGTGGGCGGTGATGGCCGGCGTCACATACCGGAAATAATTATTCAGGAACTCTACCAGCCCGGCGGCGGAAAGCTTCTCGCTGAGCGGGGTGAAGTTGCGGATGTCGCAGAACATCACGGCGGCCTCCATGTCCTCCCCGCCCAGGTTCACCTTCTTGTTATTTAGCAGCTCCCTGGCTATTTCTATCGAAAGATACTTGCCGAAGGTGTCCTGCAGCTCTTCGCGCTCCCTGAGCCCGTCCACCATCTCGTTGAAGCCGGTCTTCAGGGCGGCCACTTCATCGGAGAAATAGATGCGGGTCTTGGAATAATCGCCCCCGGCGACGTTCTTCATCCTGCCTATAAGGCCGTCCAGGGGTTTCTGTATGCCGCAATAAACGTTATTGATACCGTGCAGCAGCACGATGCCGGAAATAAAAAGCATCCAGATCAGGTACGGATTAAGCTGTTCCCAGGGCACCTGTTTGGAGGCCGCAATGCCCACCAGCAGGAACGGGATTATCGCGAACCCGATTATCAGCATGGAGAGTTTTATGTATACCGGGATGGAAAATCCGCCTTTGGGGCGGGATAATTCTTCGGCCGAGTACAGCGCCTGCATCAGGTTCTTTTGACCGGACAGATGATAATCGATATAGACCACCAGCATGGCGGCCTGGGCAAAGAAGGACACCCCGGCGGCGGCAAGTTCCGCTCTTGAGACCAGGCCGGGCGTTACAGAAAGCATAGCGAACGCGGCAGCCTGCACCAGCACCAGCATCAGCAGGGCGTCCCGGTAAACATTGCCGATCCTGCGCCGCAGGATCTCTTTGAGCTGTTCCGTGGGCTGCCGCACATATAAATAAGCCGGCCGGCCCCAGAGATAGACCAGGCAGATCATCAGGGCGAATGAAAAGCCGAAATCGGACCCCAGCCAGCCGGCGGAACTGACATGCACCAGGTATTTCTGGCTGCCGGGAAGCCCGGTTAAACTGACCATGGCCATTTTAAAAAAAGCGGAATTTATTACTGCCAACGAAAAGGGAAAGACCATGAAATTAAAGAACTCTTTCATGTCCTTCCTGCGCTCGTCTTTCCCGGTGGGAACGGTCATTTTTTGCCCTTTTCAGGTGAACTTTATGCAGAGCCAGTATATTATGCCATTTATGAAAGTAAGCGGTATCCCTATGCGTGCGAACTCCGTGAAGGTTATGGTCTGGCCGGCCTTTTTCTCGGCGTTCTGGATTATTATCACGTTGCTGGCCGCGCCCAGGATGAACAGGTTGCCGGCAAAAGTTGAAGCGGCCGCCAGCGCCATCAGCTCGGGTGTGCCGGCGCCGGAATGCTTCAGCACGGGCAGGTAAAGCGCCACCAGCGGCACGTTGGAAATGAACTGGCTCAGGACCACGCTTACCGCCATAACGGGCCCCACCCCGTGAAGTTCCGCGCCGGAACCGGCGATAAGCCCCTGGAAGACGCCCGTATCCCAGACGGCCTGCATCAGGACGAACATGGCCGCGAAGAAAGCCAGCGTGCTCCAGTCCGTCCGGCGCAGCAGCTCCAGGCGGCGCGGGCTGAACAGCAGCCCGGGCGCCGCGGCAGCCAGCGCTATCCAGGTAAGGCGGAAATCCAGCGCGGGAGAAATATAGGCCAGTGCTATTTTCGCCGCTATCATGATGCCCAGCACCGCGGCGGTCACCCTGGCCAGCCGGGCCAGCGCCTTGTCTTTTACCGGCTCCTGGGAATGGGCCAGCCTGTCGGCGGTGAATTCCTCCCGGTAAAAATGCCGCACCAGCAGGAATACGGCGCACAGGTTCAGCAAGGTGGGAACGGCCAGGTATTTCAGGAATGTCAGGAAAGGGGCGGCGATCCCACCCTTCACCGCCACCAGCAGGTTCTGCGGGTTGCCGATGGGGCTCATCACGCTGCCGACGGTGATCGAAAAAGCCAGCGCCAGCAGCAGGGCCTTGGGGGAGATGCCGTGCTTGCGGGCCAGCAGCAGCGCCACCGGCGTGCCGATTATTGCCAGCGTGTCGTTCATCAGCGCGGCCGAAGCCGCGCCCATGAAGAACACCAGCAGCAGCAGCAGGCCTTCCTCAGTGCGCGCCCGCTTGAACACATTGTACTTGGCGTGGGCCAGCCAGCCGCTCAGTTCTAAAACCTGCCCGGCGGCGAACATGCCGAAAAGGAAAACCATCACGTCGGCGTCTATGGCCCTCAGCGCCGCCGCGGGGCTTATCCCGCCCGCCAGCAACACGGCGGCCGCCCCGCCGCACATGACCTGCCAGATCTCAAAACGCAGCGCCCCTACCTGGCGCACGGCTATGAGCAGGAACACTGCGGCAAGCACTGATATTTCGAACATGGAGCCTTAACGGACCGCGCCGCGGCCGGATAAAAGACAGTTTTCAGACTAATTGCTGTCTCTGCTCCGGGCGGCGCCCGCCCTGGAACTATTTTCCCCGCTTCAGGTCCAGCACGTCGAACAGGCCGGGACCGTAAGAGACCAGCCGCACTTTGGGGTACGGGTAGACGGAGCAGACCTTCTCCAGCGTGGCCATGAATTTCTTCGCCTCGCCCGTGAAGCTTTTTACGCCCTTGGAAATATCCGCCCCGCCCAGCATGTCGACATGCGTGATGGCCAGCTGCGTGGCTGAATTTATCATCACGGTCTGCCGGGCCACGTCCATCTCGAAGCCCCCCACCCGCCGCAGGCGGCCGCTGACGCTGCCCACCTCGCGGCCGGCGGTGTGGTACTTGGCTAGTTTTTTCCTGTCGCGCATCTCGCTGGCTACCAGGCCGGGGCCAACGCGGGTGACATAGGGCTTGAACACCGCGTACACGTCGCCGGCGTACTTGGGGCCGAGGCCGGCCTCGCCCATAAAGGTGGCGGCAGTGGTGTCGCGCGAAGTGACGAAAGGGTACTCGCCGTGCAGCACGGAAAGCTTCATGCCCTGCGTGCCCTCCAGCAGCAGGCCGGCGCCTCTGGCCAGGGCCTTGTTAAGCAGTTCGGGAACGTCCTTGACGTATTTTTTAAGGCGCGGCTCGTCCTTGGCGAAGCGCAGTTTTTTGCGGTCCACCCTGTCGCGCACCGCGGCGCCCAGGCCGGTGCCCACGCTGCCTATTTTTCCCATCATACGCGCGTCGGCGCGCTCGGCCGCGGTGTGGCGCGGTTCAATTATCACCGCGTGCGGGTCTATGATCAGCCGGCCCGCGCCGCCGGTCATCTGCATCTCTTTTTCCAGCCAGTCGGTAATAATGTAAGTGCCGGCGCCCAGCACCAGTTTGGTGCGCGGGTTCACGAAGCCGGATGGCATGGTCTTCAGGGTATAGATCTTATCCTTAAAAAAAACAGTATGCCCGGCGTTGGGGCCGCCCACGCGTATGGAATATTCGTAATTGTTTTTACTGGCGAGATAAGCCGAGATCTTGCCCTTTCCCTCGTCCCCGGCCTGGCCGCCGACAACTATATCAACAGGCATGTTTTTCTCCTTAACGCTTGAATTTCGCAAGTTTGGCCGCTAGCCCCGTATAGTTCAGGGGCGAAAGCCGCTTAAGTTCCGCTTTTACCGCGGGTTTAAGTTTAAGCCCGTCGATAAAAGTCCCCAGTTCCGCCGCGCCGACGCTGCGCCCGCGCGTAAATTTGCACAACAGCTCATAGGCCCCGGTCTCGCCCTCGCGCCGCAGGATGGTCTGAATGCCTTCGGCCAGCACTTCGGGATGGCTCTCCAGCTCCAGGCGGGCCGCCGCCGCGTTCACCGAAACACGCCCCAGGCCGGTCAGGACCGAACGGCAGGCGGCCAGGCTGTAACCGAAGGCCGCGCCGAAATTGCGTTCCACGGTAGAGTCCGACAGGTCGCGCTGCAGGCGCGAAACCGGCAGCTTCGCCGAAAAGAAACCGAGCAGGGCGTTGGCCAGCCCCAGGTTGCCCTCGGCGTTCTCGAAGTGGATCGGGTTCACCTTCTGCGGCATGGTGGAAGAGCCTATTTCCCCCGCCACGGCCCGCTGCACCACCAGCCCGGCGGAGATATAACGCCACATATCCTGGCAGAAAGCCAGCAGGATGGTATCGGCGCGCCGCAGCGCGTCGAAAAGTTCGGCGTAGCTGTCGTGCGGCTCTATCTGCGTGGTGAAAGGGTTATGGCTCAGCGCGGGGCCGCGGCCGGTGTTGAAACTTTCCACGAATTCCCGCGAGAACTTTTCCCAGTCAGTCCCGGGAAAGGCGGCCGCGTGCGCGTTATAATTGCCGGAGGCGCCGTTGAGCTTGGCGCAGATATGCGCGGCCTTCAGCTGCTCCGTCTGCCGCAGCAGCCGGGCGTGGAAGACGCGGAATTCCTTGCCGAAGGTGGTGGGCACCGCGGGCTGGCCGTGCGTGCGGGCCAGCAGCGGTGTGTCGGCGTATTTCAGCGCCAGCGCGTCCAGCGCGGCCAGTATTTCCTCGAAGGCCGGAATAATTTCAACGGCCAGGCAGTCGCGCAGCATCAACGCGTAGGAAATATTATTTACGTCCTCGGAGGTAAGGCCGAAATGAACGAACTCTTTTATATCGCGCAGCGAAGTGCGCGAAAGCTTCTCTTTGATGAAATATTCCACGGCTTTGACGTCGTGCCGCGTGGCCGCGACGCCGCCCGCGCCGGTTTCTTCGATGGCTACGATATGCCGCACGTCCTTTTCGCCGAGCAGCGGGAGTTTCTCAAGGAAGGAGAGTTCAGTGCGGGTCAGCCGCCGTATTTTCAGGCCGCGGGTGGCGGCCAGCTTCGCCAGGTACCGGCATTCTACCAGGGTGCGGTACCTCGCCAGCCCGCCCTCCCCGGTGAGGGCGCCGAGCCTGCCCATTTTAGAGGCGTAGCGCCCGTCCAAAGGGTTCACCGCTTCCAGGTTGCGTTGTGCCGGCATAGTCGCGCCTCCGCAAAAAATTACCCCTGTCGCACTGTTCGCAAGAACAGCCCGCACAGGGGTCTTGCGATTAATTCTAACACAAAACCTGAGTTATAGTAAACACCGGGCGGATCGCCGCAATTACCGCGGCGCGGTCCCGGCGATAGTTACCCAGAAAAAACCCCGGCTTGCGGCCGGGGCTTTTTCTTCAGCCGGTTGCGCCGGCCCGCCGTTTAAATGGCGTAGGCGCTGACCTCGTCGTCGTCAACGATGAACATCTTCTGTTCTTTAGCGTCGAACTCTATCTCCGAGTTCTTGGCTTCCTTGGTCATCCATTTTATCTCGCCGGTCTCCAGGTCCAGGCAGAAGATCTTCTTCTTGTACTGGTAAACCAGGTACTTGTCGGCCTGCAGCCTGGTGGGGGTGAAGTTGATCTTGTTGCGCTTCCAGTCCCATTCGGTCTTCCACTTTATCTTGCCGTCGGCGCTGATCCGGGCCGGGCCTTCGGCCGCGATCACCAGCAGGTCGCCGTTGGCCAGCTGCCAGGCGCCGTGCTGCATGCTCACGTCGTAGGAGGTGGTTTTTTCAGTGTAGCTGCCGTAATTGGAGAAGGTGGTGCCCCTCTCCTTGAAGACTACGCCCTCTTCGGCGCCTATTTCGCCGATATCTGACTTTTTCAGGTCCAGCTCCCAGGCGAAGCCCTTGGTAGCGGGCGTCAGGTCCAGGCGGCGCAGGTACCTGCCGTCGCACAGGAACAGGTCCTTCCCATCCTTACCGACGATGGCGTTAAAGATGGAATACGGCTTTTTCGAGCTCTTGATATTCCACAGTTCCTTGCCGCTGGCGGCGTCCAGGCTGAAATAGCCCTGCTTCTTGGACTGGATGATAACGTCGTCGGCCTTTTCCTTTTTTGCGTCGGCGGTATAAGCCCAGGAAGCGCTGCCCTGGAAACCGTAAACAACGCCGTTGTCCACCATTATCTTAGAGACATACCCGTACTTGGGGGATTCCCAGAGGGTCTTGCCGGTAGCCAGCTCCAGTTTAAGCACGCCTTCATTGCCCATGGCGTAGACGACGTCCCCGGTTATTACCGGCGCGGGGATCATGTTCTGATAACCGACGTCGTTGGCCGACATGGCGTTGCGGCCTTTGCCGGCTATGCCGGCCTCGCTCTCGCCGGCGAGTATTTTCTGCGCGTCGGCGGAAACGGTGTCGAACACTTTGAAGTAACTGCGCCACACCACGTCCCCGGTTTCGGGGTTGACCATGATAAGGCCTTCGCCCTCCTTCTCTCCCGGCTCGCCTTTATCGTCGAGCTTTCTGGTCGCCGTGCCCCAGGTCTGAAAAAGCAGCCCGTTGGGGGTCTTGATCGGGTCCCGGTACCAGATGCCGCTGTTGCGCATCCGGATCCCGAAGATGGGGATCTTGAAGTTCATGTGCATCTGCTTGCTGAACGCCAGGTCGCGCTTCCACGCGACGCCGCCGGTATCGAAACTGGCGCGGAACAGGGTGAGGAGGCCGCCCTTCGTCCCCAGGTTGCGCGTGGTAAGGATAAGCAGGTTACCGCCGTCGGCCTGCACCATGTAAGGCCGCCCCTTCAGGTCGGAGTCCTTGCCGGTCCGCCAGAGGATCTTTCCGGACAGGGCGTCGAACATGACCAGCTCTTTGCCGAAGGCGAACAGGCAGTATTTGCCGCCGTCTTTCTCGAACTGGACCAGCCCGGTGGCGTCCTCGAACTCGTCCTTGATGAACCAGGCTTCCTGGCCGGTCTTCAGGTCAATGCTGGAAGCGCCTTCCTCGTAAAGCAGCAGCGCCGCCTCCTGGCCGGCGCTGGTAAACAGCACCGGCTTTTCAATTTCGTCGGAGAAGTCATGCTCGGACTTCCACAGCACCTTGCCGGTCTTGGCGTCTATGAGGCTCGGGCCTTTCTTGCCCAGCAGCAGTATCCTGCTGCCCCAGTCCTTGCTGATATAATACAGCCGCTGCGCCCCGGCTTTGCCGGCCGCCTTGGAATATTCCATGTCCGAAGTTCGCCAGGCTACCTCGCCGGTATCCGGGTTCAGCGAGATCATGTCCTTCTCGAATTCCAGCAAAAAATTATCCTTGTAGCTGTAGGATTTGTAGAAATCCTTCATCTTGACGTCGAGCTTCGTTTCCCAGACCTGCTTGCCGGTGTTGACATCAAAAGCTACCATGCCTTTCTTTAGGGGCATCAGATAAAGCTTATCGTTCCAGACCAGGTGCATGCCGTCGTCCACGCCGCCCTTGACCTTGGTCTCCCAGAGTTTAGCGCCGGTATTCCCGTCATAGCTCCACAGGCGCGTTCTTTCCCGGATCGCTATTATGGAATCGTCCTGCAGCAGGCTGAAGTTGCCCACCCGCTTGTCGTTCTCAATATGGAAAAGTTTCTGCGGCGCGTTCTCGGCCGACGCCGCGGAATTCGCCCCCGCCGCCACCAGGCCGGCCAGTATAAGTTTTACAATTGTGCGCATTTGCGCCTCCTTTAAATATTCCCCAAACTGTCACACCAGGTACAGTATATATAACTGCCGGAAGGCTATCAAACCAGTCCTCAGAGGAAAAAGCCGGAGCAGCTCCAGACTGAACCGCAGTGGATATTTGGAACCCCCGCGAAGGATCCCGGCTTCGCGCCGCTCAGAAGCAGGGGGCGGGAATTTCAACGATCAACAGGCGGCAGGGCGATTAAGACCGGCCCGGCTCAATGCCTGAAGTGGCGCATGCCGGTCAGCACCATGGCCAGGCCCAGCCGGTCGGCGGCGGCTACAACTTCAGCGTCTTTTACCGAGCCCCCGGGCTGTATTATGGCGGACACGCCCAGTTTTGCGGCGGATTCTATTGAATCCGGGAAAGGGAAGAAAGCGTCCGAAGCCAGCACCAACAGCCCGGGCCTGGGATTGGCCTTAAGGAATTCCCCGTACTTGTGGCCGGCCATGAACACGGCGTCCACGCGCGACATCTGGCCTGCGCCTATCCCGACGGCACGGTCTTTATCGGCCAGCACAATGGCGTTGGAGCGAACGTATTTAACGGCGGCCCAGGCGAAGCGCAGCGCCTCTTCCTCTTCTTGGGAAGGTTTTTTTCGCGTCGGAACCGCCCATTTATCTCCCAGCAGCCTGTTATCGTCGCCGCTTACCAGCACTTCGTCGCCCGCCGACCTCAGGACCATGCTGTCCTTAGGGAACTCCCCCCATTTCAACAGGCGCAAGTTTGGTTTTTTAGAGAGCACTTCCAGCGCCGGCCCGTCATAATCCGGGGCGCAGATGACCTCGATGAATTTTTTAGCCAGGAACCCGGCTATGCGGCCGTCCAGTTTCCGGTTGACCGCGATGATGCCGCCGAAGGCTGACAGCGGGTCGGTGCTCCAGGCGCGCTCGAAGGCTTCGGCTATGTCTGCCCCTGTGCCCAGCCCGCAGGGCGTGACATGCTTGAAGATGACGGCGGCGGGTCCGGAGAACTCGCGCACGGCCTGCCAGGCGCCGTAGGCGTCCAGGATATTGTTATAGGAGAGTTCCTTGCCCTGCATCTGGGTGAAAGGCAGGCTTTGTTTCCTGGAATATAGAGCGCAGGCCTGATGCGGGTTCTCGCCGTAGCGCAGCGCGCTTATTTTATTCAGCTTCATGTCCAGCTTTGCGGGGAAAGGCGCCTCAACCTCGCCGCACAGCGCACCGCTGATCGCGGCGTCGTAAGCCGCGGTATGCGCGAACGCTTTGACGGCGAATTCTTTCTTCAGTTCCTCCGGCATAACGCCGCCGTTAGCGCACAGGGCTGCCAGGCTGCGGCCGTAATCTGAAGGCGAGGTTATTACTGTTACCGCGCCGTAGTTCTTTGCCGCGGCCCGCAGCAGCGCCACGCCGCCGATGTCTATGTTCTCAATCAGCTCTTCGGACCAGGGCGCGGCTTTCTTCGCCGTCTCGGCGAAGGGATACAGGTTCACCGCCACCAGGTCTATGGGCTCGATGCCGAATTTAAAGACGGTCTCCACGTGCGCCGGATTGTCGCGCCGGTACAGTATGCCGCCGTGCACCGCGGGGTGCAGCGTCTTGACGCGCCCGTCGAGCATCTCCGGGAAGCCGGTAAACGTTTCAAGCGCGCGCACGGGCACGCCGGATTCCTTCAGCAGTTTGAAGGTGCCGGAGGTGGAAACCACCTCCACGCCTTGCGCGGCCAGGCCTCGGGCGAAGTCTACTACGCCGGTTTTGTCGGACACAGAGATAAGGGCCCGGCGGACTTTGCCGCTTTCAGGGACAGGGCCGGAGACTTTGACCTTTCCGGCTTCAAGGCTGAGGCGGCCGGCGCAGAACAGGGCTGCGGCGGCGGGATAGATGGAATGCTCCACCGCCAGCACCCTGGCGGCCAGCGTTTCGGGAGCATCGTCCTGGAATACGGGGACGGACTGCTGCAGTATGATGGGCCCCTGGTCGTAATTTTCGTCGACGAAATGGGCGGTGGCGCCGCTGAGCCTGGCGCCCGACGCTATGACGGCCGCGTGGACTTTGAGGCCATAGAAGCCCTTGCCGCCGAAAGCGGGCAGCAGGGCGGGATGGATGTTAATTATTTTCCCTTTGAAGGTCGAGAGCATTTTGGGGCCGAGCTTGAGCAGGAAGCCGGCGAGGCAGACCAGGTCGGCCTGGTGCGTCAAGCAGAGTTCGGCGAGGCGCTTGTCGTATGCTTCAGGGTTCTCAAAATCTTTAGGGTCTGCCAGTTGCGCCGGTATGCCCTCTTGGCGCGCGCGTTCCAGCGCGCCGGCGTCTTTTTTATTGGCTACGACAAGGTTTATGCGGCCTTTTATCTGTCCGGTTTTAACGGCGTCTATCAATGCCTGAAGATTGCTGCCGCCGCCCGAAGCAAATACGACGATGTTTTTCATTAGGTCTCCTGGAAGAAAAGTGAAATGGCAGGCTTGCAGGTTCGCGGGGCCTGCCGGGGGTTTGGTTCCGCAAACACGGGGTCTCGCACACCGTGCTCGCCCCTCCCCACTCGGCCTCCGCGCTTACGCAGCCACGCATAAACCGCATAGCGGTTTTGCGCGGCCCCGGCTCGGCAATTTTTCGCTGTAAAAATTGCCTGCGCCCTTGCGGACCGGACGCGAGGCATAATTATGCCTCGCTCTAAAGCCGGTCCTCACCTCGCCTTCCGTGAGGGTTTGCTGCACCACCCCCACGGCACCCGCTCCGATTATTTGCCTGCCATTTCCTTACAAAAGCCCTTATATTTAATCACTTCTTTAAGATCACTTCGTTGTTGCCTTTCACTATTTCGCCGATTAGTTTGGAACCTTTTATGGTCTTCAAAGCGATCTTTACAGCATCACGTTTGACCACGGCTATCATGCCTATGCCCATGTTGAACGAATCCCACATGTCTGCTTCGGGGACATTGCCCAGGCGCTGGATCTCGCGCATCAGGGGCGGCACTTTCCAGGAATTGGTGTGGATGACGGCGGAGAGGTTCTTGGGGAGTACGCGCGGCAGGTTGCCGGGGATGCCGGCGCCGGTTATATGGGCGAGGGCCAGCACGTCGCGGCGCTCTTTGCGCAGGGCGGCGCGCAGTTTGTTTATGTCCTTTACATATATCCGTGTGGGCGTAAGCAGGCGCGCGGCGTATTTTTTCAGGAGCTTTTTATCGTCCAGTATTTTGCGTATCAGCGAGAAACCGTTGGAGTGGAAACCGGTGGACGCCAGGCCGATGACGGCGTCTCCTGCGCGGACTTTCTTTCCGTCAAGGACCTCGGAATTTTTTACTATGCCCACGGAGAAGCCGGCCAGGTCGTATTCGCCGGGCTGGTAGAAGCCGGGCATTTCGGCGGTTTCTCCGCCCAGCAGGGCGGATTCGCCCTGCCGGCAGCCTTCCAGTATGCCGTCAATTATTTTCTTGGAGGTTGCGAGGTCGAGCTTGCCGGTGGCATAATAATCAAGGAAGATCATCGGCCGCGCGCCGCAGCACAGCAGGTCGTTGACGCACATGGCCACCAGGTCTATGCCGATGGTATTATGCCTGTCGAGCATGAAGGCAAGTTTCAGTTTGGTGCCCACCCCGTCGGTAGAAGCCACCAGGCTGTATTTATCTTTGGTTTCCGCTATAGGCAGCAGCCCGGCGAAGCCGCCTATCGCCTTGGACTTCTTCTCAAGAAATTCCGTAAATTTATCCGCCAGCTTAATATCCACGCCGCTTTTTTTATAAGTAGTCATTTATGCTCCTGATGTAATATCTTAAATCCAGCTTTAGAGACAACCGCATATTTGCATAACCCGTCGGCAATCTGGGCTCGGGGTGGCCGGGGTGTTCCCCTGCGAACCCGTTGCGGAAAGGGGGCCCCAGCCGCAGCGGCTGGGGGGAAACCGACGCAAGGGTTTCCTCTGCCCGGGTTCGCAGGGGAACACCCCGGCCGCCCCGACAGAACCTCACAAGCTGAGGACCACAAATAATTCTATCTCGCCTCACAACCCGATATCCTTTCTGTACTGCATTCCTTCAAAGTGTATCTTTGATACGGCATTGTAAACTTTAGCGCGGGCCTTTTCCAGATCCGGACCGGTGGCGGTTATGGAAAGAACGCGGCCGCCGGCGGTTAGCCAGGCGCCGTCTCTTTTGGCGGTGCCGGAGTGGAAGACCAGGACGCCGGGAGGGACCTGGTCCAGGCCGGTTATCAGTTTCCCCTTCACCGGGCTTTCAGGATAGCCTTCTGAGGCCAGCACCACCGTTACACAGGTCTCCGCCGAGACCGTCGGCTGCTTGCCGGCCAGCCGGCCGTCTGCGCAGGCGTCCAGCAGTGCCAACAGATCGCATTTTACCAGCGGCATTATGGCCTGCGTTTCCGGATCGCCGAAGCGGACATTGAATTCCAGGACCTTAACCCCTCCCGGAGTGAACATCAGCCCGGCGAAGATCACGCCCCGGAAGGGGATGCGCTCCTTTTTCAAACCGTCCACGAACCGCTGCAACACCTCGGTTTTTATGGTCTCAAGATCGGCAGGAGAAATACCAACGGGGCAGACGGCGCCCATTCCCCCTGTATTCGGGCCGGCGTCGCCGTCGAGCAGCCGCTTATGGTCCCTGGCCGGCGGCAGCATCAGGAAGGTGTTGCCGTCCACCAGGGCCATGACGGAAGCTTCCCTGCCGGTCAGGAATTCCTCCAGCACCACTTTGGAGCCTGAAAAGCCGAAAATCCTTTTCTCCATAAAATCTGAAACGGCCTCCAGCGCCTCGGCCTCGCTGCGGCAGATACGCACGCCCTTTCCGGCGGCCAGCCCGTCGGCTTTTACCACCACCGGGTATTTCTTGTTGGCTTTTATTTTTTCTTTCGCGAACTCGGCGGAAAAAAGCACGGAGAATGCGGCGGTGGGGATGGAATTCCTGTCCATGAATTCCTTGGCGAACTGTTTGGAGGCCTCGAGCATGGCGCCCTGTTGCGGCGGGCCGAAAACCTTTATTCCCTTCGCCGTCAGAAAGTCGCTTACCCCCTTGGCCAGCGGGGCTTCCGGCCCGACAACCGCCAGCGTTATATTTTTGTCGCGGCAAAAAACATATATTTTCTCAAAATCATCCTGCGCTATCTCCGCGCATTCTGAAAGTCCGGCCATACCGGCCGCGGCGGGTATAGCGTACAATTTTTCCAGCAGCGGGCTTTGCGCGAGTTTCCAGCCTAGCGCGTGTTCGCGCGCTCCGGCTCCTATTATCAGCACATTCATAAAGTCCCTTTGCCGGGCTTCGGGTACCTGCCCGTAAAGCAGGCCGTGCAGAAGTTACTGTCGCGGCGCTCTCCGCAGGCGGCGACCAGGCTCTCAAGCCCGAGGTAATGCAGCGCGTCGGCGCCGATAAACCTCCGGATCTTGTCTTTCGACAGTTTATTGGCGATAAGCTCCCCTTTATTCGGGGTATCTATGCCGTAAAAGCACGGCGAGATAATAGGCGGCGAGGCGATGGCCATCGCCACCTTTTTCGCGCCGGCCTCCTTAAGGCTTTTCACGATCTTGCGCGAGGTGGTCCCCCTCACCAGGGAATCATCCACCAGGATGATGCTCTTGCCTTTTATCACGTCGCGGATAGGCGCGAGCTTGAGCCGGGCGGTGAACTCCCTGAGGCGCTGGTCCGGCTGTATGAAGGAGCGGCCGGTATAATGGTTGCGCATAAAAACCGTCTGGTACGGTATCCCTGACCCCTTGGAATACCCCAGGGCGTAAACCGTGCCGGAGTCCGGCACGCCCGATACGATGTCGGCTTTCACGCCCTTAAGTTCTTCCGCCAGCAGCGCGCCGATCTCATAGCGCGCGGTCTGCACCGTCCTGCCCGCCACCAGCGAATCCGGCCTGGCGAAGTACACCTGTTCGAAGATGCAGCGGGTAAAACTCCGGGCCGGGGCGAAGCGGCGGAAACGGACCCTGCCTTTTTCTATTATCGCCATCTCGCCCGGCTCTATCTCCCGTATGGTCCTGCCGCCGGCCACGTCGATGGCGCAGGTTTCGGAGGACAGGATGAAGGATTTCCCAAGTTTGCCGAGCACCAGCGGCCTGTAGCCGCTGGGATCACGCGCGCCTATAACCTTCCCCGGCGTCATGAATAAAAAGGCGTACGCCCCGTTCAGCTTGGGCAAATTCTTTGCCAATGTGTCTTCAAGGTTCCTGCCGCGGTACTTCGCGGCCAGGTGCAGTATCACTTCGCTGTCGCTGGTGGACTGGAAGATTGAGCCGCCCCGCTGCAGCCGCTCTTTGAGCTCGTCGGCGTTGGTGATGTTCCCGTTATGCGCCACCGCGATATGGCCCAGGCAGGAACTCAGCACCAGCGGCTGGGCGTTCTTGATATGGCTGGAGCCGGTAGTGGAATAGCGGATATGGCCTATGGCGCTGCGGCCCTTGAGCCACGCCAGCGCGTCTTTGCTGAAAACTTCGCTGACCAGGCCCATGGCATTGTGCTGGCGCAGCTGCCCGCCGTCGTCTGTCACCATGCCGGCGGATTCCTGGCCGCGGTGCTGCAGCGTGAACAGCCCGACATAAGCCAGGTTGCACGCGTCTTTAGTATCAGTTATCCCGAATATTCCACACATATTTTCCTTTAACTTACAGAACTGTCAAGGGTTCGCGGGTGCCGTGGGTTTGGTTGCGCAAACACGGGGTCTCGCACACCGTGCTCGCCCCTCCCCACTCGGCCTCCGCGCTTACGCAAGCGTCGGCCTCCGTGAGGGTTTGCTCCACCAAATCCCCGTCACCCGCTCCAAAGAAACGATAAATCCGGCCCGCCCAAACCTTGGCCGCCATTAAAGTTATGTCAGTCCGGTCTCCCGGCAACCGAACGCTTGCGGGACCGGCAGGGGGCATCACCGCACATACTCCACCGCGTTCTTGAAGAACTGGCAGCCGACAGCCTCGGTCTCGCGGGCAACGGCGGGGCGGTCGGGATGCTGCCAGGCGAAGAAATTGCGCTCCGGGTGCGGCATCAGGCCGAAGCAGGTGCCGGCGGCATTGGTTATGCCTGCGATGTCCAGCATGGAACCGTTGGGATTCTCGGCGTAAGTCAGCGCGTGCAGGTTGCGGCCCGTTATAGAGGCCAGCACTTTTTTATCCTCTACGATGAATTTCCCCTCGCCGTTGGCTATCGGCAGTTCTATTTCTTCGGGCAGGCCCTTTGTGAAGATGCAGGGGCTGTGCCTGTTCACCTTCAGTTTTATCCACTTGGCCATAAAATGCCCGCAGTCATTGGTGTAAAGCGTGGAGGTCTGGGCGTTGGCGCGGTTCTCCGGCAGGAAGCCGGTCTTGACCAGGATCTGGAAGCCGTTGCAGATGCCTATTACAGGCCTGCGGTCTTTGATGAACGCCACGAAATCGGCCGCCAACGCCGCCATCTTCACGGCGTAGATCTTGCCGGCCGAGATGTCGTCGCCGTAAGAGAAGCCGCCGGGGAAAGCCATCAGGTCATAATCCAGCACTTTCTTTTCTCCGGCCAGCAACTGGTTTATGTGCACCAGCTCGGGTTCAGCTCCCACATATTTGAAGGAGTTGAAGGTTTCGATGTCGCAATTGGTGCCGGTGCCGCGCAGGATCACAGCTTTGGGTTTCATATCAGCTCCTGCTTCCAGCAAGTTTTCAGCGCGAGGATATCTTCCCTGAACAGTTCCGCGCCGCCGTCGCTGACCGCCAGCAGCGGTTCCTCTTTCACATAACCGGCCTCGAACACCGGCAGGTCTTTTACGATCTTGAGGAATTCCACCTCGCGCTCTTTTACCACCTCCAGCGCCAGCCGCGCGGGGCTCTCGCCGAACAGCAGTTCCAGCGCGCTGAGGCCCTTATCCCTGCCGGCTCCGGAAAGATCTATTTCAGCGCCGAAACCGCCCGAGAAGGCCATCTCGGCCAGCGTCACGGCCAGCCCGCCCTGGGAAACGTCGTGCGCCGCGCTGACGCAGCCGGCTTTTATGGCCCTAAGGATAGCCGTATAAAGTTTGACCGCAGCCTTTATGTCCAGCGGGCTGATGAAATTATTGCCGGACTCATACACGTCGTTATAGACCGAGCCGCCCATGCCCCGCCGGGCAATGCCGGCCAGGTACACCGGGCGGCCCGCCTCTTTGAAGTTCATGGTTATGGCTTTACGAATGTCTTCAACCGGGGCGGTGGCGGAGATCAGCAGCGAAATGGGGATGGGATACTCCCGGCCTTCGGCGTCCCGGGCCTGGTTGTAGAAGCTGTCTTTGCCGGAAATGAAAGGCGCGCCATAGCCCATGGCGGCGTCATAGCAGCCCTCGGCGGCCCGCACCAGGTCGGCCATCACTTCGGGGTCGCGCGGGCTGGCGGCGCAGAAATTATCGAGGATGGCCGTGCGCGAGATCTCGGCGCCCACGCAGAGCAGGTTGCGCACCGCCTCGTCCACCGAGTGCAGCGCCATCTGGTAAGGATCTATCTTCCCGGCGGCCGGGTTGAAACCGTGCGTTACGGCAAAGCCGGAGAAGTCGGTCATATCCAGCGTGGCGGCTACAGGCCAGATCACGGCCGCGTCGCCGGGCCCGTCGCCATTGGGCCCCTGCAGCGGCTTTATCACCGTGCCGCCCTGCACCTCATGGTCGTACTGCGTTATAACGGAATGGCGCGAGCAGATATTGGGATGCGCCAGCAGTTCGCGCAGGATCCGGCCGTATTGTTTTGAAGGCCGCGCGGGCACGCCTGAGCAGATCTTAACCTTGCGCTGCGCCGCCTGCTTTTCTGGGTTGGGCACGCCGCCGTGCAGGAAGGACATCGGCAGGTCCACCACCTTTTCGTCTTTATAGGTCACCAGCAACCGCCCGTCGCCCGGGAAAGTCCCCAGCACGCAATATTCGCAGCTCTCGGCCTTAAGTATGGCCTCCAGCTTTTTAAGCTTGCCGGCCGGCACCGAAAGGATCATCCGCTCCTGCGACTCCGAAACCCAGATCTCCCAGGGCTCGATGCGCGTTTCTTTGAGCAGCGCGGCTTCCAGGCGCACCCGGGCGCCGGTCTCCGAGCCCAGCTCGCCTATGGCCGAAGAGAAACCGCCGGCGCCGCAGTCGGTCACCGCATTGTAAAGGCCCAGGTCGCGGGCGCGCATCAGCACGTCCAGCGTCTTCTTCTCGTTTATCGCGTGGCCTATCTGCACGGCCGAGGCTGAAGTTTCCTCGTCGATATTGGCGGAAGAAAAAGTCGCGCCGTGTATGCCGTCGCGGCCGGTGCGCCCGCCTATCGAAACTATCAGGTCCCCGGGCAACACCCGCTTCTCTATTTTATCCGCCGGGATCAGCCCCGCGCAGCCCACATAGACCAGCGGGTTCAACAGGTAGCCGTCGTCGAAATAAATGCCGCCGGACGCCGTGGGAATGCCCATGCGGTTGCCGTAATCGCGCACGCCCTCCACCACGCCGCGCATGATGCGCTCCGGCGGGTGGGAATTCTTAGGCAGCTTCTTTTTACTGTCCAGGGAACCGAAGCAGAAATTATCGGTATTCAGCACGGGCTTGGCGCCCAGGCCCACGCCCAGGATATCGCGCACCACGCCGCCCACGCCGGTCTCGGCCCCGCCGTACGGCTCCACCGCGCAGGGGTGATTGTGTGTCTCGGCCTTGAAAGCCAGCCCCCATTTTCCTTTGCTGCCGAACTCCACTATCCCGGCATTATCCGTAAAAACGGACAGGCACCATTTTTTATTCAGCTGCCTGGTGGCCTTTACTATCGTTTCCTTAAAGAGGTTCTTATACTTTTTTACCTTCCCGCCCGACCTGAATGCCACCGGCCCGGAGAAAGTCTTGTGCTTGCAATGCTCGGACCAGGTTTGCGCCAGGGTTTCCAATTCCCCGCGCGCCGGCTGCCTGCCCATCTTCCTGAACTGGCGCTGTACCTCGGCCAGTTCCAGCGCGTTGAGCGACCAGCCGCAGGCCTTATCCAGAGCCTCAAGTTCTTTTCCCGTCAGCGAGTTGAAAGAAAGTATGTCGTTCATATTTTTTCTATTTTAAATTTATTCACTATCCCGTTCACCAGGGTTTTAACCACGGCATTCCTCAATTTCACTTCAGAATCACAGCGGACATAGTAAGCATGCCCGAACCTGACAACCGACGGCACTTTGCCGGCCACCCCGCCAATAGCCTCTTTAACGCTCTCGCCAATTACATCCGTAACTGAATCCTTCAGCCATACCTCCACCCGCCAGCCCCCCTTAAGACCGCCCTGCCCGGGCGTCAGCGAACAACGCTCCGTTATCGGGTCCGTAAGCAGGTCCGCGGCCAGGGCTCCGAATTCTTTCCTGTTAAAATTCCCCTCCACCTTATAAAGCCGCGACAAGCGGGCCGCCTTCACCTTAAGCCCCGCATGCGCCATCCGCCCGATAAAAGCGCCCCCTTCGTTGCCCGCATACTTCTCTTTAGTCCAAATTTCAATAATCATTATTTATTCCTAAAAACTAAGACTTCTCTTTCTTCGAGCACCCAGATCATCTCACTGGAGGGGCGGCCGGGGTTTGGGTTCAGCGGGCCCTCACGGAAGGCGAGGTGAGGCCCGGCTTTAGAGCGAGGCATAATTATGCCTCGCGTCCGGGCCGCAAGGGCGGAGGCAATTTTACAGCGAAAATTGCCGAGCCGGGGCCGCGCAAAACCGCTATGCGGTTTATGCGTGGCTGCGTAAGCGCCGAGCCTGAGTGGGGAGGGGCGCGCACGGTGTGCGCGACCCCGTGCCCGCTGAGCCCAAACCCCGGCCGCCCCGAACCCTCCCGCACATCTGTTCTTTTCTCTCATAAAAAGAAGAAGCCGGGTGACACTTCACCCGGCCGCCGTAATTTTATTCAGGGCTTCCTCGTATTTTCCGAGGGTGCCCCGCACAACTTCGGGAGGCAGCCCGGGCGGGGCGGACAGTTTGTCCCACCCGCTCCCCCCCAGCCAATCGCGCACATACTGCTTGTCGTAGCTGTCCGGACCGGTCCCCACCTGATACCGCGCCGCGTCCCAGAAACGCGAAGAATCCGGCGTCAGCGCCTCGTCGATCAGCAGCAATTCTCCGTCCAGTACGCCGAACTCGAACTTGGTATCCGCCAGCAGTATGCCCCGCTCTTTAAGATAAGCCGCCGCGAATTTATACAGCGCCAGGCTTTTCTCCCTTATCTGCTCAGCCAAGCCCGGCGGCAGCGCCGCGGCCATCTGTTCGAAAGTGACGTTCTCGTCGTGCCCCCGGTCCGCCTTGCTGGTGGGCGTAAAGACCGGCTCCGGCAGCTGCTGCGCCTCCTTAAGCCCCGGCGGGAGCTTTAAGCCGCAAACGCTGCCATGCTTAAGATATTCCTTCCAGCCGGAACCCGTAATATAACCGCGCACGATGCATTCAAAATCCACCCGCCTGGTCCTGTGCACCAGCACGGCGCGGCCGGCCAGCTGCGCCCAGTCCAGCCCCGCCGAAGAATAGCCGGCAAGCTTAGCCTTTATTTCCCCGATCTCGGAAGCTATGAGGTGATTCTTTATTATATGCCCGGTGCGGGCGAACCAGAAGGAGCTGATCTGGTTAAGGATGGCGCCTTTGCCCGGGATGGGCGTAGGCAGTATAAAATCGAAGGCCGATATCCTGTCGGATGAAACTATAAGGAGATACTTTTCCCCCGCCGCGTACAAGTCCCGCACTTTACCCTTGTGTATCAATTTCAGTTCAGCCATTAAACCTCCGGCTTCGCCGCTAAGACAACGCGAGGTAAAAACTACTTCTTCATTTCTTCCAGGTACTTCTTGTACCCGAGCTTCTCCAGCCTGGCGCTCTTGGCCAGGACCTCCTTCTTCATCTTTTCCCTGTAAATTTTAAGTTTGGTCCTGAGCGAACGCTCGCGCAGCGCCAGCAGCTGCACGGCCAGCAGGCCGGCGTTCTTCGCGCCGTTCACGCCCACGGCCGCAACCGGGATGCCGGCCGGCATCTGCACAATGGACAGCAGGGCGTCCAGGCCGTTCAAAGAAGTAGCGTTCACGGGCACGCCGATAACGGGCAAAGCAGTGGCCGCGGCCAGCACGCCGGGCAGATGGGCGGCCCCGCCCGCTCCGGCGACGATGACGCCGAAGCCCTTCCGCTCAGCGGCGGCGGCAAAAGCCAGCGCGGCCGCGGTGGTGCGGTGGGCCGAAAGGATCTTGATCTCGAAAGGCACGGAGAAATGGCTGAAGACACCGGCGGCGGCGGACATTACTTCCAGGTCCGAATCGCTTCCCATGATGATGGCTGCTTTCAGCATACGCACCTCTTGAGCGGCTAATAGCGGCCGGCAGGACCGCGAAATGATTGTACGATTTTAAAACAGGCGGCACAAATTCGCGCCGGGCGCGCCTCAGCCCGGTTCCAGTTGCGCGTAATCCTCAGGGGTGTCGAAATCCCTGATTATCTCAGGGTCGGCCACTTCCAGGTCGGCTATTTTTACCGACGGGTGATGCGTAACCCAGTGCAGGCCCTTATCCAGGGGGCCTTCGAAGCAGAGGTTCTTGTGCGCGGCCGGAATTATTATCGGGTGGCCGCGCTTCAGCCGCGAATCCTCTGTCCTGAAAGTGCGGGGAATGATCACGGAATCCTTATTGGATTGCCAGAAATAGATCAGTTTTTGATAGGTCTCGGCGGAAACGGTGGGCTGGTCCGCCAGGCAGACCATAAAGGCTTCGGAGAACTGCGAAACCGCGGCCAGCCCGGCCCGCAGCGAAGACAACTGGCCGTTCTCCGGCTTAGGGTTCAGGGCTATTTTCTCTCCGACCGACGTCCAGCCGGCCAGTATTTCGGACGAAGACCGCCCCAGCACCACTATCCGGTCCTCCACGCCGGCCTTGCGCAGCGCGGCGCAGACATGCTCGATGAACGGCAAGCCCCGCCAGGAAAGCAGCGCCTTGGGGCGTTCCATCCGCGACGATTCCCCGGCGGCAAGAATGATGGCTGAAAGCATAAATATTAAGGCCTGAAGCGCGGCAGCCTAAAAGCTCATTTGACCGTCGCGTCTATCTGCGCCAGGACCGCCTTGGTGTCGATCCGCTTCGCCCAGGCTTCTACATCGGCGGCCGGCCCTTCCAGCTGTATCACTACGGAAGCCACGCTGGTCTTGGCGGGAACGGCGCCGCTCTTTATTTCCACCCGCGAAAGGTCTTTAGTGTCTTTCAGCACCACGGGCTGAAAGTAGACGGAGATGGTAATTTTGGGGTCGCCCTCTTCGCCCACCTGCGTCTTTATAGCGATGACGCCGGGCTTCTCAAATACGACCATGTCCGGGTCTATGGTCTGGTAGGCGGAATCATTCAAGCCCACCTGAACTTCGATGGGAAGTTTTTTATCTTCCTGGGCCTGCACGCCGGAGAGCGCGGTCTTGCCTACCTTCTGCTGCATTTCCTGGCTCAGCGCCATAATAGCCTGGTAATCGCCCTTGGCCTGCGCCTCCATCATTTTCTTCTGGTAATCCACGCCCAGCTGCTTATTGCCTTTCTCGGCGTCCTTGACGCCTTTTATAGCCAGGCGGCGCGTGGCGCTGGCATGGCTGCCATTAAGTTTCCCCTTCCCGTCCTTGTACCATTCGGTAGGCAGGTTAAAATCATCTTTTTCCTGCGCAAAGCCGGCAGGCGGCAGCCCCATGGCGTCCAGTACGGCCACCAGCTTTTTCTTGAAGACCGTGACCTCGCTGCGCGTTAGAAGTTTTTTATCGTCCCCGCCGCCGTCGTCGGCGCGGCAAACGGCTGGCGAGAACAGAACCAGCGCGAACAGAACAGGTATAAGTTTTTTCATAATCCTCCCTAATCCCCTTAATAGAAAAATAATAGGAAATAGCGCCGGAAGTCCGCAAGAACGATCTGAGCCCGGCCCGGGATGTCAATCCCCGAAGCAGATCCCCAGGTCGCGGGCGGTCCGCACGGTGTCGCAGTCCAGCGGCACCACTTTCATGCGCCTGGTAGCTTCCTTGAGCGGCACATAGCGCACCGTGGGCGGGTCCAGCGCCACCATCACTCCGGAATAACCCTCCGCCAGCGCCCGCACCGCCGCCGCGCCGAAGCGCAGCGAGATGAGCCTGTCGAACGTTGTCGGGGTGCCGCCGCGCAGCAGATGCCCCAGCACCACGGTGCGGCATTCGCGCCCTGTCAGCTCCTGCAGTTCTTTGGCCACCCGCTCGCCGGCGCCGCCCAGCTTTTCCTGGCGGCCCAGTTCCTTGCACACCACCGAAACGTCGCCGCCTTTGGGCCGGGCGCCTTCCGCCACCGCTATGATGGCGAAGAATTTTTTCCGGTGCTCCAGCGCTTTCATCGCCTCGGCCACTTTCTTTATATCGTAGGGGATCTCTGGTATCAGGATGGCGTCAGCCGTGCCGGAAACCCCGGTATTGAGGGCTATCCAGCCGGCGTAACGGCCCATCACTTCTATAACCATTATGCGGCGGTGCGCCTCGGCGGTGGAATGCAGCCGGTCCACGCATTCGGTGGCGAAAGAGACGGCCGTGTCGAAACCGAAAGTGGCCACAGTCTTTTCCAGGTCATTATCTATGGTCTTGGGCACGCCCACCACGCGCAGCCCTTTTTCCGCCAGCGCATTGGCGATACCCAGCGACCCGTCGCCGCCCAGCGCCACCAGGGCGTCTATCTTGTTCTTTTTGAAGGCCGCAATAAGTTCGTCGGTGCGGTCCTTCTCGTACATCTTCCCGTCCTTGCCCAGAGTGGGATATTTGGTCGGGTTGCCTTTATTGGTGGTGCCCAAAATGGTGCCGCCCAGGTGGGTTATCCCGCGCACGCGGCCGCGCGTCATGGGGATAAGGCCGCCCTCCGGATATTCTTCCGGCATCAGCAGGCCGTTATAGCCGTCGCGGATGCCTACCACTTCCCAGCCCTTGTTCAGCGCCGAGATGACCACAGCCCTGATGACCGCGTTGAGTCCCGGCGCATCGCCGCCGCCGGTATTTATCGCTATTTTTTTAATTGCCTTGCCGTTCATGCTTCCCCCTGTTCCCCGCAATTCAGCAACCCGCTTTCCTGTACAGCGCCGCGGCCGCCTTATTGGCCCTTTCCGTCAATTTAGTCTCGTCCACGTTCACCAGGCGGCCGTTCTTTACTACCACCTTGCCGTTCACCACCGTGTATTTTGTCCGGTGCGAAGCGCCGCAGAACAGCAGCGCAGCCAGCGGGTCCGAATGGGAACCCGCGAAATCCAGGCCGCTCACGTCGAAGATGGCCAGGTCGGCGGCTTTGCCGGGTTCGAGGGAGCCGATATCCGCGCGTCCCAGCACGGCGGCGCCGCCCCGGGTGGCTATCTTAAAGACGTCGCGCGCCGGCATGGAACCCACGCCGCTTTTTACGCGGTGTACCAGCATGCACTGGCGCGCCTCGCCCAGCATGTCGGATGCGTCGTTGGAGGCGGAGCCGTCCACGGCCAGGCCCACCGGCACCTCGTGGTCAAGGAACATCCGTATGGGAGCGATGCCGGAGCCCAGGCGCAAATTGGAACAGGGGCAATGCGCCACGCCTGTTTTGGTTTTACCCATCTTTTTAGCTTCGGCCTCATTTATATACACGCAGTGCGCGAACCAGGCATTCCCCTCGGAAACCCAGCCCACCGATTCCATATATTCCAGCGGGCGCATTTTAAAGAGCTTTTTGCAGAACGCTTCCTCGTCGATGGTCTCGGCCAGGTGGGTGTGCATGCGCACGCCCCATTTCTTCGCCATCACGGCGGTGAGCTTCAGCAGCTCCGTGGTCACGGAGAAAGGAGAGCAGGGCGCCAGCGCCACCTGCGTCATGGCGAATTTATCCGCGTCATGGTATTTGTGCACCAGGCGCTCACAATCCTTCATGATGAAGTCTTCGGTCTGCACCACGCTGTCGGGCGGCAGCCCGCCGTTGGAGCGGCCTCGGGACATGGAGCCGCGCGTGGGGTGGAAGCGGATGCCCAGCTCGCGGGCGGCCTCTATCTGCGTATCGATAAAGAAACCGCTGTTCTTCCGCGGGAAAAGGTAAAGGTGGTCGGTGCTGGTGGTGCAGCCGGTCAGCAGCAGTTCGCCCAGGCCGGTCTGCGTACTGGCGTAAACAGCCTCGGGGTTTATGTGCTTCCAGATATCGTAGAGATAGATCAGCCAGTCGAACAGCTTGGAATCCTGGGCCTTGGGCAGGTTGCGGGTGAGCGTCTGGTAAAGGTGGTGGTGGGTGTTCACGAAACCGGGCAGCACCACGCAGCCTTTGGCGTCTATGACGGTATCGGCTTTGACTTTGAGGCCTTTGCCGACCTTCTTTATTTCAGGACCTTCAATATATACGTCTCCGCCCTTTATCTCGCGGTTTTTTCCGTCCATCGTGGCCAGCACCAGCGCGTTCTTTACCAGGAGTGTTTTCATATGAGGTCCTTAAGATAGAGACTGAAGCATTATTATAGTAAAATAAATTTGCAGGTTTTCCAGGCACCGATGATAAAAAAAGGCGACAAAATAGGAGGCTATTCCATAACCGGGGAACTGGGCCGCGGCGGCATGGGCGTAGTCTACCGGGCGCACGACGCCGCGCTGGGCAGGGAGGCCGCCATAAAGATCATCCTGCCGGAACAGGCCACCGACACCAACAAAAAGCGCTTCATCCGCGAAGCCTCCGCCATAGCCCGGTGCGGCCATCCCGGCATCGTGAAGATCTATTCCTACGGCGAGCACGACGGGCTGCCTTACTTCGCGATGGAATTCGTCGACGGCCGGCCGCTGCTTTCTTTCCTCGAACTCTCCCGCACGATAAAGAACGCGGGCGACCTCGAAGAGCTGAAAAGGTACGGGTACATCCAGCCCCCCGTTCCCGGCGACGAGGACCTGCCTTATTTCCTGCGGCCGCTGGCCGCCTCCCCGCTGGCGGACGGCGACTACGAGAACCACGCGGCCGCCCTCATCGCCGGCGTGGCCGACGCGCTGTACGAGGCGCATTCGCTGGGCATCCTGCACCGGGACATAAAACCTTCCAATATCCTGCTAGGCAAGACCGGCCTGCCCAAGCTGGCGGACTTCGGCCTGGCCAAGCTGAGCGGTTCCGGCGACATCACCACGGGCCAGCCCAGGCTCGGGACCATGAAGTATATGGCGCCCGAGATCTTTTCCAACTCCGGCGGCGGCCGCGCCTCCGACATCTACGCGCTGGGAACCGTCTTCTACGAGTTGCTGACGCTGGCCCACCCTTTCGAGACCGACAGCACCGCGGCTTTCATACGCGCCGTCACGCAGGACCGCTGCCCGCCCCCGTCGAAGTTCAATCCGCAGCTCTCCCCGGCGCTGGGCCTGGTAGTGCTGCGCTGCCTGGAGAAGGACCCCGGGCGCCGCTTCGGCGACGCCCGCGAACTGGCCGACGCGATCCGGCTCGCCGCGCGCCCCAAGGGGCTGAAAACGCAGATCTTCGACGGAATAAAAGGCCTGCTGCGGCCCGCGGAGACCGGGCCCGGGCCCCGAAAAAGCGGGGACGCGCCGCCGGTAACGGAGGCAGCCCGCAAGGAAGCCGCCAGGCTGGCCGGCGAGGCCGCGCTGGCTTACTTTACGGACCTTTCCGTGGATCACGCGCAAGTGCTTATATCGGACGCGCTGAAGCTGGACCCATCCTCCGTGGACGCCACCGCCATGCTGATAGTGCTGGCGCCGCATATGGGCAGCGATTCCGCGCTGCGCAAGGCGGGCGCGCGGATGCGGCGGGCGGCCGCCACAGGCCCCGACGCGGCGTTGCGCCTTTACGCCGGCCTGCTGGCTGAATACCTGGACGGCGCCAAAGACTGGCTGAAGAAGATGGAACATTATCTGGGCGGCCAGGCGGACGACCCCGCGCTGCTCGCCATCTGCGCCCGGGCCAGGCTGAACATGAACGATCATAAGCTCGCCACCGCCTACGCCAGGCGCATCAACAGGGCGGTGCCGGGCTCCGGGCTGTTCACCTGGTTCGTCGAATCCTACCATTACGCCTGGCTGGGCCGGCGCGACCGGGCGCAGGAGATAACCGCCGAAGAGCTCAGGCATCACCCCGGCAACCACATGCTCCGGACCGCCTTCATAGAAAACCTGCTCTACGCCGGCAAGCTGGCCGAGGCCGAAAGCGCGCTGCGCGACGCCGAAAACCTGGCGCCCGGCAGCTACCTTTTCCTTTTCCTGCGGATGAGACTGGCCGTGCAGCAGAAGGATTACAAGACGGCCTGCGTTACCGTCCGCAAACTGATAGGCTCGGAGCGGGAAGACTCCCTGGCCTACTCCTATTACCTGCTCAACAAGCTCTATGCCCTGCGCGGCGACAGGAAAGAGGCGCTGCGGCACATCGAGATCGGCCGGAACCTGGCGCCCGAATACAATTTCAAGACCAACGAGGAACTGGCCGCGCTGGTGGACGGCGCCCTGGAATACCGGCCCGCGTTCGCAGAACTGCCCGCAGCCTGCCTGGAACTGAACCACCGCAAAGCCAGGCAGGCCCTGCTGGACAACCTGTTCTCGGCGAAATGGAACTACGCCGACACCACGTCCACCGTCTATATTTTCGGCAAGGATTCCGAGCCACTGGCGGTGCGCAACTGGCTGTTCTTCAACGAGAGCGATCTGAAAGCGCGCGAAACGGAAAAACTGTTCCTGCCGGCGCTGCCGCTGTCCTCCTTTATGGATTCCCGCGGCAGCGCGCTGAAGGCGGAATTCACGAGGGTCCAGACAGAATGCGGCAGATATATGGCGACGGTGGAGCATGCGGTGCCGCTGCGCCACCTGGCCCTGAACTCGGTAGAAGCCCGGCTGGATATGGAAGGGCCCTGCAAGGAACGGCAGGGCGGCGTGCTGGACCTGCGCCTCGACGAAAGCTTCCGGGGACAGGGCCAGCGCTGCCATATCCTGGCCCTGCCCGAGGACTCTGAAATGATAGAGCTTTCCGCCAGAGCGGACGAGGAGCTCAAGAGAGGAGGCTGGCGCTTCCTGGTCTGGCGCCGCTTTTTCTACGACGGCGAACATTTCCGCCTTGCCGCCAGATTGCGGCATAAACGGCCATAAAATTACTAGAATCTATTATATTGAAAAGAGGTGCTATGAAAAACAAAATTACTTTCCTGACCGACGCGCAGCTGCAGGCCGAGGCTAACCGCTGCCTCTACTGCGAAGAAAAACCCTGCAAGACAGCCTGCCCGGCCGACTGCTCTCCGGCGGACTTCATAATGGCCGTACGCCGTATGGCCAGATCGGATTTCAAGCGCTCGGCCGCCCTCATCATGGGCAACAACACTTTCGGCGGCGTCTGCGGCGCGGTCTGCCCCGACTGGTTCTGCGTCAAAGCCTGCTCGCGCAAGCTCTTCGACAATCCCATAAACATCCCGGCCGTACAGGCCGCGGTGGTGCAGCGGGCCAAGGAACTGGGCGTGATGCCCAAGTTCAGAAAGGCCAAACTCAACGGCAAAAAAGTGGCCGTCGTGGGCGCCGGACCCGCGGGCTTCGCCGCCGCCGGGACCCTGGCCCAGCTGGGCTACAAGGTGGACATTTTCGAGAAGAACAAGAAAGCCGGCGGCGCCTGCAACCTGATCCCCGACGCGCGCTTTCCCAAGGAAGTGCTGCGCACGGAGATAGAATTCATAAAGACGCTGGGCAGTATAGCGATAAAGACCGGGATCCCGGTAAAAGAGCCGGCATCCCTGCTCAACAAGTATGACGCGGTAATAGTGACCGCGGGCGTGGAAAAGCAGCTCAAGCTGAATATAGACAACGAGGCGGCCGGGATCGAAGGCCTGGAATACCTGCGCAACGCGGCCAGGCACAATGTAAAAGGTAAAAATGTGGCCGTCGTCGGCGGCGGAGCGGTGGCGGCGGACTGCGCCATGATAGCGCTGCAGCGCGGAGCCGCGCGCGCGGAGATCTTCACCCGCAAGAACATAGGCGACATACAGCTGCCCGAGCACGAAATGCGCGACCTCCTGGAAAAAGGCATAAACATAAACGGCCGCAGCCGCCTCACCGCCATACTCAAAAAGGGAATAAAGGTGGTGCGCCTGGACGACAAATCCAAGGACGTGCCCGGCACCGAGCAGGTCCGCTCCGATATAGACTTTACCGTGCTGGCCATAAAGAACCTGCCGGTCTTCGAAGACAAGAAACAGAAGGGCGTGTTCCTGGCCGGCGACTGCCGCTGCGGCGCGGCCACCGTGGTGCAAGGCTCGGCCTCCGGCAAGAACGCCGCCATGGAAGCCCACGCTTTCATGCAGGGCGCTAAAGCCCCCGTCATCCCCGACAACCAGAAGAGCGCCGTAACGCTGGCCGGCCTGGACCTGCTGCCCGTCTCCCTGGAAACCGACTTCTTCGGCCGCAAGCTGCGCTCGCCGTTCATCATCTCGGCCTCCCCCCACAGCGACGGCTACGACCAGGTGAAAGCCGCTTACGAGGCCGGCTGGCCCGGCGTGGTGATGAAGACCGCCTTCGACGGGCTGGACATCCATATCCCTTCGCAGTACATGGTGACCTTCACCAAGGACACATACGGCAATTCCGACAATGTTTCCGGCCACGCCCTGGACCGCGTCTGCAAAGAAGTGGCGCGGCTGGTCAAGGAATACCCCGACCGGCTGACCGCCGCCTCCACCGGCGGGCCCGTTACGGGCAATGACGCGGCCGACAAAAAGGCCTGGCAGTCCAACACCCTGAAGCTGGAAAAAGCGGGCGCCATGGCCGTGGAATACTCCCTCTCCTGCCCCCAGGGCGGCGACGGCACCAAGGGCGACATAGTCTCGCAGGACCCAGAACTGGCCGCCAAGATCATCGACTGGGTGATGGAAGTTTCCAACCCGGAGATCCCCAAACTGTTCAAGCTGACCGGCGCGGTCACCGCCATCTGGCAGGTGGTCAACGCCATAAAACAGGTTTACGCCAAATACCCGCACAAGAAAGCCGGCATCACGCTGGCCAACTCCTTCCCGGCGCTGGCTTTCAGGGACCGCCTGTCAGGCAAAGGCAACTGGGAAGAGGGCATGATAGTAGGCATGAGCGGCGAAGGCGTGGCGCCCATCAGCAACCTCACCATCGCCAAGGCCGTGAACCTGGGCGTTCCCATCTCGGGCAACGGCGGGCCGATGGACTATAAAGCCGCGGCGCATTTCCTGGCGCTGGGCGCGCGGTCGGTGCAATTCTGCACCGTGGTGATGAAGTACGGCTTCGGCGTGATCAACGAACTGAACTGGGGCCTCAGCCATATGCTCGAGGAGAAGGGCTATAAGTCCGTGGCGGAGTTCACGGGCTGCGCGCTGCCCGCACCCGTCACCGGCTTCATGGAACTTACCCCGGTAAAGGATATACCCGGCGTGGACGCGGACCTGTGCCGCCACTGCGGCAACTGCGAACGCTGCGGCTACCTGGCCGTAAAACTGGACGCCGACAAAGTTCCGCAGTTCGACGCCTCCAAATGCATAGGCTGCTCGCTGTGCGTTAAGAAGTGCTTCTCGGGAGCCCTGAAAATGCGCCGGCGCACCGCCAAAGAAACTGCGGTCTGCCCGGAATAAAAAATATTCAAAAGATCAAGGATCGACCATGAAAAACATATTGATCAAGAACGGCACGATAGTGACTCTCGGCGAGAAGAACAAGGTCCTGACCGGCCACGCCCTGCTCATCGAAGGCGGGCTGATAAAGAAAATAGCGCCGCAGAAAAACTTCAAAGGCAAATACGCCAAAGTCATAGACGCGGCGGGAAAAGTGGTGCTGCCCGGCTTCATCAACGCCCACATGCATTTCTACAGCACTTTCGCCCGCGGGCTGGGCAAGGCCGACCCGTCGCGAAACTTCACCGATATCCTCAACAACCTCTGGTGGCGGCTGGACAAGAAGCTGACCAACGAGGATTCCTATTACAGCGCCGTCGTCCCCCTTATCGACGCCGTAAGAAAAGGCACCACCACCCTCATCGATCACCACGCCAGCCCCTTCGCCATCAAAGGCTCGCTGACGGCCATTGAAAAGGCGGTCCGGGAAACCGGCCTGCGCGCCAGCCTGTGCTACGAGGTTTCGGACCGGGACGGCACGGAAACCGCCAAAGCGGGGCTTGAGGAAAATTCAGAATTCATACGGCGGGCGGCCGCCGCGGACGACAACACGATAAAAGCGCTGTTCGGCCTGCACGCCTCCTTTACCCTTACGGACGGCACGCTGGAAGAGGCTGCTTACCGCGGCCACAAGCTGGGCGCCGGCTTCCATATCCATACCGCGGAGTCGCAGGCCGACCAGCTGCATTCCGAATCGCAGCACAAGCTGCGGGTGCTGGAGCGCCTGCGCGGCTTCGGCGTCCTGGGCAAGCAGTCTATAGCCGCCCACTGCGTGCATGTCAACGACGAGGAGATCAGGATCTTAAAGGAAACCGGCACCGCCGTGGTGCATAACCCCCAGTCCAACGCCAACAATTCCGTGGGCATCGCGGATATAGTAAAGATGATGGGGCAGGGCGTACTGGTAGGCCTGGGTACCGACGCCATGACGGTGAATATGTTCGAGGAATTGCGCGCGGCCCTCTGGCTGCAGCATCTCAAGCACGACCCGTCCCAGGGCTTCATGGAGGCGGTCAACGCCCTCACGGTGAACAACGCCGTCATAGCCAACCGCTATTTCAAAGGCCTGGGCGAGCTGAAAGAAGGCTTTGCCGCCGACGTCATCCTGCTGGACTATTTCCCCCCCACGCCGATGGACGCGTCCAACTTCGCCGGGCACCTGGTGTTCGGCCTCAGCCAGAGCGCCGTGGACACCACCATAGCCGCGGGCCGCGTGCTGATGGAAGGTAAAAAACTCAAGCTGGGAATAGACGAAGAAGAAGTGGCCAGGAAATCCGCGGAGCTGGCTAAAAAACTCTGGGCGCGGTTTTAACCTCTCCACCCTGCGCTGAAAAACCGCGGGCCTGCGGCAAGCCTAGCGGTTTTTAGCGCCTTTCAGCTTTTCAATAGCCTCTTTGGCCGCCAGGCGCACCTCTTTGGACTTATCCTTGAGCAGAGGTTTCAGCGCCTTCAAAGCCTTTGTATCCTTCAGCCCTGCCACTCCTTTGGCGGCGCAGGCCCTTACATAGGGGGAAGCGTCTTTCAGTTTTTCCAGCAGCGGGGCCAGGGCGCGGGCATCGCCTATGCGGCCCAGCGCCAGGGCAGCCACCCCGCGCACCTTGTCATTCTCGTCCGACAGCAGAGCCGTCAACTGCCGCGCGGCCGGCACGGATCTTATTTTCCCCAGTTCGAAAGCGCCGGCGCGGCGCTCCTCCCAGTCAGCGGAAGCCAGTTTTTTCAGCAGTTCTTTCTCCTGCGGGCTGATACTTTTTTCAACGTCAGCCAGTTCTTTCGACGTGAAGACAAAAGGGGAAAGGCTGAGGTCTTTTGCCTCGGCATCAGGGGCCTTGCCAGCCGCAGCCGGTTTAGCCTCCGCTTTCTCCGGCTTTTTCGCTTCCGCGTCGGCCTCGCGCCGGCTCCCGCCAAAGCGGTAATAGACGGCGGCGTTGACCACATATTCGACGCCGGCCACCGTCACGTCCGTGTAGACGGCGTGCCGCAGCATTATCAGCGTGGGAGCGAAATCCATCAGCAGATAAAAATCCCCGGTCAGGCGGTACTCTCCGCCGATAAACAAAGCCCCCTCATAGCCGGTGCCCCGCAGGCCCAGGGTGTTGAATTTTATATAGCCGCCCTCCACGCCGGCAAAACCCTTGAGCGCCTCCGTCCGGTGGAAATTCCAGTAGCCTCTCGCCGAATAAACCTGTATCCCGCTGCCGGTGACATAACGGCCCTCCGCCGCCAGCACGGGGAAATCGTATTTTATCGAGACATAGGGATACCCGAAACCGAGGCTGAGGTCCCCGGAATGGGCCGCCGCCGGCAAGAGCAGCAGCGCGAAAATTATAAACGACAATCTTTTCATATATCCCGCTTCGACCTTTAACTTGACCGCTAATTATCCGGCGAGTACTTCGTCACGAAGATATCAGAGAGGCCATTCTGTGAATTCCCGTCAATCTCTCCCATTGTTTTACCCGCAAGGAACGCGTTCCCGTCATGGTCCGCGCCTAAGCCGTAGGAAATATCCAAAGAGACCGCGCTCGAGCCGTATTGCTGGGGCTGCGCCCAAGCCTCAACGCCGCTGTTATTGTATTTAGCAAGGAATATATCCGCGTCTCCGGCATAGGTATTGCCGGGGAAGGCGGCGCCCACTTCTCCGGAAATATAAACATAGCCGGGATAGGCGGCTATCGCCCAGCCCCGGTCTTCCGCCGTGGTCCCCAGTTGTTTCAGCGTCAGCGTGGAACCGTTCGCATCGTACCTGGCCAGGAAGATATCGGTGCCGCCGTTGGTCGGCCCCGCAAGATTACCGTTGGTATACCCGGTAACCCATATTTTACCGTCGGAATCCACGGTAACACCGCGTGCGATATCAGCCGCAGATATGCCCAGCTGTACCGTCCACACCGGGTTCAGGGAGTTATCGAACTTAGAAAGGAACGAGTCCAGTCCCCCGTAATAAGTTGCCCCGGGAACAAGCCGCCCGCCGGTTCGCCCGGTTACATATACGTACCCGGAGGTATCAATCGCTACAGCGTAGGCCGAATCGTTGCCGGTGGTGCCGTACTGATATTTCTTGAGCAGCGCGCCCGCGGAACTATACTTCACCATAAAGATATCAGACGCACCGCCGGCATAAGGCTTAGTGAAGGCGCCGGCGGTCTCGCCGACCACATAGACGCTGCCTGCGGAATCTACGGCCACGCCATAAGCGGTGTCATCCGTATCGGTCCCGGTGGAGCGGAACCACACCATATTGCCGGCGGGATCATACTTCACAATAAAAGCGTCCTTCAGCAGCAGCGGCCTGTCGGAGTTGCCCGCTATAATTACATTGCCGTGAGTATCTACCGCGGCCGCGCGGCCCTGGTCGACATTAGCCGACCCGAGCTGCACCGACCACAAAACGCTGCCGTCTGTATCGTACTTAGAGAGGAACGCGTCGTTGGAGCCGTACCAAGTGGTGCCAAACTCGAGATGCTCATTTACCTCACCGGCTATATAGACATTCCCGGAAGTAGTATCCACCGCCACGGCATAACCTGCATCATTAGCGACAGAACCGGGCTGCCTGGTCCAGAGCCTGGAGAAGCGGGCTGTAATATTCACTGCCGCCACGGCGCTGCCGCCGCCCGACTGCGCCTCGCAGGTAACCGAGTAAGTGCCGCTGGAGGCGGGCGCCGTCCAGGCCGCGGATGAAACATAGGCCTTTAAGCTGCCGCCCGATGCGGACCAGTTATAGGTCAGCGGGTCATTGCTGTCCGGGTCATAAGCGCTGCAGGTTACGGTGGAGACGCCGCCGGCCAGCACGCTGGAAGGATCGGCTGTCAGCCCGGTTATAACGGGAGCCGTGCCGACCAGCACGTCCACGCTGCCGGTCACCACTCCGCCGATCTTGCCGTCGGACGCGGTGCAGGTTATAGTATAGGTCCCGGAAGAGGCCGGAGCTCTCCAGGCGACGGTAGAAGCATCGGCGGAGAGGGGCGAGGTGCTGCCGTCCTGCGCCTGCCAGGTGTAGGTCAGCGGATCGCTGTCCGCGTCTTCAACCGTGCAGGTGACGGTGGAAATGCCCAGCGGCGAAACCAGCGACGGCGCGGCCGACAACGGCGCTTTCTTATAGGGCGGGGTATTGACCAGGATATGCTTGTCAGCTTCCGCGAAGCCGCCGGCGCCGGTAGCCGTACACCGCACGGCATAAGTGCCGCTGGATACGGGCGCGGTCCAGGTGATCTGCTCCAGGTGCCCCGATACCGCTTCCAGGCTGCCGTTATCCGCATGCCAGGTATAGCTGGGGATCTCTTTGTCCGGCCCTTTTGCGACGCAGGTCAGCATTACGCTGCTCCCCGGAGTTACCCAGTCGAGCGTCGCGGTCACCGTGCTGATGACCGGCATCGTGCTTACGGTTACCAGCCCCACATCGCTGTCGGTGCCGCCCTCGCCGTCCGAGACGGTGCAGCCGACCGTATAGGTGCCGATAACCAGCGGCGCGGTCCAGGTTATGGAAGAAACGCCGCCCGCTATGGTCCCGGTGCTGCCGCCGCTCGCATACCAGTCATAAGCGAGCGCCGAATTCTCCGGATCCACGGCCGTGCACGTTATGGTCGAAACAGCGCCCTTTGAAACCACCTCGGGATCCGCGGCCACCAGGCTGATGGTCGGCGCCAGGTTCAGGCGGACGGTCACGGTCACGGCTGCGCTGTCGTCGTCGAAGCCCCCGTCCTCGTCGGTAGCCTTGCAGCCGATATTATAGGTCCCGGCGGCGGCGGGAGCGGTCCACTCCACCCGCCAGGGATCAAGCAGATTAAAGGTTCCCGTCGATTTGGACCAGGCATAAGTTATAGGCCCGTCAGGATGTACGGCAACGCAGGTTATAGTGGAGACCGTCCCGCTCGATACCGTTGCGGGATCCGCGCTGACAGAAAGTATCCTTGGCGGATTATTGACCAGTATCGGCAGGCTCTGCTGCGCGAACCCCGCGCCGCCGCGGGCGGCGCACGTCACGCTATAGGTGCCGGTAGAAACCGGAGCCGTCCACAGCATGTTATGCCCATTGCCCGCCACGCTCTGCGTGCTGCCGCTGGACGCGTACCAGTCGTAAGCGACGGTTTCGCCGCCGGGGCCGCGCGCCGCGCAATCCAGCGTAGTCTGGGCGCCGGTCGACAGGCTCGGCGGCTGTATGGCGGTGTCCGCGGTCAGGCTGTCGATGACAGGAATACTGCTGACCTCTATATTTTCGTCCAGCTGGGCTTCGCCGCCCTGGGCGTCCAGCGCCTTGCAGGTTATCGCATAGGTGCCGCTGGACGCGGGCGAGGTCCATTCAACCTGGGAACCGTCCCCCGCCACGGCTTTGGTGCTGCCGGAAAGCGCGGTCCACTCGTAGCTCAGCGTATCGCCATCGGCGTCGGACGCCGAGCAGGTTATTGTCGAGACCGTCATGGTAGAAATGAAGTCCGGCTGGCCGGTCACCCAGTTCATTACCGGCGGAGTGTTGACCACTATCGCCCTGCTGTCAAAAACGCTCCCGTGCCCTGTCACCGCCACTTCGCAGCCGACGCTGTAAGTCCCGGTGGAGTCGGGGGCCTGCCAGGCCGCGGACGACGGGAAGACGTCCGTTATGGTACCGCCGCTCTTGGTCCAGGTATAGACCAGCGCGCCGGAGTCGGGGGCCGTTGCCTCGCAGATCACATAGCTGCTGCCAAGCTTTGGCACCCGGTCCGGGTTCACGTTCATCAGGGTTATCACCGGCCCCGTGGCCACGCGCACCGCTACGCTCAGCTGGGCCGTGCCGTCCGCTTTGCCGTCGGACACCGCGCAGGTTACCGAGTATGAACCCGTGGACACGGGCGCGGTCCAGGTAGCGGAATCCGCGCTGACGACCAGGGTGCTGCCCTCGACCGAGGTCCAGGTGTAGACCAGTTCGTCTCCGTCGGGGTCGGACGCCGCGCAGGTCAGCGCGGCAACGGACCCCGTGGAGACCAGGGAAGGCGCGGCCGTCAGCGCGCTAAGCGTAGGAGGGGTGTTAACTACCAGTTCCCCGTACGCAAAGGCGCTGTCACGCCCCGCCACGCGCACTTCGCAGCCGGCGACATAAGTACCCGTGGCGTCTGGGGCCGTCCACGCCGCGGAGGAGGCATAGGCGGCGGCGATAGTGCCGCTGCTGACGCTCCAGAAATACGCCATCGCGCCGTTATCCGGGGCCGTAGCCTCGCACACTATGTAGGTTTGGCCGAGCTTAGGCACCGTTCCCGGCGACACGCTCATATTCGTTATCAGCGGACCGGTAGCCACCTGCACCGACACGCTCTTCTCGGCCGTGCCTCCGGGCCTGTTGTCCGATACGGAGCAGGTGACAGAATACAGTCCCGTGGATACCGGCGCGGTCCAGGTAGCGGAATCAGCGCTGACGACCAGCGTGCTGCCTTCCACCGAAGACCAGCTGTAAGTCAGCGCGTCCAGGTCCGCATCGGAAGCCGCGCACGTTATCAGCGAAACGGAGCCGGTAGAAATTATTGACGGCGAGGCCGTTACAGCGTTGACCGCAGGCTTGGTGTTGACCAGGATATCCCTGCTCTCAAAGACGCTGCCGCGCCCCTCCACGCCCACTTCGCAAGTGACGCGGAACAGACCGGTAAGATCGGGCGCGGTCCAAGTTATAGATGACGGGTAGACCGCCGTTATAGTCCCGCTGCTCTTCGTCCAGG
>DAOPZW010000001.1:0-69927 GCA_035353595.1 Elusimicrobiales bacterium | reverse complement strand
CCATTTTCGCGGCGCTGGGCTCTCCGGAGCGGCTGGCCCCGTCCGCCACCGAGCAGCGGCTGGTGCAGTACGGCCAGCTGGGCCGCAAATCCACCATAGGCTTTTACATTTACGAGGAAGGCCGCATAGTGGGTGAAAACCCCATCCTGCCCAACCTGGTAAAATACCTGGGGCTTAAAAAGATCGCCAAAGAAGAAGTTTTCGCCGAACTGATGCGCCCGGTGATAGAAGAAGCCAACCTGCTGGCCGGCGAAATAATGGCCTCCGAATACGACATAGAAACCGCCGTAAAGCTGGCTTTCGGCTGGCCCAAGGGCCCCTTCGCCTACGGCCGGGACATGGCCCATTTGCTGGAAAAGAAAGTGGTGTCCGAGTTCGACAAACTCGATACTTTTTGAACAATACCTTTAAGGCCCATGGGCACATGGGCCTTAATAAGCCGGAGCGGCGGGTCTTTAGGACCTTAAAGCCGCTCCGGAATTTTTTATATCGTTTAGCTATAGCATCCGGAGTGTTCAAGTTACAGGAGACAATAATGAATAAGATACTTTCCCTGCTGATCCTTACCGCGGCCGCCAGTTCGGCTTCGGCCGGCGCCATGCAGGACGCCCTCAATTACGGTTTGAAAGCCGGCGCGCCGCAGGCGGCCGCCCCGGCCGTGCCCGCCTCGCCGGCGGCTACGGAGCGCAGCGTCAACGACGGCAAATTCTGCTTCGAAGTTTCCGGCGATGTCAGGTCCGCGCTGGATTCCGGCCTGCCGGCCAAGTTCTGCGTCTCCAAATTATCCCTGGAGCGCCTGTCCAACGGCGGCATAAAGCTGAACGTGGTTTCGGACAGCCCGAAAATAAACAGCGGCAAGGCCGAGTATGTTTTCGTCAACGGCGCGCTGAAATACATATCCGGCATGGTTTACGAATTCTACGACGAGATGTACTTCGGCGAGATCAAGCTGGTGGCGCCGGTTTCCGCCAACGGCAACCTGCTGCCCGGCGGCGAAGTGAAAGTCACCGCCAAGGGCGCCATCAACCCGCCCTCCGGCGAGCTGGTCTACTTCAATGTCAGCTACAATGAACCGCTGCCTCCCCCTCCGCCCCAGACCAACGGTCCCTGCTTCACCCGGCCGGCCATGGAACTGGCCGACGAAGTAAAGATGCCGGTCAGGTTCTGCCTGGCGGGAACGCTCCTGGTGCGCAAGAACAACGGCAGCCTGGAACTTTCCGTAGCCGGCGACCTGCCCGGCCAGTTCAAAGCCGCTTATGTGCAGAAGAACGGCGCCACTTTCGTGAAGGCCCGTATCTTCGACCGCGAAGAAGGGCATATGTCCGTTAACATGGGCGCCATCGACATCCTTGTGCCCGCTTTCGCCAACGGCGACGTGGACGCCAAGGGCCAGATCCTGGTGGACGCGGTGACCGGCCACAACTACGACATCTACCATTCGCAGATGGAGTACCAGGCCGTGCCTTACAAGGCCGGCCCGGCGAAGTAAGAGTTTCCTTAAAACATAAAAAAAGCGGGCTCCTTTACGGGGCCCGCTTTTTTATTTGTTCCGGCCTTTGCCGGGCGGCTATTTCAGGAAGATCAGTTTATCGGTAGCGAAACCCAGCCCCCTGGCTTTGGCCAGCAGCATTTCGAGCGTGGCCGGAGGCAGTTCGGGACTGCGTGCCAGGATCCAGAGGTAAGACTTGCTTGGGCCGGCCACCAGCGCATACTGGTAACCTTCTTTATCCAGCTCGATGATATTGTAGCCGCCGTAAAAAGGCCTGAAGAAACTCACCCTGAGGCTGCCGGTGGTTTTCTCGCCGGTGAAATAAGCGCGGCCCTCGACCTCTTTCCATTTATTTTTCCGCTGGTCGAAACCCTTGTTCAACACTTTAACGCCGCCGTCGGCGCGCAGCGAATACTCGGCGGTCACTTTGGTCAGCCCGCGCTCGAAGGTATGGTCCAGCCTGGCCACTTCGTGCCATACGCCCAGGTAGCGGCCCAGGTCGAAACCGTCCACCGGCCGCAGATCTTTAGGCACCGTAGCGCAGCCCGGCAGCAGCGCGGCGCACAAGGCTAATATATATTTTTTCATATAACCCTTTAACCGTTCAGTTATTTAAAGATAGAAAGCACGCCGTTGACCAGCCACAGCACCAGGGCGAACACCAGCGCCCACCAGAAACTTTCCACCTTGAAGCCCGGCACCAGCCAGCTCACCAGCAGCACCAGCCCGCCTATAATGACGAAAGTGAAGAGGCCCAGCGTGAGGATATTTATGGGCAGCGTCAGGATCAGCAGGACTGGCCGCAGCACGGCGTTGACCGCGCCCAGCACCACCGCCACCACCAGCGCGGCGCCGAAACCTTGCAGCTTAACGCCCGGCAGCAATTTCGCCGTGACAAAAACCGCTATCGCGCTCAGGATAATATTGATGAGTATATGCATAGCCCTATAATATCAATTTTTCTTCCTGGGTTAGCGGCAGCAAATGAAAAGGGCCGGCAGAGCCGGCCCTTTCCTTACAGCCCGAAGCTTCAAAGCTTCGGACCGGCGCCGGCTATGGCCGGGCTGGTGACATTGAACTTCTTGAAGTTGGCCGCGAACAGCCCGGCCAGCTCTTTGCACTTGGCGTCGTACAGCGCCTTGTCCGCCCAGGCCTGGCGCGGGTTGAGCACCTCGGCGGGCACACCGGGACATTCGGTCGGGATCTCGAAGCCGAACACCGGGTCTTTCGTGAACGCAACTTTCGCCAGCGCGCCGTCCAGCGCGGCGTTGAGCAGCGCGCGCGTGTGCTTTATGCTCATGCGCTTGCCCACGCCGTAGGGCCCGCCGCACAGGCCGGTATTGATCAGCCAGCAGTCGGCCTTGTTGGCGCGCATCTTCTTTTCCAGCAGCTCGGCGTAGACCGACGGGTGGTGGCTCATGAACGGCGCGCCGAAGCAGGTGCTGAAGGTCGCCTTGGGTTCCTTGATGCCCATTTCGGTATTGGCCACCTTGGCGGTGTAGCCGCTGATGAAGTGATACATCGCCTGCTCATAGGAAAGCTTCGCTATGGGCGGCAGCACGCCGAAGGCGTCGTAGGTGAGCATCACTATGTTCTTCGGGTGCGGGAAGGCCGCGCCCTTTATAGCGTTATCGATATATTCCAGCGGGTAGGCCGCGCGGGTGTTCTCGGTCAGCGAGCCGTCGTTCAAGTCCAGCACGCGGGTATGCTTGTCGTACACCACGTTCTCCAGTATGGTGCCGAAGCGCCGTGTGGCCGCGTAGATCTGCGGCTCGGCCTCGGCGCTGAGGTTGATCACCTTGGCGTAGCAGCCGCCTTCGAAATTGAACACGCCGTTGTCGCTCCAGCCGTGCTCGTCGTCGCCTATCAGGCGGCGCAGCGGGTCCGAGGAAAGCGTGGTCTTGCCGGTGCCGCTGAGGCCGAAGAAGATGGCCGTATCGTTCTGCTTGCCCACGTTGGCCGAACAGTGCATCGGCATCACGCTCTTGAGCGGCAGCAGGTAGTTCATCACGCTGAAAATGGACTTCTTGATCTCTCCGGCGTAAGCGGTGCCGCCTATCAGCACTATCTTGCGCTTGAAATTCAGCATTATGAAAGCGCTGCCGCGGGTGCCGTCCACCTGGGGCAGAGCGTTGAAACCGGGCACGCAGAACACGGTGAAACCGGCCTTGAAGCCGGGCAGGTCGGCGGCGGGCGGGTCGATGAACATGTGCCCGGCGAACAGGCTGTGCCAGGCCAGTTCGGTGTAGACCCGCACGTTCAGGCGGTTGGCGGGGTCGGAGCCGGCGTAGCAATCGCGCTGGTAAACTTCCTTGTCGGCCAGGTAATTCTGCACCTTGCCCAGCAGCTTGTCGAAGGTGGCTTCGTCGGTGGCCACGTTCTGGTCGCCCCACCAGATATTCTTTTCGCTGGAGGGTTCCTTCACGATGAACTTGTCCTGCGCGCTGCGCGCGGTGTGCTTGCCGGTGCGGGCGCACAGCGCGCCTCCGGCGGCGATCTCGGCTTCCTTGCGGGTTACCGCGCGCTCGTAAAGCTCCGGCGCGCTGAGGTTTTTGAACAGGGTCTTTGAAGTCGTCAGTTCGGCGTTCACGGGTTTCTCCTTGAGTTCAGGCATAATGACCTCGCTTTATAGTTAATCTAAGATCTTGCGTATGCGGCTCACGCCCTCGACAATATCCTTCTCGGCGCCGCAGTAGCTCAGGCGCAGATGGCCTTCCAGGCCGAATTCCACGCCGGGCACGGTGACCACCATGGCTTTATCCAGCAGCAGATTGGAGAGCTTGGTCGAATCCGGCTCATAGGCGCTGAAATCCGGGAAGCTGTAGAAAGTGCCCTGCGGCTTGTGCAGCTTCACCTTTTTGAATTTCGACAGCTCGGCCACCATCACGTCGCGCTTCTTCTCAAGCCCGGCGCGCAGCGTGCCCACAAAATCCCCGCCGCCGCGCAGCGCGCCCGCCGCCGCCGTCTGGCTGAGCGCCGACGGGCAGGAGGAAACCTGCGCCTGCACCTTGATCATGGCCTGCGTCAGCGCCTCGTTGGCCACGCTCCAGCCTATGCGGAAGCCGGTCATCGAAAAGGTCTTGGAAACGCCGTTGACGGAAACGATCAGGCTCTCGTTGAGCGGCTTCTTTGAGAAGTTAAACGCCGACGGCGCCTTGAGCCCGTCGAACACCAGCTGGTTGTAGATATCGTCCATCAGCAGGTAGACATTGCGCCGCTCGCACAGCTCCACCATGCCGCGGATGAATTCTTCGGAATAGACCTGGCCGGAAGGGTTATTGGGGCTGTTGAGCAGGATGGCCCTGGTATTGGCGGTTATGCGGGCCTCTATGTCGGCCACGTCCACCTGGAGCCGGCCGGCGGCGGGCCGCACCACCACGGGCGTGCCGTGGGCCAGGCGCACCATCTCCGGGTAGCTCACCCAGTAAGGCGCGGGGAAGATCACCTGGTCGCCGGGGTCCAGCACCGAAATAAGGAAATTATAAATAGCCTGCTTGGCGCCGGAAGCTACCACTATGTTTTTGGGGCCGGGCTTCACGCCGTAATACCGCTCGGTATAGGCCACGATCTCTTTTTTAAGCGGCGCGGTGCCGGAAACGGGCGTATAGCGCACAAAGCCCGCGTCCAGCATTTTGCGGCTTTCTTCGAAGGCGCCGGCGGGTATTTTCTCTTCGGGTTCGCCGCCGCCCAGGTGCACTACGGGCTTGCCCTCAGCTTTGAGGTTATTGGCTAATTCATTTAGTTTGAGCGTGGCCGACTGGCCGAGGGACAGTGCTAATCTGCTGAGGTGCATAGGCGTGTTAAGGGGGTTCCTCCCCATCCTCCAGATTAATTTGAAAAAGAAAAAAGGCGCGGGCGGGAATCGAACCCGCGAATAGAAGTTTTGCAGACTTCCGCCTTACCACTTGGCCACCGCGCCGTACAGGTATATATTACCAAACTTAAAGAAAAAAGACACCCCCGGTCCCGGATTTCAAATACCCGGCCATATCGCGAGGCCTGCCGCTCCCGGCAGCAGATCCTTAACGTGGCGCATCGGGAAAGTTTCAGCCCCTTTTACCCTGGCGCGGATTTTTGCGCAGCGCGGCTGCCGGCGCTTTTTAGGAACCTGATTCTCCCCCGGCCGGGTAGACTTCCAGCGTCTCCAGCCCGCGGCTGGCGGGGACCAGCGTCAGGCCGAGCTTTTCTTTAAGAACGGCGCCCAGCGCCTCCGGGGTTGCCGGCTCCCATTCAATGTCTATATCGTAGCCGCCGGCCAGCCCTGTTTCGTCCAGTACCGGCAGGCGGCAGATATTTTCAAGCATCCCCGCGATCTGGTCCATCCGGGCGCCTTGCGCGCGGACGGACTGGTTGCTGCCGCTTACGGAGGCGCGGCTATCTTTGGCCGGCTGCAGGCCGCTGTGCGGCGTCTCTTTGTCATAACGGAGCAGCAGCACCTGTTTTTCTTTTTTCACGCCGCGCACTTCTGCGCCGTAAGCGGTCTTTACGGCCTGCCGCAGCAAAGACCGGAACATTTTCTCAGAAGCCTGCGGATACCGCGCGGTGAGGCTGAAGCTCTGCCGCGGCAGCGCGGACGAGATCTCTATATTATTTTCCTTTATCCCGTAAGCCTGCGACAGCGCGTGGCGCAGGTCCCCGCTGCAGGTCAGCGTCACGCCCGCGGGGCCGGCCTGGGTCTCGAAACTGTCGGGCTCGTCGCAGGACATGCTGTCTATGCGCACCTCGAACAGCGTCCTGCGCGCCGTCTTTTTCGCGGGAGCGACGTCGGGAAGTATGCGCCTGATGCCGGCGGCTGAGCCGGTAGCCAGCAGCCGGGCCAGGGCTTTCTCAGAAAGTTCTTCGGGCTGGGTATAGCGCAGCACGGTCCCGGTTTTGCTTATTATCACCGTCTGCGGGAACAGGCCCGTGCCGAAAGCGCTGATGGCTTCCCCGCCGCCCACGGCCACGGTGCCCGCCATCGGATGCTGCTCCAGGAACTTCCCCACGCGGGCCGCGCTCTCGTCGGTGACGGAAATAAATTCCACAGGTTTACCCTGCAGCGCTTTCTGCAAGCCGTTAAAATGCGGAATGGAGACCACGCAAGGGGCGCACCAGGTGCCCCACAGTTCCAGCACAACCACCTTGCCCCGGTACGCCGCCCAGCCGGGGAAATCGGTAACGGCGCCGTCTTTAAGCAGCTGCATGCTCACGCGCGGCGCCGGCTGGCCCTCGGGCACCGCCGCGCCTGCCGGCGCCGGCAGCAGCGCCAGCCACATCAGGAAAACATACGGCTTCAGGCTCATTTTTTCCCCCCGCGGCCGCCCTGCCCGCCCAGCAGCTTCAGCGCGCGCGCCACTATCTCGTCCGTGTCTATCTTGTCCATGCAGTGCGCCGGCGCCGAGCATTTGCCGAAAAAGTCGGCCACCCGGCATTTCCCGGGGCCGTGCTGGCAGGGAACTACCAGCCGCTGCTGGTCCGGGTAGCCGTAGATGTCGGCTTCGGTGGGGCCCCACAGGGAAATGGCCGGCGTGCCGGTCATGTGCGCGGCGTGCATCAGGAAACTGTCGGGCGTTATCAGCAGGTCCATGCGCTTGAGCAGCAGTATCGCTTCTTTGGGCGTGGTCACGCCGGCCAGCGAATAGGAGTACTTGATCTTTTCGGACCCTTTCTTGCCGAACTGCACCACCAGCGCCCCGCTGTCGGCCAGCGCTTTGGCCACCTTTTCCCATTTGGCCGCCGGCATCATTTTTTTCGGCGCCGTGCTGTCCGGCACTATGGCCACGTTCTTCTCCCGCCACGGGATCATGTCCGCCAGCAGCGTATCCGAAACCCCGTCCATCGGCAGGTATAAAGTTTCCGGCGCCGGCAGCTCCAGGCCGAACATCTTGGCCAGCATCTGGAAAGCCCGGGTGCCGCCGGTCTGCACTTCTTCGCTGAGCCCGTATTTCACCGGCATCACCGGGGCGCCAGCCGGCAAATAATCTATGCGGTCTATGGCCGGATGCCCGGCCAGCATTTCGGTGAAAGAAGTGCGCCGGATCATGTTGTATTTCTTGCCCGTCCTGTCGTGGACCAGCTTGAGCACGCCCGACAGCAGCAGCACGTCGCCCAGCCCGCCGGTAGGATCTATCCACTGCGGTTCAGTTGCCATGGCCGGAGCCCCCTTCATAATGTAAGCCTGTTATCGGCTCGAAATACTTGGTCAGGAACAGTTTCGTGCCGTCGCACCACTCGCTCTTGTGGCGCAGGTCGCCGTGCACGGCCAGCGAATCCATCGGGCAGCCGCCGTGGCAGATGCCCCAGAAGCGGCAGTCCTTGCAGTCCCCTGCCTCCAGCACCGCGCCGCGCTCCGCCCAGTCTTTGCGCTTCTGCCGGCCGAAAACTTCGCCGATGGTGGTATCCGCGATATTGCCGTAATCCACCAGGCTCCAGTCGGCGGAGCAGCTGCAATGCGAAAGCTGGCCCTGCGGGCCGATGTACATGTGGTTGTTGCCGCACTGGCCGCCGCGGGTGCAGACCAGCCCGGTCTCGCGCCGCGTATAGTAGCCGTAATATTCCGAGAAGGGCCGCACCATGCCGTACCGGTCCCGGGCCGGCCACCACAGTTTGAACATCTCGCCCAGGAAATCGGCGTATTCCGCGGCCGTTATGCCCAGGCCCAGCTCGTCGCCGCCGTGCGTGAGGATGGGATTTATCATCAGGGCGTTGGTCATATTGGTCAAAAAATGGAACAACTCGCCGGGCACCGCCAGCGACTTTTTGGTGACCACGTAGATAAGCCCCCACTGCATGCCGTTCTCCTCTAGCAGGGATACGCCCCTGAAGAAGCGCTTATTGTAGCTGTCGGAATCCCGACTGCTGCCGAACCCGCGCACATTGTCCTGCGGGTCGTAGCTGGTCCCGACGTTATTGATGCCCAGGTTGCGCAGCGCGGCCACCAGCCCGGCGTCGAGCAGCGTAAGGTTGGACTGCACCGAATGGAAGATCCGGTCTTTGGTGGACGGGCAGCACTCGGCCTGCAGCCGCGCCGCCGCGTTCAGGTAATCGGCCCCCAGCATCATCACTTCCCCGCCGTGCCAGGTCAGGTTGATATGCTCGGCGGGCCTTTCTTTCAGGAACGCGTCCGCCCGGGAGAAGACCAGCCGCAGCATGTCCATGGACATGTCCGGCACGCATTTCTTGCGCACCACGTCGCAGTAGGCGCAGTTCGCGTTGCAGCGTTCGGTAGCTTTAAATATTATGGTCGGCATTTTTATTCACCTGTTCGGCGGCGTCCAGCAGCGCGGTCATGAACGGCTTCATGCCGCAGGTTTCGGGTTTGGCGCTGTTGCGGTAACCGCAGGCCAGCCAGCCGGGGCACACCGCGCAGCCTTCGAATTTCAGCAGCGGGGCGCGGCGCTTTTCCCTGGCGGCCAGGCTGCAGGCGGAGAAGTCTATGGCGTCGGCTTTGTCCAGCGTGCCTATAAAGTCGCCGCCGGCCAGCGCGGCGCCGGAAAGGGCCACATTGCCCTGCGCGTCGCAATGGTAGAAGGTGCCCTCTTTTTCCAGGTACAGCTCGTTATAATCCGCCTGCCGGTTCTTATACTCGGCGTACACGTAGCGGAAAGGCTCCACGGAGGAGTGCGGCACTTTGCCGCAGGAATCGTAGACCACCAGGTCTTCCAGGGCGTCCCAGTCGGCGCCTTCGCCGTCCAGCAGCAGCCCCGTCTTCACCATCAGCGAGGACAGCACGCGCGCCGCCGTGATATTTTCAGGCGTGGCCGGGAAATAGAAGCGGGCCGCGGCGCCGCGCAGGGTTTCGAGCGCGGGAATGCTGTCCAGCAGCCGCCCGGCGCGTTTCAAGCGGAACACCAGCGGCAGCGCCAGCCATTCTTTCTTGAAGTCCAGCCCGGCCAGGCTGTCGGAGCTGACCTCGATGCAATGCAGCCTGTCGGCGCTGACCGAAGCGGCTATGCGGCTTATCTCGCCGGGATCGTTGGTGCGCACGGCCACCGGGTGCGAACCCGTTTTACCCAGCACGGCTTCATTGAAGGGAACCACGAAAACACGTTTTGTCGCTGTTGTCATATTTTGAAAGCGCGCACGCCGCCCTCCTTGGCTATTTCGCGCAGCATATGCGCCGCGCAGCCGCCGTCGCACATGCCTTTTTTCCGCCAGGTACAGGCGTCGCATTTCTCGTAGATGCCGCCGGCCTCTTTTCTGATGTCCTGCGCGAAAGTCGTAAAGTATTCCGTCATCTGGTTATAATCGTCGAATTCGTACACGGATTTGCGGTGCGTGGCCGACAGCGGGAAGCAGCCCCAGGCCGTCATGTCCGGCCCGATATCCAGCGGCACACCGCAGGTAAATCTCTGGGAACCCTTGGTGGCTTTATACAGCTGCCCCAGCTGGCTGTCGCTGAAAAGGCACATCGGGAAGCCGCAGTCGAGCCCGGGCACCACGTCCTGCTGGTTGAACTGCGGCAGGTAGCCCAGCAGCCGGTCCACTATGCCCTGCATCTCGGGAATGGCTATAAAGGAATTGCTCTCGCCCAGGATCGGGTGCGTCAGGCCCAGCCGGATGGAGCGCCGCAGGCCGTAGCGGTTGATATAGCGGAACAGGAAATCCAGGCTGAAGTCCTTCCGGTAGATATTGAAGCCGGGCATCACCCAGGCCCCGAATTCTTCCAGGAATTCCTCGACGCGCTTGTTTTCGGCGGGCGGGGACAGCTCGGGGTCGTTGAGGTTGCAGAGAAAGGAAACGTTCTTGTCGGCCTGCGGCACGGTCTTATAGACCCGCCGCAGATCTTCTTTGACCTTGTCCGACATGATGCCGCTGCTGAAGACCGTTACGGAAAAACCGCGCGTCAGGGAATAGGCGAGAAAGTCGGCGAAAGCCGGGTGCAGCGTGGGCTCGCCGCCCAGGAACCGCATTTCGCGGCAGCCGCCCCGGGAGAACAGGTCCGCCAGGTAAACCATGTCTTCCCACTTTATTATTTCACCGCTGTCGCCGTCGTTCATCTGTTTCTTGGCGAAACAGTAAGGACAGGAACGGACGCATTTTTGTGTGAGCAGGATGTTGGGCATATTGTGTTTTTCTTCGTCTTGTCTCCCCCGGTTGCGCCGCGCCGCGGCGGCGCTGCGGCCGCCGCGGCGCAACGAGGTTCAGCTTACGGATTGCAGTTAACGTATTTGCTGTACGGCTGGTAGCCGTTATTGCTGTAACCGGCGCCGTTCGTATAGCAGCCCTCCCTGGTGACGCTGTTCACAGCGCCGGCCGTCGCCACGCCTATGGCGGGAGAGGACACCTGCCCTATTGTACTGAATCTGGCGCCCTGCGCCGCGGTCACCGCCGCGTGCCCCGACGGCACAAAAGATCCTACGAGCTGCAGGCCCATGCCGATGCCCATCGTAACTTTCGCCATCCGCCTGAGCGCGTCGCGCCGCGAAACCCCTTTTTCATTAGCTTCCATGTATTTTTCTCCTTACTGCTGTGCAGCGCAGAACGAATATTGCCCCGTACCACGCTTTGCCTTACCGGGATCCGGTGACCCCGGCAACCTTCACAGAGCAATTTATATGCCAGCGCCCCCGGTAAGCCGAAACCCGGCATTTTCATAGGAGGTAGCCCCCCGCCTGGCAGGGCCCCTGTATTAATGAGGATAAATTATTTTCATATGAAAATCCTTATTTTCACTTGAAAATGTATATAAAGCAGCGGCGGAAGGCCGCAACGGCGCCCCGCTGCCGGCACAGGCGGCCGGAAAGCCCGCGGCGCCTTGCCCTTTTACAGGGCTACTTCGTAAACCTGGGTCCAGGAAATTATGCTGCCGGCCGGGGCGGTTTTGCTTTCGAACTTCAAACGCAGAAAGCGCCGTGTGAATTCATCGAAGACCGCCGCGGCCCTGCTGTCCAGCGCCATGGCCGCGGGGTAGGCGCGCCGCCAGGCTTCCAGCTCATTGTGATTTATCAGCACATGCGTTATGCGCTCCGCGCGGAAACGGGCCAGCAGTTCTTCGGCGCCGGCGGCGCCGCGCAGCCACTCGCGCAGCGGCGGCTCGTTAAAGACCGCGCCGGCCAGGTAATCGCGCCGGCAGTAAAAGCCGCGCGCCTCGCCCACGAACAGCACGCGCGCGTCCTGCGGCAGGGTATTATTGATGTATTCCAGCGCGACATAAGGCGGCCGGGGATAAGTCTTATGCGCGGTCTTAAGATATTCGGCCGCCGTTTCCAGCCCCAGCACCGCGTTGTCGGCCCCGTAAGCTTTGAAGATATAGACCTGCAGCATGAAGTTGGAACAAAAAACAAAAAGCAGGCCGGCGTTGAGCGCGTTTCTCACCCTGCGGTCCAGGTAATTTTCCGCCGCCGCGGCAAAGAGTATGAAGGCCAGCGGAAAGCAGGGCAGCAGGAAACGGGCCAGGCCGCTGAAAAAACTCTGCGTGAACCAGACCAGCAAGAAAACTTCCCGCAGAAAAAGCAGCGGCTGTTTAAGATGTTTGCGCAGCAACAGCGCGGGAAACGCCAGCAGGAGCGCCGGCCCCAGGTCATTGGCCCCGAAAGAGTAGTCCCAGAAGTACAGCAGCCAGGAGCGCAGGCCGGCCCAGCTGGAAAGCAACAGCCCCGGGTCCCGGCCCCCGCCGTCGGCCAGCAGGTCCCGCCAGCGCGGGGCGGGCCCCGCCGAAAAATACTCGTGCAGGAACGGGTAAACTGGATTGTGATAGAAGACCGCGTTCTTTACCAGCCACGGCGCCGCCGCCGCCAGGGCGGCCGCGGCGAGCAGCAGCGCTTCCCGGCGGCCGCCTTTGCCGCCGGCGGGCAGCGCCCGGGCCAGCGCCGCGCCGGCCAGCAGGGACGGCAGCCAGGCCTGGTAGCGGCTGCCCATGGCGCAACCGCATAGCATTCCGGCCAGCAGCGTCCAGTTCCGCGAATTATCCGGGGCTTCCAGGCGTATGCACAGCGCGTACAGCCCGGCCAGCTGGAAAAACACCCAGCCCAGGTCCGTCATAGACTGGCCGGACAGCACGCCCACCAGCGGGATGCTGTAAAACAGCAGCGCGGCCAGGTAAGCGGCGCCCAGGCTTACATAACGGCGCGCCATCGCGAAAGTAAGCAGCGCCGCGCCCAGGCCGAAGGCCCAGTGCAGCAGGCGCGCCAGCCCGTCGCCGCCCACCGGCAGGGCCAAGGCGTAGAGGCATTCCACCAGCTGCGGCAGCCCGGCGTAAAGGTTCCACGGCGTAGCCATAAGGCCGCCGTGTTTCCAGTACAGGTCCGGCAGAGCTAAATGGTAGACCAGCGCGTCGTAGAATATTTCGGGGACGAAGGCGCACAGCAGGTTCAGCGCGGCGAAACAGGCGAAGATTAAAAGCCACGCTTTATTCCAGGAGAACAGCGGCCGCGCCCCGGCGGGGGACGCCTTGGGCGGCGCCGCGGCCGCGGCGCGCCAGCCGCGGTATTGCCCAAAGGCCAGGGCGGCCGTGCCGGCGCCCAGCAGCGCGAACACTAACGGCCTGTTCCACGCGCCCAGCGCGCCCAGCCCGAACATGGCCAGGGCCATGGCGCCCCAGCCCGCCGCCAGGCTCAAAGCGAACTGCCCCGGCTTTTCCCCGGTAGCCAGCCCGGCGTATGCCAGCAGCGCGGCGCCGGCGCCGCGGCCCAGCAGCGTCAGCCAGAGCAGCGCCGCCAGCAGGGCCAGGTCGCACAGGATGATCCAGGCCCGGGCGGCGGAAAAATTCGGGATAAGGGTGGGCCAGTAGCGCCACATTTGCCACAGCGCCGTCCAGTCGTGCCCGTGGTAATACACCCAGCCTGTCGCGCCCAGCCAGGCGGCCAGCAGCCAGCCGATCGCCCGGGCGGCCCGTGGTGAAACACAAAAATATTTCTTTGAACCTGCCGGAGAATAATATATCAAAATCCCGGGCGCAGCAGCGGGCCTGCCGTCTCAAGCGCTATGCGCCCTGACGGCCGCCCGCGCAGCCGGCCGGCGGCGTACGGCTTGTTAATAAATAGTCATTTAAGCAAGCGTCCCTGAGCCTGCTTCCTGTCTATCGCGTCGGTGACGGCGCGGAAGACCATCAGCAGCAAGAAGCCCAGTATGCCGATGCCGGTGAACACGTACCAGATGTAGTGGGCGTGGGCGTAGACGGCGGCCCTGGCCGCCTCGGTCAGGTCCGGCGGCAGCTTGGCCGGGTCGGGGCACCACTTGTCCAGCAGGATCCCGGAGAGGATGAAGCCGAACAGCCAGCCGAAGGCCGAATTGAGATGGGCGTAGCCCATGTAGAGGCCCGTCTCGCCGGGGGGCGCCTGCTTCGACGCGAACTCCAGGTACTTCGGCGAAAGGAAGCATTCGGCCAGGCCCTGGAAAGCGATGCCGATCATCATCATCAGGATCACGGGGTTCATGGTGGTGAAGCCCAGGGACACTTCCTGCGTGCCGAGCAGCGGGGCCAGCGTGACCGCAAAAGCTGAGAAAGGAATGATGAGGAAAGAAACGGCGATGGAGTTCACGGACCGCCAGTTGCGCACCATGTGCGTGATCGGGATCACGCACAGCACCACCACGAACGGGTTCACGTTGGCCACCCAGCCCGGCTTGGACGCGAGCCCTACCATGCGGAAGAGGTACTTGGGCATGGTGGCGTAGAGCTGGCCCTGTATGGCCCAGAAGAAGCCGGTGATCACGATAAGGCAGGCGAAGCGCCAGTTGGTAACGGCTTTGGCCATGCCCCGCGCCAGTTCCCGCACGGTCTTTTTCGGGGCTCCGGCGGTTCCCGCGGCGGGCGCCACCTCCCGGTAAAAGAAGAAAGTAAGCAGGAAAGCCGTCAGCGCCATGCAGGAAGAATAGAGGTTGACGAACTGCAGCTCCCAGCCGAGGCCGGTCGGGTTTCCGATCAGCGTTTTCAGCGCCGCCAGCAGGCCGGAATCCCCCGCGCCGGCGAAGGCCTGCCGGATGGGGTCCACCACGCTTTTGCCCGCGAAGGCGCCGATATTCACGGCCCAATAGAACAGCGAGAAGGCGCGCGCCCGGTTGAGTTCGTCGGAGCACTTGGCCACCGTGCCGGAGACCACGGGCTTGACTATGGCCGCGCCGCTGATGATGAACAGCAGGGCGATGACCGCCGTCAGCTTGGCCGGCACCAGGCCCAGCAGGGCGTAGCCGAAGGCCAGCAGCAGGAACGCCGCGCACAGCGCCTTGCGGAAACCTATCCTGTCTGCGAGCGTGCCCATGAAAGTGGGCATGAGGTAGAGCAGGAAGGAGAACACGCCGGTGATGACGCCCGTCTCCTTGTCCGTGAAGCCGATGCGGTTGGTCAGGTAGACGGTAAGGAAGATGAAGCAGCCGTAATAAGCCGCCCGCTCGAAGAGCTCGATAATATTAGCGGACCAGAACGTAGAAGAAAATTTCCAGGTTGTTTTGCCTTCCGTCATAGGTTACGCTGCTCCTTAGGGACGCTTGATTAAATGACTGTATACGCCCGTTACCGATACAGCCATTCTAGCAAATGAGACAATATCGACAGGCCGCCATGGCCGGCCCAAAATAAAACCGCCGGGCTTTCCCGGCGGCTTCGAAACACCGCTTGTCAATATCAAGTCAAACAGCTATCAGCGCCCGAAGGCGGAATTGATCTGCTCGGCCATGCCGGAAGGAAGGGGCTTGGGCGCTTCGACCGGGGGCAGGCTCTTCACCGCCTCTTTAACGGCGGGGCGCAGAAAAGCCGGCAGTTTGCGCACCGAGGCGATGGCTACGGTCTTTTTCCCGTCCCCCGCGTCCTGCGTGTAGCGCTTGACGGTCCGGCACTTGCCCTTGAGCACCCGCCTGTCTCCGGGCGGAAGGCCGTGGTTCGCCGGCAGCGGCACTACCTCGCTGTCGGTGTCGTAGCTGGCCACGTGTATGCCCACCATTTTCCCGGTGACGGCGTCGAACACCCCGCCCCCTGAAACTCCGCCCGAGGCGTCCAGGTCCGTGATGAACATCTGCGGCGCGTCGGCGAACGCCTTGCGCACCCTGGCGCCGGCCAGCACTTTCAGCGGCAGGCCGTAGGGCCCCGCCACGGAGAAGATGGCAGCGCCGGCTGCGGGCAGCCTGTAGTCCACCTGCGCCGGCTGGTGGCCGGAAACCTTGCGATTCAGCCGCACCAGCGCATAATCGTCGCCTTTCTCCAGCGCGTAAAGCACAACCGCCTTGCAGGAATACACTTCGGCCGCGGGCACTTTCTGCGGGTAGACGCCCTCCCGGGGGACATTGTAGCCGAACACGAAGCGCGTGCTCCGGCAGGGCGGCGGCTGGCCGTCTTTCGGCTCCAGGCAATGCCCGGCCGTAAGCACCAGGTCCGGCCCTACCAGGGTCCCCGAACACACGGCGCCGCTGGGCTGGTCGAAGAACCTTTCCCCCGGGCACATGGCCCTGTTCTCGTGAGAGAAAGCGGGGCCGCGGAAGAAACACTCCGCGCCTTCGCAGGCCAGCGTCCCGGTCGAATTGAAGATAGATACCGCGGAAGGCATTACGCGGCGCTGCACCTTGTCGCTGACCTGCCAGAAATCTACGCGCCCGTCTTCACCGTAAACGGTCTTTACCCCGGCATATATGTCGAGGTGGAACAGCGTCAGAGCCAGTGCCAGCAGAAGCCTCATATCAAGATTATACCCCAGGCCCATTGACCTGTCAAGTAAGCACGGGATGGGACGAAAAAAGCAGGCTGCCGTATGATCAGCCGGCGAACCCGAGGGCCAGACCGGACCCGGACCAAATAATAAATTGAACCGTGACAGGCTGCCCGTTCACGCAGGGAAAACGGAAGGGCCCGGGTTTACGCCCGGGCCCCTCTTTTTCCTCCCCGCCGCTTACAGGATGAAGTCCGTGGACAGGAACCTGGACTTGCGGCCGCGCAGGATGCCGCGGATGAGCCGCTTGTTGGCGTCCGACTCCTTGGCCGCCACCAGCGAGCGGATGGAGAAGCAGCGCAGCGCGTCGGACACCGACAACGTGCCCTCGGCGGAATCCTTGCGGCCGGTGAACGGGAACACGTCGGGGCCGCGCTGGCACTGGCTGTTCACGTTGACGCGGCAGACCTGGTTGACCAGGACGTCGAGCATGGGGGCGATCTTCCCGATGTCGCGCCCGAACACGCTCACCTGCTGGCCGAAGTCGGAATCCACCACGTACTTCAGCGGCTCCTTAACGTCCGTGAACGGCACCACCGGGATCACGGGGCCGAACTGCTCCTCGCGCCACAGCCGCATCTTCTCGCTGACGGGGTAGACCACGGCGGGATAGACGAAGCTGGCGCTCGCCTGGCCGCCGCCCTCGTTTATCACCTTGGCGCCGTGCTTTTTGGCGTCGGCCAGCACCTCGGCCAGGTAGGCGGGCTTCTCGGCCTCGGGCAGCGGGGTGATCTTCACCTTGGGCTCCCAGGGCATGCCGAGCTTCAGGCCTTCTATGCCGGTCACCAGTTTCTCCAGGAACTCGCTCTGCACCGAGCGGTGCACGAACAGGATCTTGAGCGCGGTGCAGCGCTGGCCGTTGTAGGACAGGGCGCCGGTAAGGGTTTCCGCCACCGCCAGGTCTATGTCGGCGTCGGGCAGGATTATCCCGGCGTTCTTGGCGTCCAGGCCCAGCACGCTGCGCAGGCGGTGCGGCGCCGGGTGCTGCTGCTTGAGCAGGTCGGCCACCTTGCTCGAGCCGATGAAGGCCAGCACGTTGACCTTGCCGGTCTTCATGATGGGCCCGATGATCTTGCGGCCCTCGCCGTACAGGGTGTTCACCACGCCCTTGGGGAACGAATCGCGGAAAGCCTCCAGCAGGGGCCGGTGCAGCAGCACGCCGTATTTGGGCGGCTTGAACACCACGGTGTTGCCCATCAGGATGGCCGGGATGAGGGTGGTAAAGGTCTCGTTGAGCGGGTAATTGTACGGCCCCATGCACAGCACCACGCCCAGCGGCGCGCGCTTTATCTGCGCTATGATGCCCTGCGTTACCGACAGCCGCGACGAGCTCCGGTCCAGGTCCTTGAGGGCGCTTATGGTGTCGGCGATGTATTCCACCGTACGGTCGAACTCCTTGGCGGAATCGTCGGCCGACTTGCCTATCTCCCACATCAGCAGCTTCACCACTTCGGCGCGGCGCTCCTTCATGCGCCACACGAACTCCTCCATGTGGGCTATGCGGGCCTCCACGCCGAGGGTGGGCCACAGGCCGCGCCCCTCATCGTAAGCCCTGGCCGCCGCGTCCAGCGCCTCGAGCGCCTCCTTCTCGGTCATCAGCGGGTAGGAACCCAGGCGCACGCGCGCCGGCCCCTTTTTCCCCTGCAGGCAGACCGGGGAGAACACCTCCTGGCGGGGGCCGGCCCAGGCCTTTATGCGGCCGTTGGCCAGGTAATCTTTCTGCTCCAGCGGCGCTATGCGCGCTTCGGCGGGAACTCCGTCTTCCGCGGGAAAAATCCCTTCTATCTTCTCTTTTATGTCCATATGGCCCTCCTCGCCGCGGCAGGGGCGGCGGCTGAAAGGTATGATAACAAAAAGTTGGCGGTTTTTTTGAAAAATATGCCGTGGCGGCCGCCCGGGGCGACAGCTGCCGGCAATACGGCAAAGATCAGGCAGACCAGCCGGGAAGGAAGGACATAGATCCGCATCACAGAAAAGACGCTGCTGTTCCTGTTTTAAGTTCCGGACGCCGCCGGACAGACGGGGACACGAATTTTGTGAGCGGCCCGGCGCAGGAGCGTCAGTCAACGCCGCCGGGCAGGCGGGCGGCCAGGGCCAGTTCCTGCGCGCGGAGCGCATAACCCGGGTGGGAAAGAGCGGGCAGAGCCTGCAGGTGCGCCCGCACCACCGCCGGCAGGTATTCTGCCGGGCCCCTGGTGCGCAGGCCCAGCGCCGCGAAGCCAGCTGAAGGGTCGGGGCGCGAGCACCAGCGCCCCCAGTAGGGCGCGCAGGTCTCGGCCAGGCCCGCGGCCTCCAGCGCCGCCGCCGGCACGGGAACAAAGCGCGGATGCAGCCCGGCGCCGGCGGCCGCAAGTTCCAGAAATTCCTTCAGCGTGTTCTCGCCGGGCTGAGCCAGGTTGAGGGCCGGCGCGGCCGGCCACTCCGGCATGACGGCCAGGCGCAACAGGGCGGCGGCCACATCTCCGGCGTAAATGAAGCGGACCTGCTGCGTTCCCCCGTCGGGGAGCAGCACCGGGCCGCCGTCCCGCATACGCTCCAGCCAGGCCCAGAGCCGCCGCGAAGCCTGCCCGTCGGCCTCTCCCTGCACCACCGGCAGCCGCAGGGCCAGTGACGGGACGCCGCGGGCCGCGAAGCCGCGCGCGAGCGCCGCCTCGGCGGCCCGCTTGCCCATGCCGTAGGCCCACTCGCGCCAGTCCCTGGTGCCGGGCGCGGGCTCGCGCACGGCCGGCAGCGCGGCGTCCGCTTCCCTGTAGGGCGGGCGCGCCCCTTCGCCTACCAGGTAAACCTGGCCGCTCGAGATCATAACCAGCCGGCCCGGCACGAAGCCTGGCGCGGCCAGCAGCCGCTCTATATCGGCGGCGTCATAGGCCAGGAAGTCGGCGGTAAAGTCGAAGCGCTGCCCCCGCAGGGCCGCGCCCAGCGCTCCCCCGTCATGACGGTCGGCGCGCAGGCGGCGCAGGCCGGGATGGGCCGGCAGTTCCGCCGTGCCGCGCGAAAGCACGGTCACCTCATGCCCGGCGGCCAGGAAGGCTTCGCGGGCGGCGCCGCTCAGCAGGCCCGAGCCGCCCAGCAGGAGCGCGCGCAACCGGGATCGTTTTTCAACCCCGGGCTCGCGGTTCGCGCGTGAACTTGTTTTCATTTTTTGGCCGGTCATTCAGAGAAGATATTTTACGCAACTTAGAGACCCGGCCGAAACAAAACCGGCCCCGGGTTATGCCGTTAGCCGGCCGGAAACGCGCGGCGGATATTAAGCTGCCCTGCGCTTGCCCGGGTGGCGGTCCTTACAATGAACCTTCCTTATATCCCGGCTGCAATTTCAGAAAGACTGCGCCTCCGTCTAATTTAGCTATAATAACAAAAACTCGGCGTTTTTCCCGAAAAAAATTAAATCCGCCGCGGCGGCCGGGGGCCGGGCGGCTTCCGCCCGGACACCGGTTTGCGCAAGCCCGCCAGTTGAGCTGATCCGGCAGGATAACGGTGTTCTTACGGCAAGAGGATATAACAGGTTATGACGCCCAGGAATAAAACCGCTCTAGTGTGCTCCTGGCTGATCATTATATCGGCCTGGTTGTTTTTAATATTTTTCATTTCTTTCAGATCGGCGGAGATCAAGGAGGCAGCCGCAAAGGCGCGGTCATATTTCGCAGCAGGGCCCCGGCAAGCGATCCAACCCTCATGGGAATATATTTGCGGAAAAGGATGGAAGCTTATTGCGAATTGTGAAGTTACGCCTGTATCCGGCGTGGAAGGCCTGGACCCTTATCTTATCAGGATAAACTCCGACGGTTTCAGGGGTAGAGAATATACCGTCAATAAACCCGATAATGTTTATAGAGTGGCTGTATTAGGCGATTCTTTTGCTTTTGGCGTGGGCTTGAATTTAGAGGAAACGTTTAGTTTCCAGTTAGAAAAGATGTTGAACAAGGAAATCGCCGGGAAACATTTTGAGGTTTTGAATTTTGGCGTTCCGGGAATGAATACTGCGCAGGAAATTGAACGTTTTAAAGAAAAAGCTTTAAAATACCGCCCGGATCTGGTCATAATAGCCTTCCTGGGAAATGACGATGAAAGCGTGGAATTTTCAACTTTAGTCAACGAACTGGGAATAAAACACAGTGGCGGAAAATACGAAGAGTTAATGAACAATAAAAGATTAAAGAACATAGATTTTGTCAGACAACCATTGAAGAAGCTCGAGGAACTTGCGAAAAGGTCCGGTTTTAAAATCCTGATATACACCTTAACTCAGGGAAAAGAGCATGCTGATCTTTTTATGGAAACAGCAAAAGCCAACCCCGCCGTCTATTATAAAAAAGCCGGCATAATGCATACTTCAAAAAGAAAATTTTACCTGCACCCTTTAGACCAGCACCCTTCAGCTCTCGCCAATGAGATATATGCGCAAGAACTATATGGGATTATCGGCGCCTATGGTTTATTGAAATAGTCCGCTGTCCCCGGATACGCCGGGCTAAATCTTTTGCCCCATTGGAACCCTGCCCGGGAACAAGCCTTCGCAGCAGAACGCAGCCGGACCGGCCGAAATTACCGTCGCGGGAAAGGCGGTTTTGCGGTTTTTCGCAGAGCTCACGGGCAGGCGGAATGTTTTTACCGGACTGCAGCCGCTACCGCAGCCGCGCCGCGCCCGGGTCGTGGTTCTCAAAATTCTTGGCGGCCTGCTGTGCGGTGGTGGTTACATAACAGTAGAAGCAGCCGGCCGGGCAGGTGTCGGACATGCCTATATCCACGGTTTTCAGGCAGCGGCAGCTTTCGCGCGAAGGGCCCTGCGGCAGGCCGGTGACCTGCAGCTCCAGCACCGGCCCGTAAGGGGCGAACAGTTCGGGGCCGCAGCATTGCGCCCGGGGAAATTCATAGGCGTATTCTTTATTGCAGCAGACGCGCAGCTGTATGCCGCAGGCGCCGGCGATGGCGGCCAGCTCGTGCAGCAGCGCCGTCTCCGGCTCGCCCACCGCGCGCAGTTGCGGGTGTTTCAAAGCCAGCCCCTCGCACTGCCCGGGGCTCTGGCGCCACAGGATATTATGCCCGGCCGGCACTTTGCCTACGGCTTTGCGGTAAGGCTCGGTAAAGCTCACGTTCACCACGCGGGTATGGCCGGCCAGGCGCGCGGCTATCTGCCTGAAATTTTCCCGGTGCCAGGCGTGGCCGTAGGTCTTGTCGGAGATCAGCACCGGGTCGTAGCGCCACTGTATGGCGGCGGGGCCCGGCAAAGTTTTTTCCACGGCCAGGAAATCCGCTATGGCCGCCTCGCGGTCCGGGATGCCAGGCTCGATTTCCCGGCCGTAGCCGGTGATGGTGTACTGAAAAACATAAGGCAGGTTCTCCGCCCGCAGCGCCGCCAGCTCGCCGTGGAAAGGCCCCGCGAACTTGGTCCAGAACAAATAGCCTATTACCTCCTCCGGCCTGAGCGAAGCCCGGAAATACCCCTTGCTGCCGCCGCCGAACACCGTACGGTAATCGGCGAACCCGGCCCGCCGCCGGGCCCGGAACCACGGGGCGTAGTAATGGGGGATGTCGGTGCGCCTGGAGGCGCTGATGATATGCATATTTTCCTGCCCCGTTTATTTTACCTAATCTTTCCGGCGAATCGGAGGCCCGCTAATATTTATATAATTTAAGCTATGGTAAAACTCAACGATGTCAATCCAAAACTCCGCAAAGCCCATTATGCCGTAAGGGGCAAAATTGTTGCCCGGGCCAACCAGCTGGAAGCCCAGGGTCGTAAAATAATTTACTGCAATATCGGCAACCCGCAGGCGCTCAAGCAGAAGCCCATAACTTTCGTGCGCCAGGTGTTGAGCCTGCTGGAATACCCGGCCCTGCTGGAAATGCCCGAAGCCGCGAAGCTTTTTCCGGCCGACGCCATAGCCCGGGCCAAAACCATACTGGCGAATAACCCCAGCGGCACCGGGGCGTACACCCAGAGCGCCGGCATACCGTTCTTCCGCCGCGCGGTGGCGGAGTTCATAACCCGGCGCGACGGCATCCCGGCCGACCCGGACCGCATCCTGCTCACCGACGGCGCCAGCAAGGGCGTGCAGGCGGCGTTCACGCTGCTCATCAAGGGCAGCAACGACGGGTTCATGATCCCCATCCCCCAGTACCCGCTGTACAGCGCCACCATAGAGCTGTACGGCGCCAGGCAGATAAATTATTTCCTCGACGAGGCCAAGCACTGGCAGCTCGACGAGAGCGAGCTGGAATCCAGCCTGGCCGCCGGCCGCGAAAGCGGCATCAACCCCGTGGCCATCGCCGTCATCAACCCCGGCAACCCCACCGGCGCGGTGCTGTCCCGCGAGAACATCAAGATGATAATCGGCTTCGCCAAGAGGAACGGGCTGGCCATCCTGGCCGACGAGGTGTACCAGGAGAACATCTATTCCGACAAGCTGAAATTCCATTCCTTCGCCAAGGTCATGCACGACATGGGCGAAACCGAAGTGACGCTGTTCAGCTTCCACTCCGTGTCGAAAGGTTTCCTGGGCGAATGCGGCCACCGCGGCGGCTACCTGGAGATCCGGAACATGCCCGACGATGTTTACGCGGAGATGATCAAGCTGCAGTCCATCGGCCTGTGCTCCAACGTGGACGGCCAGGTGGTTACCGGCCTGATGGTGGCGCCGCCGGTCAAGGGCGAAGCCAGCTATTCGCTCTACACGGCCGAGCGCTCCGCCATCCTCAGCGACCTCAGGGAGAAAGCGGAGATCCTGGGCCGCGGCCTGAACGAGATCCCCGGCATGACCACGAACATTCCGGAAGGCGCCATGTACGCTTTCGTAAAATTCGACCTGCCGCACGCCTCCGGCGTGAACCCCGACGCGATGACCGCCGAAGAGCGGGCGGCCTACGAGGCCGGCCGCGACGGCGACTACTGCCTGGAGCTGCTGGAGGCCACCGGCATCTGCGTGGTGCCGGGCTCGGGCTTCGGCCAGCGGCCGGGCACGCTGCACTTCCGCACCACTTTCCTGCCGCCCAAAGACGAGATCAAGCAGCTGGTGGCGGAGATGAAGAAATTCCACGCGGCCTATACGGCGAAACTTAAGGGCAAATAGCCGCAAATGAAGATCCTCGTCCTGCTCCTCGCGTTCAGCCAGGCGGCCAGCGCCGCCTCCTGGACGCTGGACAGCTACCTGGCCGAGGTCTTCGCGGTTTCGCATACGCTCAAACAGGCCGAGGAAAGCCTGGAGCTTTCCCGCAGCGGCTACCTGTATTCCCTGGCTTCCTTCTACCTGCCCTCGGTCTCGGTCAGCGCCGCCAACACCTTCTACAGCTCGTCGCGTTCCCCCCGGCTGGCCTTCGCTAAAAACAACACTACGGCCGGGCTGTCGGCCTCGCTGAACCTGTTCAATAATTTCAAGGACAAGCTGGGGCTGGACTCGGCGCGCCTGGGCCGAGACAGCACGGAACTGGCGCTGTTCTCCGCCCGGCAGGACCTGACCATCAGCGCCCTCAACACTTATTACGACGTGCTCCGCAAGCGCCAGCTCAGGAAAGTGGCGCAGGCCAGCCTGGCCGCCTACGAGGAGCAGTTCAGGAAAGCCCAGGCCTATTACAAGGACGGGCTCAAGAGCTATTCCGACGTGCTCAAGAGCGAACTGAATTTCCGCTCCAGCCAGCTCAGCGAAATGAGTTACGCCGAGAGCTGCCGCAACTCGGAGATGGCCTTCAACACACTGGTCTACCGCCAGCCCGACGAAGAAGCCCTGCTGGCCGAAGTGACCGGGGTTTCCGACCTCGGCATGCCGGACCTGTCCGCGGACCTGGCCTATGCGCTGGCCAACAGGCCGGACCTGCGCCAGGCGCGGCTTTCCCTGGAGCAAAAAAAAATAGCCCGCAAGGAAGCCCGCATCGGCTGGCTGCCGAACTTATCGGCGGACGCTTCCTACAGCCGCCAGGGCCTGCTGGGCCTGGGCGACCCGGCGCCCGGCGCGCTGAACCACTCCTACTCCGCCGGCGTCAGCCTGTCCCTGCCCCTGGGCGTGGGCACCCTGGGCGTCAACAATTCGAATTTGTCGGCCGAGATCGAGCTGGCGCGTTCGCAGCGGTCGCTGCTCTCCGACGAGCTGGCCGCAAAAAAAGAAATAATTTCGGCCTGGCATTCCCGGGCGCTGGCGCTTAAAAGCTATGAAGTAGCCAAAATGCAGGCCGAGATCTCGGCGGAGAACCTCGCCATAGTAAAAGAAAAGTATTCCCAGGGCCGGGCCGGCATCATCGAGCTCAACGACGCGCAGTCCGACGAACTGAGCGCGCAGAACAGCCTGGCCAATTCGTTCTTCGACCTGCTGCTCGACCGCATTTCTTATGACAAGACCGTGGGCAGGAAGATCTGGCGTTGAGGCGCCGCGCCGCTTATGAAAACACTTAAACACTTACTGCGGAAAATTTTCATCTACGGCGGGCTCCTGGCCGTGCTGGGCGGCGGCGGCTGGTGGGGCTACCGCGCCTACAAGAACACTTCGCTGGTGGAAGGCGAAATAGAAAAGGTGACCGTGACCAAAGGCGATATCGCGGTCAAGTTCCAGGACATAGGCGACGTGCGCCCCAGGGACGTGATAGAAGTATATTCGCGCGTAGGCGGCCGCGTGACCGCGGTGCTGGCCCGCGAAGGCGACACCGTAAAGAAGGGCGACAAGCTGGCCGTGGTGCAGCCCGGCCAGACCGATTCGGATAAATACGTGCCGGTGGACGTGGCCGCGCCCATCAGCGGCACCGTGCTGACCTGTTCCGGCAACTCGGGTTCCGGCGGCATAGTCAAGATCGACCAGCGCATCAGCGGCCTGGCCGACGGCAGCCCGGCCTGCCTGATGCAGGTGGGTGATTTCACCTCGCTGGTGGTGGGGCTCAACGTCAGCGAGATGGAAGTTATGAAGCTGCGCGCCGGCCTGCCGGTAAAAGTGACCATAGACGCGCTGCCCGCCCTGCCGCTGAGCGGCAGGATCACGCTGATCTCCCCCCAGGCGGAATCCAGCCGCGGCAGCACCAAGAGCTTCAAAGTGGAAATAGGCATAGACCAGAAGAATTTGGCCAGGGTTAAATCCGGCATGACTTCGCGCATAGAAGCCGTGATGGACTCCCGGCGCGGCACGCTGGTAATGCCTGTTTCCGGACTTTTCGAGGAAAAGGGGAGGCAATTCGCCTACCTGTACGTACCCGGCGGCAAATCCAGGAAAGCAGACATTAAGACCGGTCTGCGCAACGAGACGGAAGTGGAAGTGCTCTCGGGGCTTAAAGAAGGCGACACCGTTTACGCCGACAAGCCGCTGAACATAGAGGCCGACGACGCCCCCAAGCCCGCCGGTTCCGCCGCCGGCGGCGCCTCAGGCAGCCCGGCTTCACCCCCTGCGGGCAAATAGCACCGGAGCCACCGTGATCAAGTGCGAGAACCTCCAAAAAACCTACCAGCTCAAGCGGCTGCACGGTTTCCAGGCCCTGATAGGGCTGGACCTTTCCATCAAGGCCGGCGAATTCGTGGCCGTCACGGGGCCGTCGGGCTGCGGCAAATCCACGCTGTTGAATATCCTGGGGTTCCTGGACAAACCCAGCGCGGGCCACTATTTTTTCCGGGACCGAAATGTCGGTTCTTTCTCCGACTCCGAGCGCTCCGCGCTGCGCCTTTCCGAGGTGGGCTTCATCTTCCAGTCCTTCAATCTGCTGCCGCGCTTCACGGCGCTGGACAATGTGCGCCTGCCCATGCTCTACCTGGGCGCCGCTTCCGACGAGAGCGAAACCCGCGCCCGCGCGCTGCTGGAACGCGTGGGGCTTAAAGACAAGGCCGAGCACAGCCCGCTGGAACTTTCCGGCGGCGAGCGCCAGCGCGTGGGCATGGCCCGGGCGCTGGCCAATAACCCCGGCCTGCTGCTGGCCGACGAGCCCACCGGCAATCTGGATTCGCGCACCGGGCTGGAAGTGATGGCGCTGCTCAAGGAACTGAACGCTTCCGGGCTTACGATAATCATGGTCACGCACGACCAGGGCCTGGCCAAACAGGCTTCGCGCATAATCAGCATGAAAGACGGGGCCATCGAGAACCCATGAGAATTTCAGAATCGCTGCGCACGGGCACGCTGGAGATCCTGCATCACAAGATGCGGTCCTTCCTTACTTTTTTCGCCATCTCCATCGGCGTCATCTCCATCATGTACAGCCTCACGCTCATCTATTCGATGAACTTCCGCACCAGGAAAGCGCTGGAAGTGCTGGGCCACGGCCGCCTTAAGATCCAGACCAAGCGCTCCTACCAGGAAAGCACCAGCATTGACAAGAAGGAAGCCCGCGACCATATAACCTTCGAGGACGCCATGGCGCTGCGCGCCAATTTCCCGGAGCTGCCTATGGTCTCGCCCGTCACCGACAGCGGGGCGCAGTTCGTTTACGGCGACTACAATGACTGGGAAGGCGTGGGCGGCATCACGCTGGAGTGGAAGAAGCGCGGCTGGATCTACAAGGTGCGCGGGCGCTTTATCAGCCAATACGACATAGATTCCTATGCCCGCGTCTGCGTCATCATCCAGACCGGCGGCTGGTTCAAGAAGCCGCAGTGGATGAAGTTCTACGGCTGGAAGGACGATTTCCAGGAATTCATAAAGCATCACGACCTGCTGGGCAAGACCGTGCAGCTGGGCGACAATATTTATACGGTGGTCGGCATCCTGGAATCCCCGCCGCTGGAGAACAACCCCAAAACTTTCCTGGACCTGGAGGAGTGGGACGCGAAGGTGATGGTACCGGTAACCACCTACCAACGCCTGCTCGACAGCGGCTGGGGCGGCGTGGGCAGCATCGACGCCATCAACGTGGACACCGGCAAAGCCTCGACGGTTGAATTATACAAGCGCCGCATGGAAAAGACCCTGCAGGCCAGGCACGGCGGCAGGCTGCGGCTGGACATCAAGGATTTCGGCGAGATCATAAAGACCAAGATGGCCGACAAGCACCGCGACATGTACACGGTGCTGATCATCGGCGCCATCGCCATCCTGGCCGGCGGCATAGGTATCATGAACGTGACGCTGGCCACCATTTATTCCCGCATCAAGGAAATAGGCATCCGGCGCGCCATCGGCGCCACCCGCGCCGACATCATGGCGCAGTTCCTCATCGAGGCCATGCTGCTGGGCTTCTTCGGCGGCATAGCGGGCATCCTCATCTCGATGACCGGCATACAATACCTGGCCTCCAAAGGCGATACGGACATGATGATGGTGCAATGGTGGATGCCGCTGCTGTCGGTGCTGGCCGCCGTGCTCACCGGCTTCCTGGCCGCCCTGTACCCCGCCCTCCAGGCCTCCAAGCTGGACCCCGTGGAAGCGCTGCGCTACGAATAAAGATCAGCGCGGGTTTAAGAAAAAGCCGCAGTCGGTTACCCGCAAAAAAACCGCATTACCGTTCACTTCTTTTTCTTAACCAATCCGTCCCATAGTTTTTTCAGGTTGTCTTTAATTACGGGCTGGTCCAGGACGGACTTCACATCGACTTTCGCCTCCGGCGCGGCAAAAGTGCCCTTGATCTTCATCGCCAGGGGCACGGACATGCTTATGCCGCTGGCTTTCTTCAGCTTCACGCTGACCCTCATGTCTATTTCTTCCGTAGCAAGGTTAATGCTGCCGCTGGCGTTAACGTCGGCCGCTTCTGCGTCCAGGCTGGATTTCTGCAATCGCATCACGCCGTTCTCAAAAACATAATCGCCTTCCATCTTGCTGAAAACCACAGTGTTGAAATCCGGCAGTTTTACGCCTTTTATGGTTCGTGAGGCGACAGCCAATATCACCATAGGGTACAGCACAACTTTTGAAACCTTGTTCTTTTCCGCCAAGGCGCACAAATTGTCGAATTTTCCGCCTTTTACCGCAAAAGACGCCCGTCCGGACAAACCCGTAAGGTCCGCAGATATCCCTTTCAGATCATATTTAAACGTGCTTTCGCCGGCGTTCAATTCCGGGTAGGTAAGCCCGCCTATCTTCGAAACACCGCTCAGATCAAAGGTTAATGGTTTTTCCTGCGCCGCAAGCTGTGCGGCCTTAACGGGCCCGCCGCCCTGAGCCGCGGTGGAAATGGAAATTTCCGGAATAACTACCGGGGCCTGTTCAACATTAAGCGTAATCTTCGGGCGCTCGAGATAATTCTGGGCGGCGAGATCCATTTTTAATTCCGCGCCATTTAACTTTGCGCTGATACCTTTGGATTTCATCTGGTTTTTAGAAATGTCTATCGCGCCTTTCAAAGAGGAAAGCTCGCAGCCGGCGAATTTCGCGCCCATCCCGTTGAAACTGGCCTTTCCGCTCAGCGCCAATTTCTTGGCATAACTAATTTTGATATCCGCCCCCGCTTTGCCTTTGGGCTCGAATTGTTTAAGGAACGGGGCGATGGCGGCCATGTCCTTCATTTCTCCCACATTGAACCTGGCTATTCCGATGAACGAAAGAGGAGATCGTTTCAGATCCCCCACTATGCCGCCTTGAAGACTGGCGGCTGATAGTTTTGCCTCCGTGATGCTTATCTTCTCCGGCGTAAGCGAGACGACCGCGTCGATATTCGCCGGCGGCAGCTGATAACCTTTGGGAACGGCGGGGAAATTCACGGCCAGAACATCCGAGGCCATCTTAGGGCTGCGCACCTTCAACCGGGCCTGCAGCTCATAGTCTACGGCGGGATTCCAGGCGGCGCGGCCCGTTAAATTCCCCTCAGCCGGGCCGGACTTGAACTCAATGCTTTTGAAGACCGCGCTGCTGGTCGTGGCATTGAATACGGCGGAAACCCGGATCACCGGGACCGGAATGCGGGGCGGTACGGCCGGAAGATACGGTTTCAGATCACTGGTCGAGAATGGCTCCACGTTCAGCGCGAGTTTTATTGAAAATTTCTGGAACCCTTCCAGTTCGCCGGAATACCCCGCATTGATGTTGCCCGCCTTGAGGGAGCCGGCTTCAATAATTACTTTGCCCTTTTCCGGGTTGAGACCGCCCAGATCCAGCTTGCCCTTTACCGATACCGGGAACTCGCCGCTCAGGTACGGAGATTTCACTTTAAGCTTAGAACCCGCTTCGAACGGGAAAAAGTCCGCCCCGGAAATATTGCCGGCGGTGAATTTGGTATCGGACAAACGCACCGCCATGCTTTTGTCCGCGCTTAAATAGGAAAGCTTTAAATTCTTTACGGTTATATTTGAGATACTGAATGCCGGCGGCGCGGCGGCCACGGAAGTCCCGGCCACCCCGGCGCCCGGCTGTGACTGCAGCATATCCGAAAAATTGTAGGTACCGGTGGCGACCTCAACGATGCTGAGATTTACCCCGGAAGCCAGGATGGAACCGATCTTAATTTGCTTTTTGAGCAGCGCCAACAGGTCCGGACGGATGTCGAACTCGGCGACGGACAGGAACTCGCCTTTCTTCAGGTCGGGATACTCCGATATCCGCAAATTCTTCACGGCAAAACCGCGCAGCGTTAACGTGGCGGAATCCAGGCTGGCCTCTCTTTTCAGATTTGCAGCGGCATAGCTGACTATCAGAGCTTTGATCCGGGCCGGGGTGAAGTACAGCTTTAACCCCACAAAGGTGGCCAGGCCAAGCGCCAAGGCCCCGCCTAAAGCCGGCACTAAAATCTTTACAAGTCTTCGCATGTACCAGAACTGATGCCGCGCGTTATGCCCCCGCTACTGCTTAGGATTGGATTTAAGCCGCTGCAGTGTTTTCCGGATCCCCGCCTTGGTCTTTTCGTTCGTGGAAAGCTCCAGGGCTTTTTCGTAGTTCTTTATCGCCGCCGGAATGTTCGCGCTTTTATCGAAACAGTATGCCAAACCAAGATAGGAATTGACAACATTCACATCTGTCACGGCAAGTATTTTTGCGGTCTGTATGGCAGCCAGATAAAAGCCCCTCGCTTTGGGGATGTTCTTGCCCTTCAGTGATATCTGTCCCTGCCGTTCAAACACACGTATGCGGAGCGTATCGTCTTCCGGCAGCATCTTCGACGCCGCGGCATACTGCGCCGCCGCATTGGAATAATCCTTTTGGGAATAATACCTGTCCGCCGCTTCAAGCGCCGCGTTCGTGGCGGTTGCCGGCTCCGTCGCGGTCGGTTCGGGATCAGGTGCCGGCGCCGGGATATCCGCTTTTACCGGCGGCTTGCTCCGCGCAGGACGCGAGGAACTGTCACGGCTTTCGCCAAATTTTAAGTTCAGCGTAAGCCGGTGCGTGGCGCCCAGTTCTCCGAACGGGGAAAACGCGTAGTCCCCGGAAATATCCCCGGCCTTCAGCCCGAGGCCTGCTGAAATTCCCGAGCCGGTATTTTTGGAGCGGCCCTGTTTGTAGCCGAACCGCAATACCCCGGTATATTCCGAAGTAACCGTAAATTCGCTTTCCAACCCTCCGCCCCATAATGCCTTGCCATCGTTCAACCTAATTACTTCGGCCGACAGCCAGTGCTTGTTTAACAGCTTAAGTGCGGCGCCGCCGCGGGAGATGCGGGGCAGGTTGAACTTTTCTTTATAGAGTTTCATCTGCGTGCCGATATTCTGTATAGAGAAGCCGAGCCGCAATGCGCCGATATTCTGTATGACTCCGGCATCTCCCGCGTAGGCGAAAGCCTTATGGAGGTCGGCCTCGGAATAAATGGTTTTCACGTTCATGCCGATATAACCGTTGGCGCCAAACCCGGTCGCGGCGCCCACGCTCAGCGCGCCGTCAAACGCGTTGAATGTGCCATTCTGCGCCCCGGTCTCGTCGAATTTGTCGAGCGGGGGACTGACCAGCGCGGTTATCCCCGCAAACACGGTCAACTTGGCGTTTACAGGATGAACATAGGCGACCTGTTCATTCCATAAGCCTTCAAGCCATTGGGAGTGCGAAACCATCACTTCCGACCTGTTGACCAGGCCCGGTCCGGCCGGGTTGTAAAAAACGGAAGAGGCGTCGTCGGCTATGGCCGTGAACGCTCCGCCCAAGGCCTCGCCCCTGGCTCCACAGTCTATTTCAAGGAACGAGGCAGCATTGGAGGCTGTCTGGGCGGCAAGGGGCTTTGCCGGGATCGCCGACACGGCCGCAATCAGAATTAGTGCGCTGGCCCGTTTCATTTGCTCTTACCAAAAAACATAGAACTTGCCGGTCGCCCTGTCGTAGTTGGAGAACTTAGCCAGATAAAAACAGATGCCGCTCGCGGATTTAAGGCCGTTCTCGTCGCGGCCATCCCATACAGCAACGTTGTCCTCGTCTATCTCGCTGCCGCTTTCCAGGGTGCGGACCAATTTGCCCGCGGCGTTGTAAATGTAAACCTTTACGTCCTTTGCGTCCGGCGGGATGCCGGCTATGGTTATGTTCGGGTTCTTGTCAAAGTAGCAAGGATTGGGATAGGCTTTAAGTTTCCCCATGGACAATTCGGAAGCGGCAGATTGCGTAACACTAAAAGTCATCGGATCGCCACTCGCGGAGATGTTGCGAATAAGAAGCCCGAGATTATAGTTCAGATAGCTTTTGCTATTAGGAAAAGTTGTATCCCCGAAACTTACATTATTCCCTGGTCGAAAGTAATCAGAACCATCCCCCGAACTTGTGTTGCTGGCAAGATGTTGAATCCCACTTGCCTCTTCAAGGTCCACAAGGTAGTGAGTCTGGTCGTCGTTATCCCCGTTATTCCACATGGTGTGGTCAACATGCCATATCAAAATGCCGTTGGTTACACCCGGCAAACAATAGTCAAAGCCGACACTTTGCCTGTTTTCCATCAGGAAGTATTCGGAAGATAAGAATGCGGCTGCCTGCATCCAATACATGGCGCTGCGGTTATCCTCTATCCTCGGCAGGTTATAACTGCCGGCATTGGTAATCTGTGTCGGCGTAGCCCAACCAAGTATCGCCTTGGGCCAAGCGCTCATATGGGCAGGGGTTGACCCATCGCCTTGAGATACGCCGCAATTGGTTCCACCGTTCCAGTTTCCTTCAGCCATAAGGCAAAATTGCCCGGCGCCGTGACTGTCTCCGCCATAATCATAAAGGTCAGGTAAGCCTAAGAAATGGCCGGTTTCGTGGGCAATTACCCCTATACGGGAGATTCCCCATGTCGCAGGCCATCCATCAGTGCCACGAACTTCCGGTTCGGTATGGTACATTTGCAACTTTTTGCCATCTTTATAAACAGGGGCAGAAAGTCCATATTGATGGGACCAGATGTAATCATTATTGATTCCGGAATTTGCTTCTTCACCGCGGCCAGAATGGATAATGGTAAGTCCGTCAACTTCTCCATCGTTATTTCCATCAACGGTACTGAAGTCAAAACCGGCAGCATCAAGAGCGTTTATGGCATCAAGGACCATTTCCCGTGCTCCGACGTCGTTGCCGTTCACATCATTTGCCCCATAGTACGCATAACCATGCGGCAAAGTGACCCACTGGCTAACCGTAGATTGTATGGTCAGGAGGTTGTATGAAACCTCGTGATAATAGTCTTTAACCGAACCGACGGCGCCGTCAAAGCTATAGCCGACTTGATTAAACAAGCTGTCTAGCTGAGCCTGTGAATAGGTCGGAGCAATGTCGGAAAAACGTGCAAGAATAACCAGGTTCTTCATTGTCCCGGTTAATACCGGAACTCTGGCTGGAGCAGCGCTAACACGACTAGCGGCAACTGAAAACGCCGAAGCCGTTTTCCGTGCACGGTGAAAATTCCGCGCCCGCGAAACCTTTGAACCATCCGTGAAATGTTTTTTTAAATTTAAGGTGTCGGGGTCCTTCACTCCGACCTTAAACTCAGTTGTGGACAAAGCACCCTTGAGGTCTTTTTTTGCATATAACCATTCGCCGGTACTTGTGTCTTTTACGATCGTGTAGCCCTTTGCGTCTTCATTCCAACTATAAAACTCATCTCCGCGCATATAGATGGCGATCTTAGTCCCATCCGGCTGCGTAACTTCGACACCTCTCGGGCTTGCCGTAACGGCAAGCAGTAACCTTGGAGTTGATAGGAGTACAAAAAGGACCCAAAACAAAGAGTGGCGAGTTGCAATTCTAAGATCCAAGTCGGTCATCAAAATTAATGCGTAGATCTGATTCGGGTTAACCTGACCTTCCTCCGAAAACTAGACCACAGAGCGTTGGAAAACCGCAGCTGTTTTTAGGCCTTCCCTGCACTTCGCCGCATACTCGGCCGGCGGCATGCCGTCGGCAGAAGTGTGCGGTCTAAAATTATTGTAATCCTGCCGCCATGCCTCAAGCAAACTCGAAGCCGACTCTAATGCCGCGAACACGTTCGCGTTCGAACACTCGTCGCGAAGCCGGCCGTTAAAACTCTCGATACAGGCGTTTTCAACCGGTTTCCCGGGCCTTATGTAATCCAGGTGTATGCCGTTGCGATACGCCCAGGCATCAAGAGCTTTTGAAATGAACTCCGTCCCGTTGTCCACGGTTATCGCCTTGGGCAGACCGCGCCTGCGTCGCAACCCTTCAAGATATTCTACGACTTTTTCCCAGCTTAACGAATGCTCCGCCGCCAGTATCGGGCATTCCCGGCTAAACTGGTCTACCACGGTCAGGATCCGGAACTTTCGGCCGTCTTCCAGGGGATCATGTATAAAATCCATGCTCCGGTGCTCGTTTACTGCCCCCGGCAATGGCAATCTAACCCGGGGCTGGCTTATGCGTTTTCTTCGCTGCTTCGTGCGGACCTGAAGCATTTCTTCCGTGTAGATCCTGTAAACGCACTTTTTATCTACCAGCCAGCCCTCCCGTCGAAGAAGGATGTGTATCCGCAGATATCCGAATCCGGGCCCGGCATTGGCTATGTCCAGTATCCGCAAGCGCAGGGCCCTATTGTCCCTGCCATGCGGCTTATAGTAATATCCGGAGCGCTCGGCCTTCACAAGCCTGCACGCCCGCCTTATTTTGACCCTGTAGGTATCCTGGAGGGATCGGGCGGCGGTGCGCTTACGCGCAGCTTCAGAATTTTTTTGAGAGCACATCCTGCAGCATCTGCTTGTCCAGGCTGAGATCCGCCACCAGCTTCTTAAGCTGCCGGTTTTCCTCCTCCAAGGCCTTCAATTTGCGCAGCTCGGTTATGCCCATCCCCGCGTATTTCTTCTTTCAAAGATAAAATGAGGCGTCGCTGACGCACATTTTACGGCATATGTCAGCTATGGGGACCCCGGTCTCATGCTGCTTCAGCGCGAACGCTACCTGTTCTTCCGTGAACCGCTTATTCACGTTCTCCTCCGCTCTTGGAGGCCTATAATCCAGCAATTTTTCCAGCTTCCCGTGGTCCAGTTATCAGGGAGAACGTCAGCGCCGCAGCCTAGTAGGACTTGGACATCAGCACCCGCTGTTTGGAAGGCTGCCCCGTAAGGATACAGACGCCCTCGCCTTTGGCCTCGGCGGGGATCTGGTCCTCGAAAGGCAGGCAGCGTATGCTGGTCTCGAAACGCTGGGTCATCTCCTCCTCCTGCGCCGGCGTGCCGGCCCAGTGCACCCAGGCGAAGCCGCCGCCCTCGCCCTTGAAGAACTTCTCGTAATCCTCCAGCTTGTCTATCACGCGCGTGCGCGCGGTCCGGCGCGTGCGGGCCAGCTCCAGCAGCTCTTTCTGCATGGCGGCCAGCGTGGGCGCTATGGAGGCGATAGCCTCGGCCCGCGGCAGGAAAACCTTGCGGCGCCGGCGCTGGTCGGCGGGCGCCTCGCCGGGTATCTCGGCCACGAAACGGCGGGCTATGCACAGCGAACCCTTCTCCAGGTCCTTGGGGCCCACTTCTATGCGCAGCGGCACGCCCTTGCCTTCCCATTCATAATACTTGGCGCCGGGCATTATGCCGTCGCGGTCGTCCACGCGCACGGCCACGCCCAGGGCCTTCAGCTCGGCGGCAACTTTCTTCGCCTCGGCCACCGTCCGGGCCTGCTCGTCGGGGGTCTTGAAGATCGGGATCACTATCACCTGTATGGGGGCCAGCTTGGGCGGCAGCACCAGGCCGTTGTCGTCGGAGTGGGTCATGATCAGCGCGCCCACCAGGCGGGTGCTCACGCCCCAGCTGGTGGCGTACACGTATTCCAGCTGGCCTTCCTTGTTCTGGAACTTCACGTCCGCGCCCTTGGAGAAGTTCTGGCCCAGGTAGTGGCTGGTGCCCATCTGCAGGGCCTTGCCGTCCTGCATCATGCCTTCTATGGAAAGCGTTTCCAGCGCGCCGGCGAACCGCTCGCCCTCGGTCTTGCGGCCCTTCACCACGGGCACGGCCATCACGTTCTCGGCGAAGTCGGCATACACGTCAAGCATGCGCCAGGTCTCTTCCAGCGCCTCTTTTTCGGTGGCGTGCGCGGTGTGGCCTTCCTGCCACAGGAACTCGGCGGTGCGCAGGAACAGGCGCGTGCGCATTTCCCAGCGCACTACGTTGGCCCACTGGTTTATCAGCAGCGGCAGGTCGCGGTAGCTCTGGATCCAGTTCTTGTACTGCGCCCAGATTATGGTCTCGCTGGTGGGCCGCACTACCAGCGGCTCCTCCAGCTTGGACTCGGGGTCCACCACCACCTCGCCGTTGGCGGACTTCAGGCGGTGGTGCGTGATGACCGCGCATTCCTTGGCGAAGCCGGAGGCGTGCTTCTCTTCCTTGGAGAAGAAGGACAGCGGGATGAACAGCGGGAAATAGGCGTTCTCGTGGCCGGTGGCCTTGAACCTGTCGTCGAGCTCGCGCTGCATCTTTTCCCAGACGGCGTAGCCGTGCGGGCGGATCACCATGCAGCCGCGCACCGGCGAGTGCTCGGCCATGCTGCCTTTCTTTATAACGTCCAGGTACCACTGCGCGTAATCCTGCGCGCGGGGCGTCACGGCCGTTTCCGTTTTCTGGGGCTCGCTGGGCTTGTTCATAGTTGCTCCTGTCTCCGTTTTGTCCTGTACAATTGAAACATATTCAGGCTGTAAATAAAAATAAAGCAACGCCGCTCAGAACTTGCGCAACCGGGTGATGCGCGCCTCCACCATGAACAGGGCGGTGGAAGCGCTGCCCTTATCCACGGCGTAGGCCTGCACCGCCGCCATATGCGTATCCATCATGTTGAACAACCCGGCGGAGTCCTTTTCGTCAGCCCGCATAATTACCCGGTACGGGTAGACCACTTTCCCGGCGGCTTCCAACTTGCGCCAGGTCCCGCGTATTTTTTGTTTGATATCTTCGGGAATGATATTGCCTCCGGGCGCACGTTTGCAGGACATCCCGGCAGAATTGCGATATACATCTTTTTTCACCTCTTTCACGAGCTTCGCTCCTGCCAGATCCCTCATTACTTTCGCCGCCGTTGCTTCCGGCAGTTCCAGGCGCTCCGCCAATTCCCTGATGCTCAGCGCGCCCCTCTCGCAATTCATGGCGGTAGCGCACAGGCAATGGTTCTCGGACAGGTGTATGGCGCGGACCTGTTCCAGGCTCAGAGGCCCAGTCCCCGCATCTACAAATTTTTTCAGCGCCTGCGACGCCGGGGATAGCGGGGGCTCCGCGGGTTTCGGCGCCAGCAGGGGCGCCAGGTAATCCCGGAAATTATCCTCTCCCGCCATGCTCCGCAGCCAGGCGGAAACCAGGGCATTAGCCTCGGCGCTGCCGTGATGAATGCGCAGCGCCCAGGTAAGAGTTCCGAGTCTTTCCAAAGGTGGCAGGCTGCGCCCCTGCTCAAGGTTGAGATAGTTGCGATAGCTCATCTTCAACACGCCCTGGCCGCCGTTCTTATGGTAGAACTTATAAGCTGTCTCAAAACCGGCCTGCGTCCGGAGCTGCCCCAGCATTTCAGAAAAAACGGTTTTCATAAGCGATTGTTTCACGTTCCTTTACCGCATATTATAACGAATATCGGCAGCGCGCTTCACAAGTAAAATATAGCAGTGAAGTGACACTTCACTTTTCTCATTAATTCATTGCTCCGCGCGGACGTAAGCCATCCGGGCAAAAGGCCTGGGAGTTAAAACCGGACCGTACCGGGCCCTGCGTCTCAGGCTTAATGCCGCCGATACTGATAGAATAACATAGCTGATAAATGCAGCGGCCTGATTGCCGTGGGTGTTGACATGTCTACCAGCCTGCTTTATACTTATCATATGCCATCAACAGCAACCCAGCGGCCATTACATAAATCCATCCTGCTGCAGCTGTTCGCGCTGTTGCCGCTGCTGGCCGCGCAGCGCTGCCTTGCCGCGCCGGCAGCCGCGGATGCGCTGGTTTTGCTCAGCAGCCGGGCCGCGGCCGGCCTTGCCGCGGAATGCCGCCGCTACGTAGCGGACAATGGGGGGCGGCTGGATGGCGCTTTGGGGCCAGGCATTTTCTACGGGCATGTGCCGGCAGCCCTGGAGGCGGAATTGGCCACCCGCTGCGGCGCCGTATTTTACAGGGAAGAGATAACCGAGCCGGAGAGCCTGCGCGCGGCCTACGGCCCCGCTGGCGTAATGGCGGCGCAGACCTGGAACAACAACCTGGAAGCCATGCCCGCCCCGCAGCCTCCCCCCGGCGATAAATACCTGCAGGTCGTACTGGGAACCGACGGGAACAGCTACAAGGTGGTTTCAAAAAAGATAATAAATAAACCCAGGCCGATGTTCTACCGCCAGCCTGCCTCGGAAGGCTCCCGCTACGTTGAAGCGGTGGACGCCGCCGGAAACACCCTGGCGACCCAGAGCCTGGATGATCCCACGCAGGGATTCTACGATTATTTTGAAGACCCGGAACCGCAGCAGGCGGGAGGGCGGTCGCCGGGGCGCAAGGTAATGAAGGGCGGCAGCTACAAGGCGGCCAAGGCTGAAATGACCCTGACCCTGCCCTACGACACCAGGATCAAGACCTTGCGGGTTTCGCATCGCAAGGCCCCGGCAGGCGGCCGCGGCCAACAGAGGAAGAACTTTAAAACCGTAAAAGCGTCCTCCGCCCCCGCGGCGGCCGACCTTGACCTAAAGTCGGTGCTGGAACTCGGCACCGTTACAGGGGAAAGCCAATGAGACCGCGCCCCGGCCTGGCGGGGACCATGGCGGGACTTTTAATGTTCCTGGCCGCCCCTGCCACAGCCTGGAATACCGCCACCATTTACAGCGGCACGGCGGCGAACAAAATAAACCTGATCTTTTTAAGCGACGGGTACACCAGCGCGCAAATCTCCAATTTTGCGACTGACGCCCAGACCGCCTATAACACTTTTTTTTCACAGGAACTGGGCGATTACAAGGATTTCTTCAATGTCTACCGCGTCGACGTTATCAGCAACCAATCCGGCGCGAGCAATGAAAACTGCTCCGGCAATGTAGTGGACAATGCCCTTGGCAGCGCATTCTCGATCGTAGCCGGCAACAGCAGCAGCTGTCGTTCATTATCCTCCAATATCAATCTGGCGCATGCCGCGGCCGGCTCCGTGGCCGGATTCGTACAGGGCCGCGACATCGTACTTGTTATTGTAAACAGCGTCGCCTATGGCGGCGCGGCCTGGTATGGCGGAATTGGGTCGTGTTCCATAACATCCGGCCCGGACTGTCTTACGCATGAGGCCGGGCACTGTTTTGGCTTACTGAGCGATGAGTATGTGGAATCTACAGGCTACTATTCAGGCGGTGAACCCTCCCAACGGAATGTAACCATCAACACGGACCGTTCTACGCTTAAGTGGGGAGAATGGGTGTTTCCCGCTACCCCGCTGCCTACCATAGGACCTGCCGGCTCCGCCGAAGTAGGCCTGTTCGAAGGGGCGGCTTACAAACCGCTGGGGGTTTATCGCCCCACCTATATCTCAAAAATGAACGAATCAGCAGATCTTTTCGGTCCGGTTAATACCGAAATATTTGTTAATCGCATTTTTGATTATCTTCCCGACACAACTCCGCCCGCGGCCGATATCAAGATCAACGGCAGTTGCGGCGCTGCCTGTCCGGCAGGGCCGGCAACCCTGTCGCTCAGCGCGGCGGACACCGACAGCAATCCGCTGGCTTACCGGGTCTCGAACAACGCCTCTTTTACCGATACCGCCTGGCAGCTCACCTCCAGCGGGAGCTCCTTCTCAAAAACCGTAGGGGATTGGACTTTAGGCTATGGCGATACCGTCTACCTGCAGGTAAAAAATGGCCGCGGGCTTACAGGCAGCGCGTATTGCTCATGCCAATCCGGCGCCACGCCCGATACCACCCCGCCCACACAGCCGGTTGTCAGCGACAGCCTCGGTTCCGACAGGGATTACGGCGATTCGCTTACCCGGCTTTCCGCCAACTGGACCGCCTCCACCGACCAGGAAAGCGGCATAGTTAAATACCGGTACGCCATAGGCACCACCCCCGGCGGCACCGACATAACGAACTGGACCAGCGTTGGCTTATCCCTCAACGCGATCAAAACCGACTTGTCCCTTGCCTATGGCCAGATGTATTATTTTTCAGTTAAAGCCGAGAACGGCGCGGGCATTAATTCCACCCCGGCCAATTCCAACGGGCAGAGCGTGGACACCACCGCGCCCGCGACCGTAGCGACCGTAAACGACGGCCTGGGCGCCGACATAGCTACTACCGATTCCCGGACCGAACTTTCAGCCAACTGGACCGTTTCCTCCGACGCTGAATCCGGTATCTTAAGGTACTGGTACGCCATAGGCACTGTTGCCGGCGGCACGAATATTGTGGATTGGACGGATAATGGCACGGCGCTCAGCGTGACCAAAACCGGCCTGCTGGTCCCCAATGGCAGCACCGTATACTTTTCGGTGAAGGCCGAAAACGGAGCGGGCACATATTCTACCCCGGCAAATTCGAACGGCCAGACGGTAAATGCGGCCGCCCAATCCAGCACGGTTACGGACATTGACGGGAACGTGTACCACACGGTGATCATAGGGACCAACACCTGGACGGTGGAAAACCTGAGAACCACCCGGTTCAGGAACGGCGACAGCATAAGCAATATCACGGACGATACCGCCTGGGCGAATGCCGGCTCGGCCGCATATTGCAGCTACGACAACGACTCCGGCAATGTACCGACTTACGGACTGCTGTATAACTGGTATGCGGCCGCCGATAACCGCAACATAGCCCCTTCGGGCTGGCATGTGCCCAGCAGACAGGAATGGAACAGGGCCAGTGACTGGCTTATAGCCAATGGTTATAATTACGATGCCACTACCAGCGGGAATAAAATAGCCAAATCAATTGCCGGCAACAGTTCTTGGGCCGCTTCCGCAACAGCCGGAGCTCCTGGCAACAATCAGGCGGCCAACAACAGCAGCGGCTTTACCGCTTATGCTTCAGGCTTGCGGTATGGGATCAGCGGGGTCTTCGGCGCCATGAGCGCAAGCTCTCTGTTCTGGACTTCCACCTTAAATACTGATGTGGAGTCCTACTATCAGGGGCTGTTTTACGGCTACACCTTTTTGGGGGATTATGTCACCGGCAACAAATACGGGATGGCTGTCCGCTTGATCAGGGACGATACGCCTCCCGATAGCACTCCGCCCGGCGCCGTACCCGCGGTAAGCGACGGCGCGGGCGCCGACATAACCTATACCGGTTCGCTGACCCAGCTGGCGGCCAACTGGAGCGCCGCCACCGACGCCGAAAGCGGCATAGCCAAATACTGGTACGCCATCGGCACCAGCGCGGGTGCGGCCAATATCGCGGGCTGGACCGACAACGGGGCCGCGCTCAGCGTAACCCGGACAGGCCTCTCGCTGACTACGGGGCAGACCTATTACTTTACGGTCAAAGCCGAGAACGGCGTAGGGCTGCAATCCGCCGCCGCCAATTCCAACGGCCAGACGGTGGACGCCAGCGCGCCGGCCGCGGTAGCCGCGGTGAACGACGGCACCGGCGCCGATAGCGCCTACACCGGTTCGCTGACCCAGCTGGCGGCCAACTGGGGAACCTCGTCCGACGCCCAATCCGGCATAGTAAAATACTGGTACGCCATAGGCAGCACGGCCGGCGGCGCCGATATACGGGGCTGGACGGATAACGGTTCCGCCCGCAGCGTTACAGCCGCCGGTTTGTCCCTCAGCGACGGGCAGACCTACTACTTCTCGGTCAAGGCCGAGAACGGGGCGGGGCTGCTGTCCGCGGCCGCCAATTCGAACGGCCAGCTGGTGGACGCGACCGCGCCCGCGGCGCCAAGCACCTCAAGAGATGGCACCGGCGCGGACATAAATTATACCGGGTCCCTGACCCAGCTGTCCGCTAACTGGAACGCCGGCAGCGACGCGCAATCCGGGATAGTTAAATACTGGTACGCCATAGGCACCGCCGCCGGCGGCACGAACGTGGCGGGCTGGACCGATAACGGGGGCTCGCTCAGCGTGACCAGAACAGGGCTTTCGCTCAGCAACGGAACGACTTATTACTTCACGGTAAAAGCCGAAAATGGCGCCGGCCTGCTTTCCGCCGCGGCCAATTCCGACGGGCAGCTGGTGGACACCAGCGCGCCGGCCGCGGTAGCCACGGTCAACGACGGCGCCGGGGCCGACATCGTTTATACCGGTTCGCTGACCCAGCTTAAGGCGAACTGGAGCGCCTCTTCCGACGCGCAGTCCGGAGTGGCGAAATACTGGTACGCCATAGGCACCGCGGCCGGCGGCACCGATGTGGCGGGCTGGACCGACAACGGCGGCTCGCTGAGCGTAACCAAAACGGGCTTATCATTAACTACCGGCCAGACCTATTATTTTTCGGTCAAGGCCGAGAACAGGGCGGGGCTGCTGTCCGCGGCGGCCAATTCCAACGGGCAGACGGCGGACGGCAGCGCGCCGGCCGCGATAGCCGCGGTAAACGACGGCACCGGCGCCGATATCAGCTATACCACCTCGGCAACCCAGATCTCGGCCAACTGGAGCGCCTCCAGCGACGCGCAGAGCGGCATAGCGCGTTACTGGTACGCTATCGGTTTCACTCAGGATGATCCGACGAGCCTTCTCGGCTGGACCGACAATGGTTCCTCCCGCGCGGTGACTTATTTCACCAACTCCATGACAGAAGGCGACCATGTGTACTTCTTTGTAAAAGCCGAGAACGGGGCCGGGCTGCTCTCGGCCGAGACGATGTCCGACGGGCAGACGCTGGACTCCACGCCGCCGTCGGCGGTAGCCGTAGTCAACGACGGCACAGGCGCCGACATTACCTATTCGAGCTCTACCAGCCGGTTTTCAGCCAATTGGAGCGCCGCTGCCGACAACTATTCCGGGATCGCGAAATACTGGTACGCAGCGGGAACCGCCCCCGGGGCTACGGATATAGCCCCCTGGACCGACAACGGCGCCGCCCGCGCCGTGACAGTTTCGGGGCCGGGGCTGGATGACGGGGCGACCTGCTATTTTTCCATCAAAGCCCAGAACGGGGCGGGGCTGTATTCCACACCGGTAAATTCCAACGGCCAAACGGTGGATGCCTCCACCCCGCCGGAGCCGCCTACCACTTCGGCAACGCATCAGCCGAACGTTTGGAACACGGTCAGCAATAACCCGCAGTTCAGCTGGCTGGTCCTGGACGACGGCCCCTCCGGCGTGGCGGGGTACAGCGTGGCGCTGGTCCAGTCCGCCGCTTATTCGCCGGCCATGACGGTGAACCTTACCGCCAACACGACCACGTTCCAGAACGTACCCGACGGCACCTGGTATTTTTATGTCAAGGCCAAGGACAATGCCGGCAACTGGGGAGATCCCGCGCGCTACGGCCCGGTCAAGATAGACCTGTTGGCCCCCGTGCTGCAGGGGATAGCTGTTTCCCGCGATCCGGCCAAAGAAGGTCCGATAACGCTGACCGTTACCCTCAACAAGGAAATGAGCGCGATGTCGGCGACCGTAACGCAGAACGGCGCCTCGGCTGCCGCTGTGCCGCTGACGAGCCAGAACAACATAACCTGGAGCGGCACCTATACGGTGCTGGCCGGGTACGACGGCAACGCGGCAATCTCGGTTTCCGGGCTGGACCTGCACGCGCGTCCCCTGGCCGGTTCCGCCAGTTTCGCGGTGGATACCACGGCGCCGGGCACGCCGGCCATAACTTCTCCCACACACGCCGAGAACGCCTCCACTTCGCTGAATACCCCCTCTTTTACCTGGAGCGCTGCGGCGGAAACCGGTTCCGGTTTAGCCGGTTACAGTTACGCGCTCAACCAGGCTGAGGCGTATACGCTCGACGCCGTTACGGAAACCGTTCTTACGAATTATACCGGCCCCCTGACGGCCGACGGCACCTACTGGTTCCACCTGCGCGGCGTGGACGATGCGGGCAACGCGGGCGCGATCGCGCGCTACAAGTTCACGGTAGATACCGCCTCGCCGACGCTGACCGTAACGGCCGCGCCCGATCCGGCCAAGGCGGGGCCGGTCACCATTACGCTGCTTTCCAGCGAAGACCTGAAAGAGCCGCCGGCTATCAGCGTAACACAGCACGGGCAGGGCGCGGCAACGCCTGTCGTTCTTAGCGCCGCCGGGGCGCTGAGCTGGCAGGGCGTTTATACCGCGGTCCCTGGTTTTGAAGGTACGGCGGCCATAGCCTCTTCGGGCAAAGACCTGGCCTCGAATACAGGCGTAAAGAACGCGTCTTTCCAGGTAGACACCGTGGGGCCCCGCGCCGTTATAGTTGTCACCCCGGTCCAGCCTTTAAAAACCGGCGTCTTCTCTGTGGCCGTTACGCTGCAGGACGCCGGCTCCATCCCACAGGCGCCTCTGCTGTCGTACACCCCGTCCGGCGGGTTGACGGTACCGCTCACTTTAACCGGGGCTAACAAGAACTGGACGGGCCATGGATTTATAAATCCCGGTGTTCCCAACGGCACGGCCGCCTTTGACCTTTCAGCCACGGACACGGCCGGCAACGTCGGGACGCTTATCCTCACCGGCGCTACGTTCGCGATCGACACTTCTTTGAGCGGCCTCAGCGGGGGCGTTTTTTACAGCGATGACGGCACAATGGTAACAGTGCCGGCCAACGCTTATGCCGGACAGCTGGATGTGGAGATAGCGCGGCCGGACCCGTCGGGCGGCCAGCTCGGGACGGCTTTCCAGAACACCGGCGGGCTGGTTCCGGTACAGGCGGTCAATCTGTACAGGATGTTTACCGCAACCGACACCAACACCCAGGCGGTGATCCCCGGTTTCGACCTGCCGGTAACCATAACAATTCCTTATCCCGACGCTGATAATGACGGGCTGGTGGACGGCACGCATATCAAGGAAACCAAACTTTCGCTGTACTGGCTCAATGAAGCCTTCTCCCGCTGGGAGCTGGTAGCGGGCTCTGTTCCCGATTATGTCCAGAATCATTTCAGCGCAGCGGTACCGCATTTTTCGACGTACGGGCTGCTGGTGAGCGCGGCGCCGGGCCTTGATTCAGTGAAGGTTTACCCGGTGCCGTGGACGCCCGGCAGCGGCGGCCGGTACGATTCCCCGGCCGCCGGCTGCGGCGCGGGGGTTAACTTTGAAAACCTCGGGCTCGAAGGGCGGATAACCATTTACAACCTGCAGGGCGACCGCATCCGCAAGCTCGCCATAGCGGCGTCCGACGGCGGCTGCAAGGCCTGGGACGGCAAGAACGAAGCGGGCCGCGCCGCGGCCAGCGGAGTTTACATGGCCGTTATTGAAAACGCTGCCGGCAAGCGCGCGGTCAAAAAGCTGGTAATTGAAAGATGAACACTGATCAGCGGCAAAAGTTCCCGGCGATCCTGCTCGCGCTCGGCATCTGCACGGCAGGGCTGCCTGCCGCCCGGGCCGGAGATTATTCAGCCGGCGCCTTAGGCACCACCGGCGCGCAATTCCTGGAGCTCCCGGCCGGCGCCAGGGCGGTAGCGCTGGGCGACGCGCAGGCAGCCGCCTCCACCGACGCCTCGGCCATCCATTATAATCCCGCGCAGATCGCCGGATTGGAAGGGGTCAATCTCTCCCTGACGCACGCGGTCTATTTCCAGTCGGTCTCTTATGATCACGTCAGCCTGGCGGTAGAGACGCTCAAACACGGCGTTCTGGGGTTCGGGGCGCAGTATCTGTCCCCGGGAGGCATAGCGAAGGTGGATAATGCCGGTAACCTGACCGGCGATTCCCTGTCACCCATGGACCTGGCGGTCTCGGCGTACAATGCGCGCAGGTATAAAGACTTCGAATACGGGCTCGGGGCGAAACTGCTCTATTCGCGGCTTTATCACGAGGCGCTGTCCTATGCGGGCGACGGCGGCGTGCGCTGGACCGGCCGCTCGCTGACGCTGGCGGCTTCATTTTCTAATCTGGGCCCCGGGCTGAAGTACAGGTCCGAGGTCGCGCGGCTGCCCAGTACGTTCAGGCTGGGCAGCAGCTACCGGCTGGGCACGGGGTTCCTGCTGGCTTTCGACGGGATTATGGCCAGAGGCGCGCCGGCGTACGGCTGTGCCGGCCTGGAATACCGGAAGAGTTTCTTTGACGCGCTGAGCGCCGCTCTCCGCGCCGGCTACAACGGCCGCACCGGCGCGGGAAAAGCCGGGAAATACGCCGGCTTCAGCGCCGGGTTCGGTATAGGTTATAAAGATGCCGGCTTTGATTACGCCTATGTCCCGTTCGGGGACCTGGGCAATTCCCACCTGCTGACGCTGGTCATGAAATTCGAAAAGCATAAGATAGCGGAAAAAAAGGCCAGCGACGCGGCATATGCCAGCCCGCAGTCGGCCAACTATTTTGAAACCGGCAGCAGCGCTATAATAGTAACGAACCGCGCCATATTGTACAAAGACCCCGAAAGCACGGACAGCCTCGGCTTCATGTTCAAAGATTCCGTAGTGACCGTGCTCGGCCTGAAAGGTGAACGCGCAAAAGTCAGCACCAGCACCGGGCAGACCGGCTGGTTGCGGCGGGCGGTGCTGAAATTGAAAAGCAAACCCGGCCCGCAATAAGACAGCAGCTTCCGAGTAAAAACCACACCAGGCAGATCGCAGCCCACGCGGAATGAATCCGCTAAACCAGTAAGGGTTTCAGGGCAGCATCACGGGGAAGCTCGCCTCGTTCACGGGCGGCAGCTCCGCGCCGAGCAAACCTTTCTTCTGCAGGTAACCCGGCACCCAGATGGGCATGGTGGAATTAAGATTATAGACCAGCGCGGGGATGGTCCAGGGCTTGATGCGCCGGTTCTCCGGCAGCACATGGTTCATCAGTATGACCAGGTTATTGGTGCAGTTATTGGTGACCGTGTGGTAATATTCCCCCTCGCGGTTGACGGCGGCCTGCCGCAGGGCCTCCCGCAGGAGCGCCGCTTTCTGTTCATGGCCGAGAGTAACGGGATAGGGGATCAGGCGCTGCTTTTCAACATATACCGTGCGGGCGGAGTATTCCTCCCAGGTGGTGAGCTGCCATACTATGGAGAATTTGTTCTTCAGGCCGTCCGTCAGGGAATAGCTCTGGCCGTCGCGCAGGTAAGCCTCTATGGAAAGCACCAGGGCGCCGGCCTTATTACCCGCGGCGTCGGTCAGCCCGCCGTCCTCGAAGGAGAAGGCGAACAGCGAATGGGCCGCCAGCCATTCCGGAGCGAAAGGTTTTTTCACGAAGTAAATATTTTTTACCAGCTCCGGCTTTATCGTGGCGGTGGCCCAGTCGAAAACCGCGGGGGCCTTGAGGTCGTAATTCCAGCGCACATTTTCAACCACCGCGGCCGCGCCGTCGCCGCTCACTATACGGGCGGGCTTTCTTAAGGCCGAATACGGCGGCAGCTGCACTTCCTGGCTGCCCGGCCGGTATTCCTCTATCCTGGAAACCTTCAGCACGGAGAGCTGGTCCGCGGCCGTGGCCCTGGCGGAGATCTCCACGGACCTGCCGTCGTAGCGGCGGGCTTTGCCGGCGCTTATTTTCAGTTCGAACAGCCTGCCGTCGGGGGTGTTGAAGAGGGTTTTATCACCGCTGCGCGTGAGCACGCCGCGCAGCGTATAATCCACAGCGTAAGCCTTGGCCGCCGGGATATTTATACCGGGCAGGGATTTGGGACTTTCAAGACCGGAAAGGTCCGCCGCATACAGCGAAGCGAAACCCGCGGGAGAGGCCGCCAAGTCTTCAAGGGTTGCCGCCTGTGCCGCGGCGGCTAAACCCAGCGCCGCAACTGCCATGAGTATTTTTTTCATATCCATAGTATAGTCCGGGGCGCCGGCCGCCGCATGGGCCGGCCGCTCAGGACGCCCCGTTTTTAGACCTACTCCGGCCCTCAGCGCAAAAGCGCGTATTTGGTAATCGCCCGCAGGCGGGTTCAGTTCGACCCCCAGGCGCTTAACGCGGTACAGGCTGTTTACCGCAAGTATTTTCCGGCACACCCCAGCGTTCACAAATGCAGGCTTGACAATGCCCGTTATTTTCAATAACCTTAAAATAGTTCTACGCGTCCGGCCGGCCCTTCAGTTACCGGGCAGAGCCAATTCGCGGTTCCCTAATATCTGCGGCTGCACTTAAGCATCAAGGAGAAACCATGTCTACACACAAGATAGTCTGGACGATAACCGACGAAGCCCCCGCTTTAGCCACTAATTCCCTGCTGCCCATAGTGCGCGCCTTTATCGGCGGCACGGGCATACAGGTGGAAACCGGCAATATTTCCCTGGCCGGCAGGATCATTGCCAACTTCCCCGAAAACCTTTCAGAAACGCAGCGGCTGCCGGACAACCTGGCCAAGCTCGGCGAACTGACGCTGAACCCGGAAGCCAATATCATCAAGCTGCCCAATATCAGCGCCTCGGTGCCGCAGCTGAAAGCCGCCATCAAGGAGCTGCAGACCCAGGGCTATAATGTTCCCGATTACCCGGAAAACCCCGGCACTCCCGCAGAGAAGGAAATAAAGGAGCGCTACGGCCGGGTGCTCGGCAGCGCCGTAAACCCGGTGCTGCGCGAAGGCAATTCCGACCGCCGCGCCCCCCTGTCGGTAAAGAATTTCGCCAGGAAACACCCGCACAAGATGGCCGCCTGGAGCCCGGACTCAAAAGCTCATGTCGCCCACATGAACAGCGGAGATTTCTACGGCAACGAAAAGGCTGTCTGCATGGACAACGCCTCCGAGCTTAAGATCGAGCTTACCGGCTCCGACGGCAAAACGACCCTGCTCAAAGGCGGGATAAAAGCCGCCAAAGGCGAGATCGTCGACGGCACTTTCATGAGCGCGAAAGCGCTGCGCGCGTTCTACTCCGAACAGATCGAGGACGCGAAAAAAACCGGCCTGCTGTTCTCGGTGCACCTCAAGGCCACCATGATGAAGATCTCGGACCCGGTACTGTTCGGCCACGCGGTCTACACCTTCTTCAAGGATGTTTTCGACAAACACGCCGCCGCTTTCAAGACCCTGGGCGTAAATCCGAACATGGGCCTGGGCGACCTTTATAAGAAGATAGCGGCCCTGCCGGCCGACAAGCGGGCGGAGATAGAAGCCGATATCAAAGCCGAATATGCCGCCCGGCCCGCCCTGGCCATGGTGGATTCCGCCAAGGGCGTCACCAACCTGCACGTCTCCAGCGACATCATCATCGACGCTTCCATGCCGGTGGTGGTGCGCGACGGCGGCAAGATGTGGAATACCGCGGGCAAACTGCAGGAAACCAAGGCCGTGATCCCGGACCGCTGCTACGCCGGGATATACCGGGAGATAATAGAGGACTGCCGCAGGAACGGCGCCTTCAACCCCGCCACCATGGGCTCGGTGCCCAATGTGGGCCTGATGGCGCAGAAAGCCGAGGAATACGGCTCCCACCCGACCACCTTCGAGATACCGCACGACGGCGTAGTGCGCGTTACGGACGCGGCCGGCAAGGTGCTGCTGGAGCACGCCGTCGAGGCGGGCGATATCTGGCGCATGTCCCGCGTAAAGGACATCCCCGTGCAGGACTGGGTAAAGCTGGCGGTCAAGCGCGCCAGGGCCACCGGCGCCCCCGCGGTTTTCTGGCTGGACAAAGCGCGCGCCCACGACGCGCAAGTTATAGCCAAGGTGGAAAAATACCTGCCCGGGCACGACACCAAGGGCCTGGTGATAAAGATCCTGCCCCCCGTGGAAGCCCTGCGCTACTCGGTCGAGCGCATACGCCAGGGCCTGGACACCATCTCCGTGACCGGCAATGTGCTGCGCGACTACCTGACGGACCTTTTCCCGATACTGGAACTGGGCACCAGCGCCAAGATGCTCTCGGTGGTGCCGCTGCTGGCTGGCGGCGGCCTTTTCGAGACCGGCGCCGGCGGCTCGGCCCCCAAGCATGTGCAGCAGTTCCAGCAGGAAGGCTACCTGCGCTGGGATTCGCTGGGCGAGTTCTCCGCGCTCGGCGCCTCGCTGGAACACCTGGGCAACACCTTCAAGAACGACAAAGCCCTGCTGCTGGCCGAGACGCTCGACCTGGCCATCGCAAAATTCCTGGACACCAATAAATCCCCCGCGCGCACGGTGGGAGAAATAGACAACCGCGGCAGCCATTTCTACCTGGCCCTGTACTGGGCGCAGGCGCTGGCCGCGCAGTCCAAGGACGCCGCGCTGAAGGAGAAGTTCTCCAAGACGGCCAGGCAGCTGGAGGAGAACGAGGCCCGGATAAACGGGGAATTGATAGGCGCCCAGGGCAAACCCGTGGACATGGGCGGCTACTACCACCCGGACCAGGCAAAGACCGCCAAAGCCATGCGCCCCAGCCCCGCGCTGAACGCGATAATCGACGGTCTGGCGGCCCATCCCTCAGTCCCGGCGCACGATGCCGGCGCCATCGCCTTCGGCGTCTGACGCAAGCCCCGGCGAAATAACAACAGGCGCCCCGTTTTTACGGGGCGCCTCTTTTTGCGCCGACTGCGCCGGCCTGCGGCAAACATAAGACAAGCCGCAGGGGCCCTTTTGTTTCTCAGTTGTCGCCTTTGGGGTTTACGGTGTTCTTTTCCACCATCAGCACCACCGTTTTTTCCCGGGCGCGGGTGCGGTGCAGCACGGTCCTGGGGACGGTGTAGCCCTGGTTGGGCAGCAGTTCCAGGGTTTGGCCCTCCAGGTCCAGCAGCAGTCTGCCTTCCAGCACGTAGAAGAGTTCGTCTTCCGCGTCGTGCTTGTGCCAGTGGAACTCGCCGTCGAAGATGCCCAGCCGCACAACGCAGTGCGAATTCTTCGGGCCCATTTACGGTCACCATTGTACCGCCTGCGGCGGTAAGGCCCGCGCCAACAACCTCGGCCTTGCGGAAAACTGCAAAGAAGCAGAACCAGTAATGGCGTCATTCAACTGCGGGGAAGGCAGGGCCTAGAACCCACCAGGCCCAACGGCACTTCCGGGCGCAACCTAAGTCAGCTAAACTCTAATCGTAGTTTCCTTGTAATCGGGGGAATTGGCCCCCGGGTATCCACGGTCGGACCTTAATCCGGCGCATCCAGGGAAAGCAAAATCAAAATTTGCTTTTCCTTTTTTCTTTGTAAGGCCGCGCTGAAAATGGCAGAATGTTAGGAGTTAAGGGGAATACAAATGACGAACAAAGATAAAGTGATAGCGGCCTTCCTGGTTTCCGTAGGGATTTTTTCCACTACCCAGGCTATGCAGTATGTTCAGACGCTTTCTATAGGCGAAAGAACGAAATTATTTTCGGTTGCCAAGATTTCTGATACCGGGGTTCTGGTGTGTGAATCTCCGGTATTTGATGCTGCCGGGGATACTAAAAAAGTCGGATAACTCAGGTCTAGACATCAACTGTCCCATGCTTGCTGACCCCGCCGTCTTTTTATACGATATCCTGGTAATGCCAGCTATTTTATGCGAAATAGGCCGACCAGCTGCAGTATACTTGTAGGATATAGATGTAATTTCAACTGTGCGCATTGCGGGGTCAGCGAAAAGCGCCAGGTAAGTCTTACCGAAGAAGAGATCCATCTTCTAATCAGAGCAATAAATACATATCAGTTCCAGTCGCTGCTTTTTGTCGGCGGTGAACCGACATTGTACATAGACAAGATAAACACGATTCTCTCCGGAATCAAATACGCGCCCTTCCCGCAAATAAAGATAACCACTAACGGGCACTTCGCCAGGACCGAAGCGGCCGCCTTAACGGTCCTAAACGAGTTTAGGGCGCTTTCCGGCGTCCAGTTATCATACGACCGCTTCCATAAAGCGTTCCAGAAAGAGGCGAACCTGTCAAATCTTTATTCTGCATGCAGGCGGAGCGGCAGAAGCTTTAATGTCTTGATGACGGTCCAGACCCCAATGGACCTTCTGCTTATCAAAGATCTTAAAAAGATGGGGGACTTCCCGGTCGGTGTTCAGCCGATACACCCTATAGGTGCGGCGCAAAAGAACAAACTACAGCACATTTACCCGAGCTTTGACGCGGACGTCCTGCAGAAAAAATGCCCAAACAACAATAAACTGATTTATCTTCCCGGCGAAGGTTTTACCACATGTTGTTCCCATCTTGCATTGGACGGGGATGGGAGAGGATATGTGCATCCGACGTTGGCAGGACATCTCGGCAGCGAGTTCTATTCTATCATGCGCAAAAAAACTTTCCAGGAATTGATAGAGTATTTTAAGATTCCCTCCCCCAAGTTCTCCCCACAGCATTCAGCGCCTTGCGCCATGTGCAAGTATCTTTTCAGTTTAAGAGCTAAGGGTCGGAAAACTCTGGCCGCACTCTCAACATAGTCCATTTACACATGCCTGAAGAATCCCGCACAGCTCCCATCCAAATCGCGCCTGAACGCTGCCGTGTTCATGGTAGATATTGGTATTTCGTGGACAATCTAAAATTGTCAGCAACTGGCGTGGGTGAGATAACCCTTTTCTTTTCCCTACCGATGAACCATATGGGACAGCGGGTTGAGAATCTCACTTTCTCGCCGCAGCCTTCGGCTATCATCGACGACCAGCCCAACGGCAATCGGATCCTTATCTGGAATACAAAAGCCGGGAGCCTGGCCGGTAGCGGCCAAGCGACCTTTTACTATGATTTCGACCTGGAGTTCGAGGGAGTGTCTATTAAGATAGACCCGAAGCGTGTTTCCTGGTGCGACAAAAATTCTGCCGAGTATGTCCGCTATACGATATCCGAGGGCTGGCTTGATATCTCCGGTGAGATTATGGCAAAAGCGCAAGAGATAGCCGGAGGGGAGCGCAACCCATATTTTATCGCTAAAAAGATTTTTATGTGGGTAGTGGATAACCTCCACTATGAATATCCAGACTTTAAATCTCGCGGAGCATCGAAGTCTCTTAAGAGGTTGAAAGGCGATTGCGGTGAATTCTGCGCTGTTTTTATCTCTCTATGCCGCTCACAGGGCATCCCCGCGAGGACGGTGACCTGTAACTGGTTAAAAAACGGCGGCCATCAATGGGCGGAGGTCTTTCTTCCGCCTTTTGGTTGGGTCCCAGTTGACCCTACCCTAGCCAGAAGATTCAAATTTGAACCGGAAAGCGCCCTTGCCAGGCGGGTCAGGGAGACGGCGGGCATAGGTGATGTCAGCCCGGAGTGGTTTTTCGGCAACCTTTATCCAAAACGGCTTATCTGCCTCATCGGAGAAAACATCAAGGTCAAGTCCTCTGTTGTCGGGACGGACCGGGAATTCTTCATCCTGCAGCCTGGAGGGACGGAGGCATATCCTTCCGCAGCGGAGTTCAGTGGCTTTTCACTGCCGCCCGTGAACGGAGGCGGGTACGTGTTCGGCGATAAAAGCGGCGATGAGGCCTATGCCAGAGCGCAGGTGGAAAAGGATCTGGCAGAAAGCTATTTTAACGCCGGGATTTATGATAAGGCGGAATCAGGACTTCTCCGCGCTTTGGCAGACAAACCCACGGACGAGTATTCCTGGCATATTCTTGGGCGCGTACATATGGCCGCCGGAAAGCATCAAAAAGCCATCGAAGAATTCAATAACGCCATCCTGGGGCAGGCTGGTTCGTTGAAGCCGGTCTGGGATGCCTTGTCGCATTTTTATATCGGAAATTGCCGCGATCTCCTCGGTGAGCGGGAGCTGGCCTGTGCAGAATATGAAAAAGCTCTGGCTAGCGGTGTGGACTACGAAAACCTCCAGGAGCGCGCAAATAAATGTCTGCTTGCCCCCTGCAGTGAAGCTGAAAAACCGCCGGCGCGCTAGTCTGGTGATCGCCCTTTTGTAATGATGATCTGGCCACATAAAAAAGCGAGACTCGCATTCGCCGCGATTGCCGTCCTGTGTGCGGCCCTGTGGGGGTTATCCGTTGCCCGGAGCGACGCAAAAGTATGGGGAGCACTGCTTTCTGCGCTACCCGACAGAATATCGACGAAGACTATTACAAACAGTGTTTACTATATCCTGAAGCAGACCCATGAACCGGTCTTCCGGAAAGATGACGGGCAAAATTACACGACGAAAGTGCTGAGCAACTGGAGCAGGAGCGCCGACTCTTCACAGTACGTTCTGTGCCCGGATACCAACCTGCACTTCGACACTTCTCGCCCGTTCTCCGCGGAGTATTTCAACAATTATTTACGTGCTGTCACCGCCAGCTACGATCCAACCGCCACGGTAACCAACACCGGCAGCTGTTGCGCTGTAACTTTCAAGCGGGGCCGGAGTGGCTACCTAGATTTCCTTTCTCAATACGAAAACGCGCCCGCCATTGACAATGGGGCGTACCAGCTCGGTCTGGGAGCGTATAGGATCTCGGAAATGTCCAAAGACAAAATAACTCTCGTGCGTAAGGAGCCTGTGGCGCACGGGTACAATAAAATCGCCTTTTACGACTATAAAGGGGGGGAACGATCCCAATCTGCACAATAAAGCCGTAAAAGATTTTAACCGTATCGCGCCGTTCGATGTCCCGGAGCATGTCAGGAAAGGCTTCCTGAGTTTTGAGAATTTAGGGCTAAAATCTGAAGTTCTGCTGATAAACGTAGCGGATGAAAAAATCAGAGAGGTCCTGTACAACTGCATTGACGTTGATACTTTCCGGCGGGCTTACTTCCCCCAAAAACAGTCCTTTTATAATATTCAGACGGTTTTTCCGTTGGGGATCCCAGGGGCCAGGGCCGGGCTTCCTTACCAGGACCGTTCGCTCTGCGGAAAGCATAGTTTCGCCAGACCAATAATTCTTGCAAATTGGCGGAAGGATAATATTCCGCAGATTACCGAATTTGCCTCTATCCTCCACAAGAGGACAGGCCTAAATATCAAGGTTGTGAACTATGACGCAAACACACTCGCGGCATCTCTCAGTAAAAGACCCCGTGCATACGACTTATTGGTGATAATGCTCAGCGCTATGCGGGCAGAGCAGCAGGACTTCCTTTCATCATTCACTGGAAAAGGCAGTTATCTGGATTATAATGTTGCGGGCCTGAATGCTGAATATACAGAGCTTTTAAATGAAGACTCCCGGGAACCGCGCCGGCGGCTGGCTGAGGAAATCGCGAATAAACTTTCCAAGCATTATGCCGCCCTTGCTCTTTATCAGGGGAATGACACAGTTTATTATCCCAGGGAAATAAAAAATCTTGTTGTCGGTAGCGAACTAATGGAATACCCCGAGGTGGCGAATTTTAGATGGTAAGACTTTTTGCCCGCATTCTTGCCTACAATTGGCGGCACTACGTAGTGTCGGTGCTGGTCTTTGTCGCTTTCTGGCAGGCGTTCTCGGCCTTCTCCGCAGTGCGTGTGGCGAACGACAAGCTGCTGACCGCCATGCGTCAGAACGCAGCTTACTTCGAGAAGGCTTTTCTTGATGGTGACGTCTTCGAGACGCAACGCATCATGTGGCGCATCAAGAACGACAACATCAAGCGCATCACTTTCCACCCGGTAGGGTTCGAGGGCAGCCGGTGGATCTTTAAAGAGGCCATAGTCGGCAACCTTTACGACAGGTCTCGCGCCCAGATAACACACAATGTCCCATTCATCTCTAACGGCGCGGAGCTTGGCCGGCTTGAATATGTCATAGACCTTGTGGACGTTAACGCCGTGGCGTTCGGGCAGAATTACATTCTGTTCATCACCGTGGTATTCTTCTTCCTGGGGCTGCTGATAATTTCCAACCTGGGCGCTATGCGGACGCTGCTGGCCATCGAGCGCTCCATCAACGAGATAAACGCCATAGCCGGGTCCGGCCGGAGCGACATTATCCGCGATTCGATAAAGTGCCATATAGAAACTCTCCCGGCGGATATTATAGGCGTGCCTTTCGCCCAGATGACCAACCGCATGAGCGACGCGCTGGGGCTGGCCGCGCGCCTTGAAAGCGAGCTTGCCGTAAGCAAGGCCGTTTCCAATATGGCCGCCCAGGTCGCCCACGATATCCGCTCCCCTCTGGTAGCTCTGGACGCCGCGCTCAAGAACACAGAACAACTCCCAGAGAAGCAGCGCATTATGGTGCGCCACGCGGTCAATCGTATACGCGACATAGCCAACAACCTTCTCGAAAAGAACCGGCAGCAGCCAAGCGCTGTAGCCGGCAGAGCCGCCGGCGGCCATGTCGCCGGCGAGCCTCCGGAAGTTCGCCTGCTCTCAAGCCTCATAGATCCGGTCGTCACGGAAAAGCGCCTGCAATTCGGATCAAAGCCCGGCATCAATATTGATTTTGAATTAACACGGGAATCCTACGGCCTGTTCGCCAGGCTCCAGCCGATCGAATTCCGGCGCATGATCTCCAACCTGGTCAATAATGCCGTCGAGGCCTTGGGGGATAAAGGTGCGGTGGACGTGAAGTTAACACATGAAGATGAAAAAGTTGTTCTGACGGTATCGGACACAGGCAAAGGCATACCGCCCGAGATCCTGACAAAGCTCGGGCAAAAGGGCGAAACCCACGGCAAAGCCGGCGGCTCGGGCCTCGGCCTGTTCCACGCCAGGTCCACCGCGGAAAGCTGGGGCGGCAGCCTGGCAATCGCTTCAACGCCCGGCAAAGGTACCACAGTCACCATAAAACTGCCCAAGGCTGCGGCCCCGGCCGGTTTCGTGTCAGCGCTAGCACTTCCCCCCGGCCGCCCGGTAGTAGTACTTGATGACGACCCCGGCATCCACCAGATCTGGCGCGGCTGGTTCGAATCCGCCCGCGTCAAAGAATATGATATTGAAATTCTCCATTTCTGCGAGCCTGATAAATTACGCTCCTGGATTAAAGACAATTCAGCAAAAGCCGAAAGCGCCGTCTGTCTTTTCGACTATGAGCTTGCGGGCTATAAAGAAACCGGCTTAGGCCTGGCCGAAGAGCTCGGCCTTTGCGGCCAGACAATACTGGTCACCAGCCGCTGCGAAGAAAAACGGATAATTGAGGAATGCGCCCGGCTTAAAGTGCGGATGATCCCCAAAAGCTTGTCCGGTTTTGTGCCTGTTTCGGTAGCCGCCGCCCCGCCTACGCGGGCGGTCCTGCTGGACGACGACGCCATCACGCATATGAACTGGGAATGGGCCGCCCAGGAAAACGGCATCGAACTCAAGGCGTTTACCAACCCGGCCGAGTTCTTGGCAAGCCTGGGCGACTTCCCCAAAGATATTCCACTTTATATAGATTCCGAGCTCGGCGACAACATAAAAGGTGAAAACATAGCCGTCGAGCTCAAAGAGAAAGGTTACACCAATATTTCCCTGGCCACCGGCCACCCGCCGCAAAGATTCGCCCACCTTCCCTGGCTGCGGGTGGTTACCAAAGAAGCCCCCTGGGGCGTGAAGTCAGAAAGTTAATCGCCGGGCCGAACAGGAATTACTTCCGGGGCTGCGCCTCCAGCTCACCCAACAGTCTTATAATGTCCTGCGCCGCCTCACGCATGAGCGGTATAAATTTATCGCGCTTATCCTGCGGATATTTATCCAGTTGCTCAGCCGCCGCTTTAAGGTTTACCGCCTTGGACTTTATATTGTGATAGATCTTCTCGATGTCGGCCATGTTATTTTCCCTCCGGTCCGCGCGTTTTCGACAGCGTACCATACAAAAGACGCTTTGAGATCTTAAGCTGCGCCAGGACTGCTGCCCTCTTGCCGCCGTTCTCGTCCAGGCTGCGGTTTACCAGTTCCCCCGTAAGGCGGTCCACCGCGGCCGCCAAGCCGTGTTTAAGCGCATAATCATAGTATTCCCCCGCCGCCGCCCCGGTGGCCGCCGTAGCCGGCGCGGCGGGCGTAATATGCCGGCGCGCGGTCTCCAGCGTTACCTGTCCATGCGTGCCGGCGCTTACTAGCTCCACAAAGCGTTTTAGCTCCCGCGTATTGCCTGGCCAGTTATGCGCCAGCACGTACTCCCTGGCCTCGGGCTCGAAGGCCAGCCGCTTCCCCTTTCTGGTCAAAGCCTGCATCAGAGGGAAAATGTCGCATTTCCTCTGCGCCAGAGGTTTAAGCGTTATCGTCATGCCGTGCACGCGCTGGAAGAAATCGAACCGCAGTTGTTTCTCGGCAAGCAGCTTCTGCACGTCCTCCAGCGTCGCGCTCATCACACGGAAGTCGGAATACTCGGGCTTGTCCGAACCCAGCGGAGAAAAACGCTTCTCTTCTATGGCTTTGAGCAGCTTTACCTGCATATTCTGGCTCATGGCGCCTATCTCGTCCAGGAACAGCGTGCCCTTGTCCGCCTGGGCCAGTTTCCCTTTGCGGTTTTCGTGCGCGCCGGTGAACGCTCCGCGCTTATAGCCGAACAGCTCGGCCTCCAGCAGATCCTCTGTATAGGCCGAACAGTTCATCGCCACAAAATCCCCTTCCCGGCCGGAATGGTCGTGCAATAACTGTGCTAGCGTAGTCTTGCCCGTCCCCGAGGGCCCCAATATCATCAACGGCAGGCTCGTGGCGGCATATTTAAGCGCCTCCGTCACCAGCCCGCGTGTCTCTGGGTCGTGGGTAATAAAATCCCCGGCGAAGATTTCCTGCGCTTTCTTCCCCCCGTCACCCTGCAGATACCGGACTATGATGGCCGGGATATTGGCCACCTCATTGCCTTTGACGTAGAACTCGCTGCAACCCAGCGCATAGGCGCGGCTTATGGTGTCCTCGGTATCGCAACCCGACATCACCACCGTGTATATTTTCTTAGCCGCCGCCAATGGAATCAACTTCAGCCCGGAATAGTCATCGTCCACGCCCAGAAGCAGATCCACAAAACAGATATCGTAATCCCCGGCCTTCAGCCTGCGCTCGGCCGCGGCCTTATCCGCGGCAAAGTCCACCGCATGGCCGGCCAAGTTCTCGGCCATCACCTCGCGCGCCAGGCTGTCATCCTCAATAACCAGTATCTTCAGTTTTTGCATAAGTCCCCTTGTTCGGTATCCAGAATGATACCAAAATCCGGCGGAATAGTCCCATACCGGAACGATATCGTTCCGGTACGGGACTGAATTCCCTGCCCCCGTGTTTTGAAAGCTCCCTATGAAGCCGCGCCATAACAAGAACTCCTCCGACGATAACCATGATATTACACCCGCCCAGGCACAGCGAATCAGGGGTTTGGCATAAATATTGCCTATACAAAGGTGACGGCACAAAATCTAAAGGTTAGGAGATAAGAGAATTATGAAAAAGACCAGCATACTGATAGCGATCTTCGCGGTGATGACGGCGGCCTCGATGGCCAGGGCCGAGGAAATGCAAATTGACTTTGACAGGGGAGGCAATCTGACATCATCTTTAGATGGCTTCAAGAAAGCTTTATCTGATTTCGAGACGGTGGCATTGCCAATTCCCACCGTATCCGCCTTCCTTGAAACAAACAAAGTAGAGCCAGGCACAAAAGAAAGCCCCATGAGAAGCAAACAGCAGTTAATAAAAGATATTGTAGCTTCATACAATACACAAAGATTGCATGATGATAGCATTGAAAAAAACCTAAAGATTGAAGGGGTAATCATTACTTTAAAATTGCCTAACCAAATACTAATAATGAAGGATGGGGAAACCTTAAACACTATTGACAATGAAATACTACTGAACACGATTCGTTATAATCTTTCTGCTAATGGTGCTACCAAAGGTAAATGTGTTACATGGATTCTCACAACGGTCGCCACCTGGGTTGTAGACCATTTTATAGATCAAGTAGTCAAAGTCTGTTCGGAATACGAACCTACTCCGACACCACCGAGCAATAGTGGTGGTGGTGGCAGCGGCGGTGGCGGCGGTGCCGCGCTTCATCCCCTGCCGATTAATCCTCCTGTTCGGAAATAAACAGTAAACCAGTCTGCCGCCCCATAAGTCTTGGGGCGGCAGATATATTCTAAAGGAATAGTCGCTGTTACGACACAACCATAGGCTAGTCCGATGTAGTAGGAAACTGTTATTATCAATACTTAGATGATTACTGAAAAAAAGAGTTTGAATTTTAAGGATTTGACATGGATGGTTGGAAGAGTCTTTCTTTCCTATATTTTATTTGCAATCCTGCCGGGCAAGATCTTCCCTATCTTGAAGAATCAAGAAATACAGTTGGTAATGACGGGTATTGGGTCTTTGGTTGCTATATACCCCTATGTTAAAAAACTCGGTTATGGGTATAAAGATGTTTGTGAGTATTTCAGTGGTATAACAACAGAATTCAAGCCGGCTTTGAAGTATTGGGTGGTCTTAATGTGCCTGCTTTATGTTTCGGATGCGATTATTGCTATTGCTCTTGCGGCGATAGACCTTCCGTGGTCGAACATGCTTTTGTTCTGGAACGACCAGACACACAACCCGGCGATTGCGGATTCGTTTATAACGGCTCTGCGGGCGTCACCAGCAAGAATACCGTTATTTCTCCTTGCCCTTTGCATCTTTTCGCCCTTGATAGAGGAATTCATTATGAGGAGGGGCCTTTACGTGGCCATGCGCAAGAAATTGCCCTTTGCTGCCGCTGTTTTTCTTAATGGGGCCTTGTTCGGACTTTTACACGGCAAAGACTTTCTCGATCCTATGTTAATCGGTTTTTTTATGTGCTTTGCGTACGAGAAGGGGAAAAAACTTTCAACCGTTATTTTAATTCACGCCTATATGAATCTGTTTGTTTCCCTAAACATCTTCAGTGATAAGCTCTTTGGTTTCTCCCTCTGACCCGCAGCCTCTTCTGAAGTCGCCATTTTCCATAGGCAGACACGAAAATACTCCCCCAATTATCCCAACCCTCCCTCAGTGTCGCAAAAGTCCACCCCCGTCTTGTCTTTTCTCGTCGTGGGATTTCCCCGTTCTTTCTTCGAGTGTCGCAAAACTTCTACTTCCACGACACCGCGCGGCGAATCCCTGTCATCCGCTATTGTTAATTCCGCATTACAGTTATTCATCCTGGTTTACAATGCCACCACAGCCCCCCCCCCTTGCCAAGTGGTACAATATCTGGTACAATAAGTATATGACAACCCTAACCACCAGCCAGGCCCGTGCCCAGCTCTTCCACCTCGTGGACGCGGCCGTGACAACCCACCACCCCGTCCAGATCCAGGGCCGCCGCGCCGCCGCAGTCCTCGTCTCGGCCGAGGATTGGGACGCCATCCAGGAAACGCTCTACCTCCTGTCTGTTCCCGGCATGCGCGACTCCCTGGTCAAGAACATGAAGACCCCCGTCTCAAAGTGCGCCAAGAAGCTGCCATGGTAGGCTGGGAGCTCGTCTTCACGCGGGACGCCTGCAAGGACGCGAAAAAACTCCAGGCCGCGGGCCTGCGCGCCCGCGCGGAGGCGCTGCTCGCCGTTCTGCGCGCCAACCCGTTCCAGAACCCTCCCCCCTACGAAAGGCTCGTCGGCGACCTCGCCGGCGCCTACTCGCGGCGCATTAACATCAAGCACCGCCTCGTCTACCAGGTCTACAAGCCCGAGCACACGGTCAAAGTGCTGCGTATGTGGACCCATTATGAGTGAGCTTTTCGCCGGCAAAATGTAGCCATGGATATTAAACAAGTGTTTTGGCAGTTGGTCCAAAAAACCGTCGATTGGGCAGCTGGATTATTTCTTGGAGCTTTCGGATTATCTGTTCTATTCTACTTGCGGAAAAGCGCCCAAAGCGTGTTGGGATTCTCCCTGAACAATCATCCAGTAAAAGGATATGGCCTTGTAATTGCCGGGGCCATAGCCGCCTGGTGCGCGGGCGACTACATTAAACGAGTCTTCCGATGGTATCAAACCAGAAATCTGCGGCATAAATATATCAAGCTCCTCGACTTCAACTGGGAGATTTCCCCACATTTTATCAATGACGGTTTTAGAACTCCTGTCGATAACTGCGCCCCGGCGTATATTAAGGACTTTATAAAAGGGCCATTGTGTAGAAACTGCCTTGCGGAATGTTCCGGCATGATACCCGGAACCGGCATCATGCGGGTTCTGCCGCAATGTCCGGTGTGTAGAACTCCTTCTCCTAAAAATTCCATCGACGTGGATTCCTTCGAACTAAACAAACAAGTGTACAGAATACTCCAGGCCGCGCTCCGTGACGAAGCGAGTCGCGGGAATTCGTTGAATCGGTAAACTCGCATCTTTAGCTGTAGTTCGCCTTTCAGGCGGAAATCCGTTTATGAAGGGCTCCGAGGTGGTTTTTATGAAAATTCCTTCACTTGATGAAATCGAAAAAGCTCGTACCGCCAACGGAGGATGGACGAAAAAGCAACTTTCTGAATGGGGTGTACCATGGCCGCCGCCTAAAGGATGGAAAGCCACATTAACACAAGGTAAAAGTTTCGAGGCCCGTTCTTCTCAAAAAAGAGACAGGAACAACTAGTTCGCCTTCCACACAGGCGTTACCACCCGGCCTACAACAATTCATGCTACCTTGTCCTGGCCAAGAGCAGCACGTCCACCCAAACCCGCGCCACAACGTCTGCCCGCTCGGGGGCAACGATATAAACGACCACCACAGCAACAACAACCAGAAGCGCTGAAAGCTCCGTGGCACTTAATGATACGTTCATCTTCATACGGCATCCTCCTGCTCTAAATCGGGCCAGTTGGCCGCTTACTACAAAACACAAGCTATAGCTACCGGGTCCCGCTTAATATAGCCGCTATACTTATTTCTTAAAGCCTATCGGGATCAGTAAGCCCTAATACTTATAGATTTTTACTACCGAATCCTGGTTTTCCATAGCGGGAACTCCTCTTTGTTTTTAAGGGACACCGGCGAGACTCCCCAAAAATCCCCCCTATATATATCGCTCGGGAACGGCTCAAAATGCCCGCCGTGGCCGATCTCCGCTTAAGCACATCGACCTGCTGTCGGATTCCAACCCGCGCCGGTTCGCCTTCCCTCTTTAAAAGCGCACTTTCCCGCGTTTCCAGATTCCCCCTACCTGCGGCGCTGCTCTTAAATACGAGCAGATAGTGCGCCATTTTTGCAGAATACGCATTATGTACCAATACAAACGCACCTTCAAGAACGACAAAGCCCTGCTGCTGGCCGAGACGCTCGACTTGGCCATAGCCAAATTCTTGGACACCAATAAATCCCCCGCGCGCGCGGTGGGAGAAATAGACAACCGCGGCAGCCATTTCTACCTGGCCCTGTACTGGGCGCAGGCGCTGGCCGCGCAGTCCAAGGACGCCGCGCTGAAGGAGAAGTTCTCCAAGACGGCCAGGCAGCTGGAGGAGAACGAGGCCCGGATAAACGGGGAATTGATAGGCGCCCAGGGCAAACCCGTGGACATGGGCGGCTACTACCACCCGGACCAGGCAAAGACCGCCAAAGCCATGCGCCCCAGCCCCGCGCTGAACGCGATAATCGACGGTCTGGCGGCCCATCCCTCAGTCCCGACGCACGATGCCGGCGCCATCGCCTTCGGCGTCTGACGCAAGACCCGGCGAAATAAAAACAGGCGCCCCGTTTTTACGGGGCGCCTCTTTTTGCGCCGCCCGCCTCAACCGCGCTTATTTCTTCTTTGCCACGCCGTAGAGCCGGTGGTCGACTATCTCGGTCTTTACCGCGTTATCGGCGAACAGCGGCACGGAAACGGAAACAGCGTGTGTGTCGGGCACGACGAATTTCTGTTTGAAGGTATACGTCCCCTTGCCGCTCAGGATCTTTTCACGCAGGTCGGCTATCGGAGAATTGTCCTGTTTCTGCACCACCAGCGAGATGGCGCCTTCTTTTTCCTTCAGCTCGTAGGCCACCGCCACTTCCAGTTCTACCGTGGCGCCCACCGCCAGGTTAACGGTAGTATCCGGGGAGATGGACACGATCTTTACACTGCTCACGCCCCTGGAGCAGGCCGCGAACCCGCACACTGCGGCCAGCAGCGCCGCGCCCGCGAACAGTTTCATATTTATTTTCATTTTTTCTCCTTAATAACCGCTGAATTGTGTTTTTTAATTACTTCACGGCCTTGAGCAGGGAAATATTTCCGGAACCGGCCCCGGCCGACACCGGAAATTTGCCGCCGTTTACGAAATCGTTGCGTATCGAGCCCGAACCGTTATCGAGCTTGGCGGCTATGGCGGCGGAAGGCGGGAACACCATGGTGATATCCCCGGAACCGGTGCGCGCGCTCACTTCGCCCGCGGGGGGAACGCCCGTCCATTTCAGTTCGATATTGCCGCTGCCGGCGGCGGCGTTGACCGGCCCGCAAAGGCCGGTGAAAGTTATGCCGCCGGAACCGGTGCGCGCGCGCAGGCTTTTCGGGCAGCCGGCGCCGGAGAGGCCGCCCGAGCCGTTCTTGACGTCCAGGTTGCCCGTGATTTTTTCCGCCTTGATATGGCCGCTGCCGTTGCCGGCGCTCACGTCGCCGTCGCGGCCGCTGATATAAATTTCGCCCGAGCCGTTGGCCGCGCTGAGCGGCAGGGCCGCCGGCGCCGAAACCTTAAAGCCCGCCTGGCAGCCATTCTCGCCGTGAAAACCGCCGAAAAGGGAGCGCCAGAACCCGCGTTTTGTCGCGGCCGCGGGATCGTCCTCGGCCCGGACGAGAAAGATACCGGCTTCGGCCTTCATCGTCAGCAGGCATTTGCCGGGCTCCTCGCCGGTAACCTCCACCCGTATGTCCCCCGGCGCGCCCTCCACAAGGATGTCCCCGGCCCCGGTTTCAACGCGCAGACTTTGTATCCCCGCCGCGGGAAAAGTTTTTATTTCCGGAGCCGCGCAATAAACGGCTGTTGCCGGAACTAAGCAGATGACCGCCAGTGATGCCAGTATTTTCATTTTATTCTCCCTCTGAAGATTTATCAACCAGCTGCTCAAACGCCGCCCTCAACCAGGACGGAAGAAATATAGACAACGGCCAGGACCGCGATAATAAATGAGTATCCTATGTCGAACAGGTATTCCATACTCTCTTGCCGGCCTTAAGGCCTTTTACCTTCATCTCAAAATTTAGGGACCGGGTCCCGCCCTACCCGCTGAACCTCCCGACGGAACCCGGCCACACCCTATATAGAGCAATAATTATGCCACCGGGGATCACCAGGAGCCGCCCGGTTTTCATTTGAGGAACTGTTTGGGAGAGGCAAGACCGCAACAGGTTTGAACGCAAATGTTTTCATTTGAAAATATATTCTCGCATGAAAATATGGCGGCTCAAGGCCGGTCACTCTTGCGCCGCTTCGGGCGCGCGCCGGCCGCCGGACTGCAGGCCGAGATCCTTGCGGTATTGCGCCACCGAGCGCCGCGAAAGGGCTATGCCGTGGCGCGTCTTCAGTTCGGTGCGCAGGGCCTCGTCGCTGAGCTCGGGTTTTTCGGACGCGATCTCATAAAGCCGGTCTATGTTCACTTTCTTGGGGCTGGGCAGCAGCGCGCTCATGGGCGCTTCCATGCCCCAGGGCATCTGTATCGATTTATTGGAGATCAGGCGGTTGAACACGCTGGCGTCCACATCCAGGTTTTTAGCCATGGTCCGCTGCGACAGCGGACGGCGGCGGCCGGCCTCGCCGGTGGCCAGGTACTCGGCCTGGACGCTGATCAGGATCTCCAGCGCGCGGTACAGCGTGGTCTTGCGCTTGTCGGCGAATTCCAGCTTGCGCAGCAGCTTCTCCACGCGGTTCTGCTCGGCCTGCGGCAGCCCCGGCAGCAGGGCCGCCAGCTTTTCGGCGTCCACCTTGTAGCGGCCTTTCCACACCTCGCGGTGGAAGAAGCCCAGCTGCGGCTCGCCGTCATTAAGTTCAATGCCGGCCACCGCGCTGAAAACTTTGGCCGCCGGCGCCTCGGCCGCGCCTTCGAACTCGGCCTGGATGAAAGCCCGGTTCACAAAATCGCGCAGGCGCTGCGCGTCGGCCACGCTGATATCGCACTCTTCGGCCCGCTCCACGTCGCTCATCGCGGCGTCTTTAAGGAAGCAGGCTTCGAACTTCTCCTGGCCGATTCCCTGGATCAGGGCCACCAGGTCGCCTTTGCCGTCGGCCAGTTCGGGCAGGTCCCCGCCGGAAAGTTTAAGACCGTAGCCCGCGTATTTGCGCGCGGCGTAGCGCGCCGACGGGAATTCGGCCAGGTTCACGGCGCCGGAGGCCTTGAGCAGCTGGAAAGTGCGGCCGCTCTCCATCTCGAGCAGGCTTTTCTCGAATTCCTCCTCGCTCATGGCGGCCAGCTGGCCCATTTTAACGGCGCCCATTACGGAGGCGGAAGTTTTTGCCCCGGTCACGTGGTGCAGCCCTGTGCGGTAAGATCTTGTCATAGTTTTTCTCTCAAGGCATATTATAGTCATTGTACCCGCAGCAGAGCAATTTTTATGCCAAAAAACAGGCGGCACCCGCGCCACCGTTTTTCTATAGGAGATACACTATACCCGCAACTTCTGTATAATAGTTCCAAGGGTTAACATTTTCATTTGAAAATATTTCTTCTCAAAAGAGAATCTATGGAAAAGCTGAATATCCTGGTGGTGGAAGACGACAAGCTGGCCCAGAAAGTTATGGCCGCGCAGCTGGCCGCGCACAACGTGGACCTGGCGGGCGACCTTAAGACCGCCCTGAAAAAACTGGAGACCGGGCGCTACGACCTGGGCTTCTTCGACCTGATGCTGGGCCCCGGCGACGATTACTCCGGCCTCAAGGCGATCCCGCGGGCCGTGGACAAAGGGCTCTACGCCGTGGTGGTGTCCAGCTCCGATTCCGACGAGATGATAGACAAGGCCTACGAGGCGGGCGCGGGCGACTTCTACGCCAAGGGCAACGAAGAGCGCAACGTGGCGGACATCCTGCAGAAATTCCTGCAGCACCGCAAAGCCGCCGGCGCCGCCGACATCTTCGCGGACGCTTTCATCACCCAGGACCCGGAAACGAAGGCCGCGGCCGCCGAGGCGCTCAAATACGCGCCCACCGAGCTGCCCATCGTGATCCTGGGCCCCTCCGGCACCGGCAAAACCTCTCTGGCCAAGATCCTGCACGAGCATTCCGGGCGGGACGGCGCTTTCGTGGCCATCAACTGCTCGGCCTATTCCGAAGACCTGCTGGAAGCGGAACTGTTCGGCTACAAGAAAGGCGCTTTCACCGGCGCCTCCGAAGCGCGCAAAGGCCGCCTGCTGGAAGCGCACAAAGGCACGCTATTCCTCGACGAGATAGGCGCCATGAGCCTGAACATGCAGACCAAGCTGCTCAAGGCGCTGGAGGAGCGCTCCTTCTACCCGCTGGGCTCGGAAAAGCCGGAGCGCTCGGAGTTCCGCATCATCAGCGCCACGCTGGAAGACCCGCAGGCGCTGATAGCGCAGGGCAAGCTGCGCTTCGACCTGTTCCACCGCGTGCACGGCTATACAATAACGCTCAAGCCGCTGGCGCGCCGCCGCTGCGATATTTTCCCGCTGGTGCTGCACTTCACCAAAACCGGCCGGCGCCTGGCTTTCACGCCCGAGGCCAGGGAATTCATGGGAAGCTATGCATGGCCCGGCAATATCCGCGAACTGAAGAAGTTCACGGACCTGGTGGCCGGCGGCCCCGGCGGCAGGGTAAGCCTGGAGACCGCGCAGAAGCACTTGAAAGGCCGCGCGGCGGGTCCCGCCGGCAGCCCCGCGGCGGGGCCCGCCGGCGAGGACCTTTACGCCTATGCGCTGGCCCACGGCCTGGAAGCCGCGCTGGATAAAGTTTCAGCGGAAATAATCAAAAGGAACCTGGACGAGAACGAGGGCAGCCGCACAAAAACGCTGGCGGCCCTTAAGATCTCCACCAGGCTGCTCTACGCCACGCTCAAAAAGAGCGGGGACAAGATTTAAGGAGACCGCATGACCGCCGACCCTTCCAAACTGCTGCACGACCTGAGGTCGAAATGCTCCAGCCTCAAGAGCGCCGCCGAGCTTTACAAGGACTGCTCCGCCCCTGAAAAAAAAGAAATGCTGGCCCTGATGAAGGCCGCGGCGGCCGAAATAACGAAAACGCTGGCGGAACTGGAGGCCGTGAACTGAAAAAGCCTCCCGGCCCGGGCGCGGGGTTGAATTAAAGACCCCGCGTTCGGACGCTCGCCCGCAGCTCCGCCATTTTTCCGTCCTGTATCCCCCCGCTCAAGAACAAGCTACTATTTTCCCGCTTTCGCCAGTTCCCCCATCGGCATCCCCAGCGCCGCGCCCACGCCCGCGCCGTAAGCCGGGTCGGCTTTCCGGCAGTTGCCTATATGGCGCAGCTTAATTTCCCCGGGGGCGTCGCCCAGCGCGCGGGCGGTGTTCTCGAACAGCGCCTGCCGCTGCCCGGGCTTCATCAGGTTGAACAGCCTGCCCGGCTGGCTGTAGTAATCCGTATCCTCGCGGTGGTCCCAATGCGCCGCCAGCCCGCCTATCTCCAGCGGCGGTTCCGCCGCGCCCGGCTGCCCGGCCCATTCCCCGCGGCTGTTGGGCTCATAGCCCGGCGCGCCGCCGTGGTTGCCGTCCACCCGCATGGCCCCGTCGCGGTGATAGCTGTGGAAGGGGCAGCGCGCCGCGTTCACCGGTATCAGGTGGTGGTTGACGCCCAGGCGGTAGCGCTGCGCGTCGCCGTAGGCGAACAGCCGCCCCTGCAGCATCTTGTCCGGCGAAAACCCTATGCCCGGCACGATATTGGCGGGGTTGAAGGCCGACTGCTCCACCTCGGCGAAATAATTCTCCGGGTTGCGGTTGAGCTCCAGCACCCCCACTTCCTGCAGCGGGCAATCCTTGTGCAGCCAGACCTTGGTCAGGTCGAACGGGTTATACGGCAGCCGCGCCGCGTCCGCCTCCGGCATAACCTGCACGTACATGGTCCACCGGGGAAAGTCCCGGCGCTCTATGCTCTCGTAGAGGTCGCGCTGGTGGCTGTCGCGGTCCCTGCCGGCCAGCACCGCGGCTTCGGCGTCGGTGAGGTTCTTTATCCCCTGCCAGGTCACCAGGTGGAACTTCACCCAGAACCTTTCATTGGCCGCGTTGATCAGGCTGAAGGTATGGCTGCCGAAGCCGTGCATGTGCCGGTAGGAGAACGGGATGCCGCGGTCGCTCATGGTGATGGTCACCTGGTGCAGCGCCTCGGGCAGGGAGCTCCAGAAGTCCCAGTTATTGCGCGCGCTGCGCAGGTTGGTGCGCGGGTCGCGCTTCACGGCGTGGTTCAGGTCGGGGAACTTCAGCGGGTCGCGCAGGAAGAACACCGGCGTATTATTGCCCACCAGGTCCCAGTTGCCCTCCTCGGTATAGAACTTCAGCGCGAAACCGCGTATGTCGCGCTCGGCGTCGGCGGCGCCGCGTTCGCCGGCCACCGTGGAGAAGCGCGCGAACACTTCGGTCTTCTTGCCGGCTTTGGCGAAGAGCCTGGCCCGGCTGTATTTACCCAGCTCGCGCGTAGCGGTAAAAGTCCCGTAGGCCCCGGAGCCCTTGGCGTGCATGCGCCGCTCCGGGATCACCTCGCGGTCGAAATGACCCAGTTTCTCCAGGAACCACACGTCCTGCAGCAGCGCCGGCCCGCGCCGGCCCGCCGTCAGTATGTTCTGGTTGTCCGCCACCGGCGCGCCGGCGTTGGTGGTAAGTTTCTTGTTCTCCATCGCCCCCCCCTTTTTACCCCTGCGCCGCCAGGCGCCTATTCCATCATTATGCTGGCCCGGCAGTTCTTGTCCGAGGCCGGGTCCACGCCTGGCAGCGGCTGCGCGGAGCCGGCGGCAACCACTTTAAAGCGCTCGGCGCCCAGGCTGGAATTGGCCGTCAGGTATTTTACCAGCGCCTCGGCCCTGGCCTTGGACAGCGCAATATTTCCCTGGAAGGCGCCGGCAGCCTCATCGGGCCCCCTGCGCGAAGCGTGCCCGGTCACGGTCACCTGTTTGTCGGCCGGCAGCAGCGCCGCCAGCTTCACCAGCGCCGGGATCAGCGTATTCTTAAGGAAGGCGTCCACGCTGACGCCCGCCACGGTGCATTTCGGATCGCTGAGGTTCAGCTCGGATGAATTATACGCGAACGGGATATCCTTCACGGCCTTATTGAAGGCCGCCCGCGCGGCCTTGTACGCGAGGTCCCCGGTATCCGCAGCCGCCGCGGCCGCTTTTTGCTTCATTTTATTCACATCGGGCAGGCCCTGGGCCCCGGCCGAAGCCGCCAGCAAACAACAGACCGCCGCTGTATAAAGTATCTTCATTGTTTTCCCCCTTAACCGCATAGTTCAACGAAAAAAAGTTTACTTCTTTGGCCGCGCCCCAACAATTGCCCGAAAAGGCTAAGCTTTTCTTTGCCGGCCCGGGAATTGCGCCGCAGCGGCCACAATGACTACAATATTGCCTGGGAGAAACAGCCTGCCGCAGCGCGCAGCCCGCTCCCAGGGGCAAGACTTCCCGGGGAGGATAAAGTGAAAAATAAAATATTAGTGCTTCTGCTGGCCGCTGTACTGCTGCCGGCCCGCGCCGCCAGCGCCGCCGGTTTCGCATTGCCTGCGGGCGTGGCGCAGGGTACTTCAGTAGAAGGCATAGACGAATATACGCTGGCCAACGGCCTGAAAGTGCTGCTCTTCCCGGATTCCACCAAGCCCACCGTAACGGTGAACGTCACCTACCTGGTGGGCTCGCGCAACGAGAATTACGGCGAGACCGGCATGGCCCATCTGCTGGAACACCTGGAGTTCAAAGGCACCCCCGGCCACCCCAACATTCCGCAGGAGCTCACCGCCCACGGC